>NZ_KE384254.1:181594-408802 GCF_000424845.1 Streptomyces sp. TAA040 | reverse complement strand
GGCCGCCGCGCACAACAGCGGGAGCATCGGATACCTCCGTCCTCGCAGGCCGCGCGGATCTGGTATCCATATCAGGAAGCGCCGCAGGTCAGCGGCATTCTGCAGGGCGACGTGAGGGTTCGGAAGGGCCAGTTTTCCCAGTCCGGCGGGCATGGGCGATGATGTTTGGGCAGGCACGGTCTCGCTCGGTTCTCATGGGTCTTCGACAACCACATGATCACCGACGGCCGTGCCTGCACTTCTTTCCAGGGACACCCCGCCACACACCGGTACATGACGTCACGTCACACACGAGACCGACGAACCGGACCGATCCTGTTCGTGCAATGACCCTGGTCCCCGGCCCCCGCGACTCCGCGCTGCCCTGAGACGCCGCACCGCGCCCCGCCAGGTGTTCAGCGTGTTCCCCCGCCCCCGCCCCCGGCACACGGATTCGCGCGGACGACGGAATGATCCGGCCGCGTTCCGGGAAACCGGGACGCGGCCGGGGCCCACACCGAAGACGTGGTGGGGCAGCCTTCCGCGGCGGCGGGAGGCGTGCACCCATCCCTTCCGGAGCACTCGCCGCCGCGCCTTCCCCTGACGATCCGCGCCATTCTCCACGGTTCCACGACGCCCGGCCTGCACGCTCTCGACATCAACGCGCGGACACCCGCGAAGAATCCTTCCGCGGCCTTCCCACAGGGTCCGCAGCAGTCCCGGAGAGTACCGCGGAAGCGAATTTCCCCACTCGCCGGAGAGGCAGCCGAACCGGTGCCGCAGGCGCCGCGGGGAGCGCCGCACAGCGGCACCGGGAGGGCGTTCCGCACCGGGCGGCGGCGGGATCGTCGCGGCGTACGGCGCGGGGGTGGCCCACCCGGGGCACGTGGGCCGGATGTCCGGCACGCCCGGCGTCAGTGCCCCTTACCCCGCTCGGGAATCTCAGATCGAGACGTCACTGGCCAGACCGCTGTTTCGGGTCAAAATCGCCTGTGCGCAGGGAAGTTGCAGGCATAGATCTTTCGAACATGGATAGCGATGTGCTCAGACCGTGCAGCTCCCGAAGCCTGGGGCCTGAGCCGCGGGCAGGGCGTGATCCTCCACAACTGAAGGGTTTCCCATCATCGTGCAACCGGCGCAAGAGTTCGGCGAGAATCCCGTCGAAGTACGAGAGACCGGGCACTACACCGAGGAGTACGTTCCGAGTTTCGTCGAGAAATGGGACTCACTCATAGACTGGGAGAAGAGAGCAGAGAGCGAGGGCGATTTCTTCATCGACCTGCTGCGCAAGTGGGGTGTACGGAGCGTCCTCGACGTCGCCACCGGCACCGGCTTCCACTCCGTGCAGTTGCTGGCGGCGGGGTTCGACACCGTCAGCGCGGACGGCAGCGCGGAGATGCTGTCCCGGGCCTTCGGGAACGGTGTCAAGGACGGCGGGCACATACTCCGGGTCGTTCAGGCCGACTGGCGCTGGCTGAACCGCGACGTGCACGGGGAGTACGACGCGATCGTGTGCCTCGGCAACTCGTTCACCCACCTCTTCTCGGAACGGGACCGGCGCAAGGCGCTGGCCGAGTTCTACGCGATGCTGAAGCACGACGGCATCCTCATCCTGGATCAGCGCAACTACGACTCGATCCTGGACGACGGGTACACCAGCAAGCACACGTACTACTACTGCGGCGAGGACATCACCGTGGAGCCGGAGTACGTCGACGAGGGCCTGTGCCGCATGCGGTACGCCTTCCCCGACGAGTCCGTCTACCACCTCAACATGTTCCCGCTGCGCAAGAACTACACCCGGCGCCTCATGTCGGACGTGGGGTTCCAGCGGGTGGAGACCTACGGCGACTTCCAGCACACCTACCGGGGTGACGAGCCGGACTTCTTCGTGCACGTGGCGGAAAAGGAGTACCGGATGGAGGACGAGCCGGAGCAGCGCTACCAGGGCGCCGTGAGCACCGCCCGCAGGTACTACAACTCGTCCGACGCGGACAACTTCTACGCCACCGTGTGGGGCGGCGAGGACATCCACATCGGCATGTACGAGCAGCAGGGCGAGCCGATCGCCGCGGCCAGCAGGCGCACGGTCGAGCGAATGGCCGAGAGGCTGGAGTTGACGTCCCGGTCCGTGGTGCTCGACCTGGGGGCGGGCTACGGCGGTTCGGCACGGTACCTCGCCGACACGTACGGGTGCCGGGTCGTGGCACTCAACCTCAGCGAGGTCGAGAACCGGCGCCACAAGGAGATGAACGCCGCCCGCGGGCTGGCCGGCAGGATCGAGGTCGTCGACGGTTCCTTCGAGGACGTCCCCTTCCCCGACAACGAGGTCGACGTCGTCTGGTCGCAGGACGCCTTCCTGCACAGCGGCAACCGCGTCCAGGTCATGGAGGAGGTCTCCCGGGTCCTGAGACCGGGCGGCAGCCTGATCTTCACCGATCCGATGGCGACGGACGGCTGTCCCAACGCGGTGCTCCGGCCCATTCTCGACCGCATCCACCTCGATCACATGGGCTCGCCCGCGTTCTACTCCCGGGAACTCTCCAGGCTGGGCTTCCTGCCGGTGGGAGAGGGGTTCGAGGAGCACCGCGCGCATCTGATGACCCACTACGCGCGGGTGCTGGAGGAGACCCGGCGGCAGGAGGCGGAGGGCCTGGTGGGGTCCGTCGGCCAGGAGTACCTGGAGCAGATGAAGAAGGGCCTTCAGCACTGGGTCGACGGCGGCCGCGAGGGCAACCTCACCTGGGGCGTCTTCCACTACACGCTCGCCGACGGCGGCTGAGCAGTCGGATGGGGGCGGGACGGGCTTCCCGCCGGGAAACGGGCCCGCCCACCGCGCGGTGGGCAGCGGCGACCGAGCCGGCTCAGGCCTCCTGGGTCGCGGAGGTGCGGCAGCCCGGGTGTCCCCACCCGTCCGGATTCTTCGCGATGGGCTCCCCCGCCGCGTAGGGGGAGCCGCAGCGGCAGCGTCCGGGGAACTTGGCCTTCAGGGTGCGGGCGGATGCCGTGGCGGAACGTCGCGCGGACGAGGTGCCGCCCGCCGCCGGGGCGGTGCGTCGCCGGGCCCCGCCGGGCTGGACGGCGGGGGTCGGGGAGGGCGGCGGCTCGGGGGAATCCAGCGCGCTGCCCGCCTCCTGCTGGCTCAGCGCGGCCTGGCTGGCGGCCCGGTCGGCGAAGTCGTTGAGCGGGTCGCCGTCGACCTGGTGGGCGGGCACGTAGCGGAACTCCACCGTGCGGCCGGTCAGCAACTCGTCGATCCGCATGACGAGTTCCTGGTTGGCGACGGGTTTGCCCGCAGCGGTCCGCCAGCCCTTGCGCTTCCATCCGGGCAGCCAGGTGGTGACCGCCTTCATCGCGTACTGCGAGTCCATCCGGATCTCCAGCGGGGTGCCGAGATCGGTCGCCGCCAGCAGCCGCTCCAGCGCCGTCAGTTCGGCGACGTTGTTGGTCGCGGTGCCCAGCGGCCCGGCCTCCCAGCGGGCAGGGGCCTCCGACGCGTCCCCGACGACCCACGCCCAGCCCGCGGGGCCGGGATTACCCTTCGACGCCCCGTCGCAGGCGGCGCTCACACGTTCAGCCATGCCCTCGATCATGCCAGGGCGGGGCAGCGCCAGGCCCGTCGGGGCGCGCGGTCTTCCGGGGCGGCGAGAGGCGGGGAGCGGTGCGCGGTCCGGTGGCGCTGAACGGCGGGGGCCGTCCGTACGTATCCGCAGGAGGGGGGCGATCGCCCGAACGCGTGATCATCCGAGCGTGCGCTCCCGGCGGGCCGGGTCCCGTGGGAAACCGCTCCAGGGGCGGCGCGGAGCGGTCCGGCAGGGGGAGCGGGCGTTGTCGCATGACGCAGATCTCGTTGCCGCCGGGAGCGGAACGGGTTCAGGATTTCCGTTATCCGGGCCCACGGCCCCAGGTCTCCCCGGCGTTCGGGGCGTACCGGTGCCCGGAACGGACCAGCGTGGAACCGGCGAAGGAAGTGGACTGGGTGTGAACAGCGAACACGAGACCTCGATGATCGCGGCGGCACAGGCGGGCGACCGGCGGGCGAGGGAGCAACTCGTCGGCGCCTACCTGCCGCTGGTCTACAACATCGCCGGCAGGGCGCTGCACGGCCATGCGGATGTGGACGACGTGGTGCAGGAGACGATGCTCCGTGCGCTGAACGGGCTCGGTGCGCTGCGCGATCCCGGAAGCTTCCGCTCCTGGCTCGTCGCCGTGACCATGAACCAGATACGCACGCACTGGCAGTGGCGCTCCTCCCGGCCCGAGAGCGGCCTCCAGGAGGCCGACGACCCACGAGAGCCCGGTGGGGACTTCGTCGAGCTCACCATCTTGCGACTCGGGTTGAGCGGGCAGCGCCGGGAGGCCGCCGAAGCGACCCGCTGGCTGGACGAGGAGGACCGGGCGCTGCTGTCCCTGTGGTGGCTGGAGGCGGCCGGCGAGTTGAGCCGCAGCGAGGTCGCCCGGGCGATGGAACTCTCGCCGCAGCACACCGCGGTGCGGGTGCAGCGGATGAAGGAGCGGTTGGAGGCCTCCCGCACGGTGGTCCGCGCGCTGGCCGCTGGACGGCGCTGTCCGGCGCTCTCGGCTCAGCTCGCCACCTGGGACGGGCGCCCCACCGCGCTCTGGCGGAAGCGGCTGGCCCGGCACACCCGTGAGTGTGCCGCCTGTGCGCGGCACTCCGACGGACTGATGCCGGCCGAGGGCCTGCTGGCCGGGCTCGCACTCGTTCCGCCCGCGGCCGGTGCGGGTGCGTTCCTGGTCGAGGAGGCCACTCCGGTGGGAGCCGAGGTCGCCGACCTCCCGGGCCCGGAAGCGGCGGCCGGCACGGGACCCCGTGGCCGGCACGGCAGCACCCACCGGCTCCGGCGCCGGCGCCGCACGGTCGTCGCGGTGTCCACGGCGGCGGCACTGGTAGCGGCGGCCGGCACGGGAGCGGTGCTGCTCGACTCGCCGCCCGGGAGCGGCACGGTCGCGCCCGCCGCCGCACCCGCGCCCGAGACACCTGCCACGCAGGAGGCCGAACCGACGGAGTCGGCCGAGGAGTCGGAGTCCCCCTCCCCCAGTCCCAGCGCGTCCGCCTCCGACTCGCCGTCTCCGGAACCGAGCACGAGCAGTTCCTCGGCCGAACCGCCCCCGAGCCCGTCCGAGCCCGCCCCCGCCTCGGCGGCCGAAGAACCGTCCGAGGTGCGCAACGCGGCACCCGACACCGAGGCCGCTGCGGGACCGGCGCAGCAGGTGGTGACCCTCCTCAACCGCGAGCGGGCGGAGAACGGCTGCGGCGCCGTGCGGTCCAACAGCCTCTTGGCCGAGGCCGCGCAGCGCCACTCGGAGGACATGGCAACTCGCGACTACTTCTCGCACACGTCCCCCGACGGCTCCGGACCGGGCGAGCGGATCACCGCAGCCGGGTACCCGTGGAGCACCTACGGCGAGAACATCGCCCGCGGCCAGCAGTCCCCGTCCCAGGTCATGAAGTCCTGGATGGACAGCCCCGGGCACCGCGCCAACATCGTGAACTGCGACTTCGAGGAGGTGGGCATCGGGGTGCGGCAAGGGTCCGGCGGGCCCTGGTGGACGCAGAACTTCGGGGCGCGCTGACCGGCACCGTGCGTGCGTCCGCGCCGGCCCCGGGAGGGGCCGGCCGCAGGCCGACACGGCACCGCCGCACGGGGGGGGGGAAGCGCACACGGGACCGCGTGTGCCCCGCGTGCCACACCTTCCGCCGCCGGTAGGGGTAAGGGCATGCATCCGACACGACGCAACACCCGTGCCCTGGCCACCGCGACCGTACTGGTGGGCGCGCTCGCCGCAGGAATCGCCCCGAGCCGCCGCGGCTCCGTACGACTCCTCCCGCCACATCGCGACCGAACGCGGCTTCGGCGATGTCACGGCCCACTGCCCGGCCGGCCTCCGCGCCACCGGCGGCGGGGTCGACATCGACCACGACGACGAGGTGACGACCTTCCGTTCCCGGCCCACGAGCGACGGCACCGGCGGGGAGGGCGGCGCCTGGGGCGAGGTCGACGCGGAGGCCGAGGCACAGGCGAAGAAGGAGCAGAAGGACGGAGCGAAGCAGGACGGCGAGGAGAAGGGGGAGAAGGAGAAGGAGGACGCCCCGCAGGCCCTGCCGGTCACCGTCTACGCGATCTGCCCGGCCTTCTGAGACCAGCGGTACCGACGAAGGCGGCTCCGGGGCGGCCGGGCGTGGAGGCCCGGCCGCCCCGCGGGCTTCCTCGACGGCGGCCCCGGAAAGCCGGGCGGGACAACGGCCCCGACGTCAGGGCGTCGGGAGACCGCCGGGGCGGGCGGAACGGCCGAAGCGCACCGGCACGCCTGGTGAGTACAGCACGCTCGCCGGTTCACCGTCGGGCGCGGGAAGCCCCGCCGCCCGCACGAGGTTCTCGTCGCAGCGCAACAGTTCGGCCCGGTGCAGCGGCCAGCGCGGGTGGCTGTTGGGCAGGTACATCGACCGGCCGAAGAAGGCGTGGTGCAGGCCCCAGCGCGCGGTCAGGAAGTGCTCCAGCGCGCTCGGTTCGCCGATCCGTTCGCCGATCCGGACGTCGATGGAGCTGTGTGCGCCCCGGGGTCCGGGCATCCGGCGGACGCTGCGGTACGCGACGGTGTCCCCGGCCCGGGTGATCGACATCCTGGCCCACACGTACGGCAGCCGGAAACCGGCGCGGGCCACGAGGGCGGGGATCAGCCGGGAGGCTTCGAGCGAGCGGAAGACCACGCCGCGGCGTCCCTCGGCGTCCACCGAGTACAGCCGGACGTTGGTCTCGGGGAAACTCCCCAGATAGGGGACTCCGGGGAGGCGGAACCACCCGACCCGGTGCATACGGAAGGCGATCAGACCGACGTAGGTGACACCGTCCAGGATGTCGGGGAAGGTGCCGGCGGGCAGCAGCGGAGCGACGTCGGCGGGATCTGCCGCCCAGTGCACGAAGGCCAGGTCGAGCCAGGACTGCGTGAGCAGCGGGGTGGGCATGGCCCACGGCGGGTCGGCCGAGATCGCTTCCGGGTCGGGTGCGGGCGCCACGGTACCGAGTATCGCAGAGGGACGCCCGGACGGGGCGCAGGCCCGCGCGGGGTCGCGCCGGCAGTCGCACGTGCTCGGTGTCCGCCGTGGGCGGGTCCGGAGCACGCGTGCCCGGTGGCAGGTGCCGCCGGGCACGCGCCCCCGGGTGCCGGTCGCCGGGATCAGACACGTCCCCGCGACCGGCGGATCCGGGAAACCCGGATCAGCGGCGGCTCCAGCCCTGGTTGGGCTGTCCGTTGCAGATCCAGGGCGTGACCCTGGTGCCGTTGGTCCTGCCGTGCCAGACGTCGAGGCAGTAGCCCGAGTTCAGGGCGATCAGTTCGTCGTTGGCGTTGAGCCGGAACTTCTGCCCGGCGGTGCCGTTGCAGTGCCAGAGCATGAGGTGGGTCTCAGCCGCGGTCGAACCGTTCAACAGGTCGAGGCACTTGTCCCCGATCCGGACGGAACTGTCGTTGGCGAAGCTCCACTGCTGCTTCTGCGCCCCGTTGCAGTCCCACACCACGACCGGGTCACCGGCCTTGCCCTGCCCCGCGCTGAGGCACTTGCCGGTGTCCGCGCTGCGGACCGTGAAGGTCCGCGTCTCCTTGCGGACGGGCTCGGGCTCCTCCTCCTCCTCCTCCTCGGCAGGATCCTCCTCGACCACCTCGGCCTTCTTCTTCGGCTCCGGCTCCTCGGTCTCGGCAGGCTTCTCCACCACGGGTTCCGGCGGGGGTGCGGCCGGGCGCTCCTCCTCGGGTTCCTCCTTCGGCTCCTCCTTCGGCTCTTCTTCCTCCTCCGGCTCCGCCGGCGCGTAGGGCACCGGTGGCGGCTCCAGGGGGTTCTCGTCGAGCAGCGTGTCCGACTTGGACGTCACCGCCACCGTGTCCGACGTCCGGTCGGAATCGTTGTTGGCCAGGATGAGCAGCGGGACCGCGATGAGCACGACCCCCGCTATCCCTGCTGCGGCCAGCAGCGGCTTCTTGGGGTTCCCGGAAGGCGGGTCCGCGTCCGGGTGGGCGCGGGTGTCCCCGAGGGGACGGCCGGCCGCCGTGGCCGCTGCCGCGGTGGCGGCAGGGGTTGCGGCCTGTGCGGAGCGGTCGGCCCCCGCTGCGGCCTGCTGCTCCTCCGGGGCGGCGGCCGCCTGCCCGGCCGCCCCGGCCGTTGCCGCAGCGGCGGAAGCCGGTGCGGTCCCGGCGCGGGGCGGGACGGCGACGGTGTCCGGCTCGTCGGTGGCATTCGGCTTCCCGGCCGGGGGCGCAGGGGTCGCCGGGGTCAGCGAGGACCCCGGGGCGCTCCCGTTCCCGGCCGGCATCGCCACCGCACGACGGACCGGCGGGCCGCCTGCCGGGGATGCCGAGCCCGTACTGCCTGCGGCTGAACGTGTCCGGGGCGTACCGCCACCGGGTGGTTCGTCACGAGGCACTCTCGTTCTCCTTCGATTGGGTAAGGACTGGTCGGGCGTCCCGACGGACGGGCGCTGCCGCCGCCGGTCGCGTGCGTGGCCCCCTGACGTCACCTCCTCTACTCGGTCGGCCCGACCGGACCGACGCAGCGCTCCGGCCACGACCCGCCGACCTTGGCGGGCAGGCCCGCGCCGAGGAAGGAGTCGAGCCGTTCGAGGGCTGTGCGGTCCAGTCGGCTGAGTTCCTCCGCGCCGTCCATCCAGTCCGCGGCGGTGCCGGGGAGTTCCCGCAGCAGCACCAGTCGCGTGCCGGAGACGTCGCGGGTGTCCAGGACCCGGAAACCGGTACCGGGGGCGAAGACGACCTCGTCGGGCGCACCGCTGCCGGGCCGACCCTGCAACTGGCGGACCTTGCGGCCGGTGACGGACCAGATGGCGTACCGCACCGGTGCGCCGTCGGGGCGCTCGCCGGAATGCGCCACGGCGCTGACCGGTGCCGGATCTCGGAGCAGTGCGCCCGTCCGCGTCCCCACCGGCCCGCCCTGGTCCGCGCCCCGCAGGGCGACGCCCCGGAACGAGGGCAGACGCCGCAGCGCGGACGTGAGGCACGCGGCGTACGGGAGCAAGCGCCCGTCGCCGGCCCGCAGGTCCCGGGTCAGCTCGCGGTGGTGCAGTGCGCCCTCGACCGCCGTCAGGTAGGCGTGGGCGGCCACCAGATCGCTCCGGGCGGCGTCCAGTTCGTGCCCGCGGAGGGCGGGCATCCGGGTGAGCAGCCGGGAGACCGCGGCGACGTGCCGCTCCCAGCTCCCCGAGGCGAGCTCGCGGAAGGCGGCCCGCTCGGCATGGGTGCTGATGTGCCCGGGGACGAACGGGACCGTCGCTTCGGGTGCCGGAGCGTTCCGGGGCGGGTCCTTCGGCCGCTCCTCGCTCCTCCCCTCGGGGGCGGCGGGGCCGGGACCGGCGTCCCACCTGCCCGGCGCCGGAGTGACGGGTTCGGCCAGGGGTGGCGCCGCGCGACCGGCCGGGGGCGTGGAGGAGGTGGTCTCCACACCGTCCGTGGCGGGCGCGGGAGCCGTGTCGGCGCCCCGAGCGGGCGCTGACGCGGACAGGGCCGGGTGCCGCACGCCCTGGGGCTCGGACGGCTCCCCGGGGTCCGGCCGGGCGGCCGAGGGCCGTGGAGTGCCGGGCCCTCGCGGGGCGGTGGTCCCCTGGGGGGCGGCAGGCCGCTGCGGGGTGGCGGTCGGCTGCGGTTCGGTCGAGTCCGCCCCCGGTCCCCGGCCCGAGGTCTCCGCGGATGCGGGGCCGGAGTCCACCGCGGCCGTACCGGACCCCGCGGGACCGGGGCCGGACCCCGCGGTCTCCTCGGACGGAGAGGTGCGCCCGCCGTCCGGCGGACCGGTCGGGGCGGCGGTCCCGGCCGCAGTGGAGGGCCGCTCCTGCTCCGGGGGCGTCGCGCGACCCGAGGGGGGCTGCGGCGAGACGGCCGGCCCGGACGCGGGCGCTTCCGGACGGCGGACGGCGGCAGCGGCCGGCGGGGCGGGCCGGGGCGGGGGCTCGGCCGGCGGCGCGTCGGCCGCCCGCCCACCGTCCACGGCTGCTCCCGGGGAGGAGGCGTGCTCGGTCCGCTCGGCGGGTGCCGACGCCTCGGGCCTGCGGCTGTCGGGAGGGGGAGCGCCGGGCTTCGGGGCTCCGGTGCCGGAGCGCGGTCCGGGGGCCGCCGCCGGCCGGGCCGGGGCGGCTCCCTCGGTGGCGCCGCGGACCGGTTCCGGCCGCCGTGACGGCGCACGTCCGCGGACGCCGGGGCCGGGCGCGCCGAGGCCCGCTCCCGCGGTGTGCTCGCGCGACGGTTGCTCCACCGGCTCACGGGACGGGCGGTCCTTCGCGTCCCGCCGAGGTGGGGCCGCACCGGCCGCCGTGGAGACGGCCGGACCACCGGTGACCGCCGGGCGGGGCGCGGTTCTCCCGCTCTCCCGCTGCCGCAGCCAGGGAGCGGCCTGCGAGACGTGCCCCGCACTGACGTACCTGATCCCCGGCAAGCCGTACTGGGCCGCCAGCTTGCGCAGTTCGGCCTCTCCCGCGGTGAGCCTCCCGCGCACCATCAGGGTCGTCCTGGCGCGCAGCGCGCCGCCCAGTCCGATGAGCAGCCGGGACAGCGCGGGTAGCACCGAGTCGTCCATTGGCTCGCCGGGCGTGCCGAGTTCCAGCGAGAGGGTGGACGGGTCCACCGGGGTGGCGGCGAGCGGGCCGCGAGGGCTCCCCCGCTCCTCCACGACGAGACCCGCACGGGTCACGCTGGCCTGCCAGCGCTCGGTGAGCGGCACCACGCCGGGTTCGGCGGCGTGCGGGACGGGAACCGGCTGGAAGAAGTGAACCGGGCGGGGCTCACGGCGCTCCTCGTCGGCGGTCGCCGGCAGGCAGACCACGGCGGGGACGAACGGCTGCCAGGTCGGTTCCCCGTCCCGGCCGACCAGCGTGGGCCGCACCTCGGCACCGGGCGCAAGGGTCCCGGTGAGCAGCGGCATCCCCGTGAACACCTCCACCTCGCTGCCGAGCATGTCCGCGACGCTCTGGGCGAGCCGCAGCAGGTCGCGTTCGCCGCCGGGCGCCAGCCTGGCCTGCGACCGATGCCCGGCCGGGAGGGCCGCCAGCACCGCCGCGATCTCGTCCGCCGCGACGTCCTGGGCGCGGGGCGCACCGACCAGGACGAGGGGCCGTTCGGTGCTCACCGGAACCGCGAAGCACAAATCGAGCTCCTGCGGGGACGGCGCCTCGGCGGGCCGGATCAGCACACCCGCCGGGACCTGCTCCACCACACAGCCGCCCTCGGTGCGGGCCGGTACACGGCTCAGCGCCTGCTGCCACGAGGGCGCCGGGGTCCGCGGTCCGAGGAGCTGAGGGGACTGGTCGGGGGCGAACCGCCACCAGCCGCGCCCCCCGCCGACCGGGTCGGGACGGACGAACAGGGTGCCGCCCGGTGTGATCAGGACCGGTCCGTCGGGAGCGATGACCTCCATGCGCCACGCGTCGGCGATGTGCCGGGCGACGGACCCGCGCTCGGGCCGGTCGTGGCCGGCGCCGGACATGGCGAGCCGGACGGAGGGGACGCCGCGGTCGCTGAGCGTGTCGAGGAGCTCCGCGAGCCTCGACCACTGCTCGGCGCCGGACGAGCCGTCCGTCCCGACCGAGCCGACCAGGACGGTGACGACGTCCTCCTCCCCCTTCGCCGCGCGGGAGACCTCGGCCAGCTCTTCCAGGCCGGGGAACTCGTCCTCGGCACCACGCAGGAGCAGCATCCCGTCGATGTCCTCGACCGGGGCCCCGGAGCCGTGCCGCTCCTCAGACGGGGACGGGGCGGTGCCGGCGCCCTGCGAGGGGCGGGAACGGCGGCCGGAGCGGGTGAAAACGGAGTTCCAGGGGCTCATTCCGGGGTCTCCCGCCGCATCGGTTCCGGCGTACGGGCGTCCCCGGCGGTGCGGGCTGCCGCCGCGGGCTCGTCCGGTGCGGAGACGGACGAGGCAGTCCCGTCCGGCGCGGCGGCATCCGAAGCGGGCTCCGTCCGGGCCGCGTTCCGCACGGCGGCGGGCTCCAGGGTCATGGAGACGGGGCCGGAGGGGTTGAGGTAGAGCAGTTGCTGCGGTGGGACCAGGTCCACCAGTTCGCCGGTGTTCACCAGCTCGAAGGCCAGGCGGCCCGCCGCGTGCAGGTGGCCGGGCGAGGTGAACACCGGGACGGCGACTGCCCCGTCCGGAGTGAGGGCGGTGAGCGGACCGCCGCCGGGTGCGGCGTAGACCGCCACCTCGCGGTCGGCCAGGGAGGCGGCCACCGCGTCGCCGGACCCGTACCCCGTCGCGGCCAGCTGGACGGCCCTGTCCACCTCGTCGGCGGGCTCGGGCCAGCCCAGGGCGCTCGGGGAGGGCCGGTACTCGGGGTTGTCCTGCCATGCGGCGATCTCGCCGTCCGGCCCCGAGCGCCAGCGGCCCACCAGGGCCCATTCCGGCGGCTCGCCCTCGCCGGACCACGCCGGATCGGCCATTCCGAACCAGTGGTCGGGGGCGAGCCGGGCCGCCGCCCGGATCTCCTCCGGGACGTCCGGTGCTCCCCCGCCCGTCACGGTCGCGGCCGCCGGACCGCCGTTCGCGGTGCCGTCCGCCTCCTCCGGGACGGACCGCACGTCCGACGGAACGTCGTCACCGGTGGTGTTCTTGGTCATGGATGTCCTAACTCAATGTCGAAAAGCCGGTGCCGCCCCAGGGCCCGGTGTGTCGCGGACGCCGGGAGCACCGGGCTTCGCAGAGCCTCGTGCCGAGGCCGTGGATCGGCATGAGAGCAGTGGAGGGTGAAGCGGAGAAGTCGTAGGGACGAACGGCCGATCCAGCCGATCCGGCCGAGCGGCCGGGTGGTCCGAAGACCCTGGAGAAGCCACGTGACCGCGGTGTCACGGAGGCCCGATCACCGCGGGCGAGCAGGCGGGCACCGGTCGGGCCCGCCGCCGTCGACCGCCCACCGGTCCATGACGCCCGGGTGTACCGAAACCGATCCTGCCGCAGCGCGGATCCGCTGCGTTTCCAACCCAGACGTCGACGCCGACTCGCAGGCCGTTCTCCCCGGAGTGCCGTCCGGGAGCGACCTGTTGAGCGGAGCCGGATGCCGCGGCCACGAACGGCCGGGCTCCGCGTCAACGCCCCACTGGAAGGCATCCTAGCGACCCGGCCCGGCCGTTGGGCAAGGGGGCCCGGAAGTACGTAGACCGTCGGGCCGGGACGGTGGTGGGTCGCCGACGGGCCCGGCCGTCAGGCGCCGGCGTTCCCGCCGCCCACCGCGCGCTCCCCGCGCACGCCTGTGGCAGAGGTCTCGTCCGCGGAAGCCTCGTCGGTGGGGGCCTCGTCCGCGGGGACCGTCTCCGCAGGGGCGGGGACGCGTCCGGTGCCCGCGGCCGTCGGCGCGGCGACACCGGGGGCCGTGGCGTTCGCGCTCAGAAGGTCCTCCGGCCGCACGGCGAGCGCCACCGGTGCCGAGCGGCTGAGGAACAGCAACTGGTGCCCCGAAGGCGCTGCCTTGATGAGGGATTCCACGGACACGAGCCGGTGCTCGGGCAGCGGTCCGGGGTCCGCAAGCGGCGCCGACGAGAAGAACGGCACCGCCGCCACGCCGTCCGAAGTCGCGGTGGCGGCGGGGCCGCCGTCCTCGTCGGTGCAGACCGCCACCTCGGTACCGGCCAGTGCGGACCAGACCTGCTCCTCCGTGCCGTATCCCGTGGCCGCCTGCTGGAGGGCCTCGTCCGCCGGGCAGACCGGCGGCTGCCAGCCGAGTGCGGTGGGCGACGGGCGGTAGTCCTCGTTGTCCTCCCACTCGACCACGACACCCTGCTCGTCGCTGCGCCACCGGCCCATCACCGCCCAGGACGGAGGGGGCCCCTCCCCGCGCCAGTGGGGGTCCCCGACCGAGAGCCAGTGGTCGGGGGCGAGCCTGGCAGCGGCGACGATGTCCGGTGGCGGCTCGGGGAGCGGCTGCGTCGGGGCGCTCGCCGTCGGGAGGCGCCCTTCCGCCTGGGTTCCGGCAGGCTCGGCCTCGGGACTGCGCGTCATCTTCCTTCTCCTGTTCGGTGCGTGGGCCTGCTCGGTTGCGTGGTGCGGGGCGGGCCGGAACGGCGGTGGCGGGCCGACCGGGCGATTCAGCTCATGGGGTGGTGGTCCCGCCCGTCGAACCCGAGATGCACCTCGGGCAGGCCGTCGCCGCCGTAGCGGACGACCGTCCCGTCGGCTTCGGTGACGACGAGCGCCCGGCCGAGGTGCCACGCTGTCAGAACGGCCCGCAAGCGGGCCAGCCGCGCCGACTCCTCCGCCCGGAGCACCAGGCGCAGCCGTTGAAGGGAGGTCAACAGCAGTCCGTCGGAGGCGATGTTGCCGCCCGAGAGGGCCGCCTCCAGTTCGTTGCCGGCCGACAGCACGAACCCGACCTCCGCCAGGTCGGCCCTCGCGAGAGTGGGCGGCACGCGCACCAGGTCGGAACGGGACAGCGCGTCCGCGGCTTCGTCGGTCACCTGCGTACCGGCCCAGGTGCCGAGGTCTCCCCCGGCCCCGGCCACCGTCCATGGGGGCGGCGTGACGGGCGCCCCTGGACCGGAGGGCGGTCGGCCGGAGTTCCACAGGGCTGCGGTCAGAACCGCGTCGGCGCTGCGGTCCTCGCTCTCGGACGCCTCGCTCTCGCCTTCGGCCTCCGGGCTCACCTGCGCGGTGCCCGTGTCCGTGCCCGTGCCCGTGCCCGTGCCCGTGCCCGTGCCCGTGCCCGTGTCCGGAACGGTGGCATCCTCGGGCAGGGTCGTCGGGACGGGCTCCGGAGTCGGTGACCGGTCGGAAACAGGCGTGCCCGGAGGCGACGGCGGGACGGACGTCCCGTCCGGCGTGCCGGGATCGGACCCGGCTTCCGCCTCGGCCTCCACGGTGGCCACGGTCGGGGCAGAGGCAGTCGGGGCGGTTGACGGCGACTCGCTGCGGCTGCCCGCCGGTGACGGCACCCGAGGGCGGGCCCCCTGGACCTCCGGGGCCGTCTCCGCGTCCACCTCGGCGAGGGGCGCGGTCGGAGCGGTGCCCCGCGGAGGCCCGGCCGGAGTCGGGTCGACCGTCGGCCCGGCCGGGTACGTCGTTGTCTCGGTAGCGGCCGGGGACGGCGGGGGTGCGGTGAGAGCCTGGCCCGTCGTGCCCTGCTCCCCCGCGGGGTCGCGGGGAGCGGGACGTGCGGCCGGTTCGGGCGGCGTCGCCGGAGCGGTCCACGGCAGCGGCGCCCGCTCGGGTCCGGCCGACGGGTCGACTGTCTGCACAGCGGGCGCGTCCAGGGCGGAGGTGCCGCGGGCCGACTGCGGGCCGGGGTCGGACGCGCCGTCGCGCTCCGCAGGGGACGCCGGCTCCGCGGGGACCGGCGGAACCGAGACATCCGGCACATCGGGACTCTCCAGAAGGCGGTTCGAGGGAACCGACACATCGCCCACCGAGATCGCCGGACTCCCCGGCGGCGTAGAGGCTCCCACGTCACCGGGGCCGCCGCGCTCCAGCGGTTCGGTGCCCGCCGGCGTACGGAGCGGGCCGGCGGAACCGTCGACGGCATCGGTAGCAGGGCCCACCGGAACGGCCGGGGATGCCGGAGCGATCCCGTCCACCGGGTCCGGCAGGTCCGACGGCGCGGGGACCACTGTTGCTGCGGGGTCCGGCGCGGGCTCGGTCGGGAGGTCCGCGTTC
The DNA here is from genome assembly GCF_000424845.1 of Streptomyces sp. TAA040. Taxonomy (NCBI): domain Bacteria; kingdom Bacillati; phylum Actinomycetota; class Actinomycetes; order Kitasatosporales; family Streptomycetaceae; genus Streptomyces; species Streptomyces sp. TAA040. The sequence goes on along the minus strand of NZ_KE384254.1, from coordinate 393,174 downwards.
ACCGGCGCGGCGGGAGCGACCTCGCCCTCCGGGTGCTCCGGGGGGGTGTGCTCGGGAGCGGGGCGCTCCGGGGAGGCGGACCGGCCTCCGGTCGGCGGGGAGGGGGTTGCCGGTGCCACTGTGCCGTCGTCCACCTGCGCCGAGACCTCGGCGGACTCCGCCGACGGCTCCGTCGGGGTGTCCTGGGCGGACCGCCCGGCTGGCACCGGCTCGCCGACCGGGATCGCCGGGCTTCCCGGAGGCGTGACGGCTCCTCCGAGGACCTCGCTGTCGGCCGCCGACGACGCGACGTCCTGCGACGGACGGGGCTGCCCCGAGACGTCGGAGTCGGCACTCGCGCCGAGGTCCGACGCGCGCCGGGAAGGAGGCAGGGCCACGTCGGCCGGATCGGGCGGAGCCACTCCGCTCCCGCGGGCGGTGGGGGCGGTCGGTGGCCCGGCCGGGGCGGGGCCCGGCGGCGTGCCGACCGGTGGCGTCGGGAGGCCGGGCTCCGGCTCCGGGCCGTCCACGGAGCGGCCGTCCGCAGAGCTCTCATCCACGGGGTAGCCGTCCGGAACCACCTCGGCGGGCGGGCTCGCGGGTTCCGCGATCACCGAATCCGGGCGCGAGGGAGGAGCGCCCGCCGGTTGCGGCGGCGCCGCCGGTCGGGCCGGTGCCGTGTCCGTCCCGGCCGGATCGGTGACGGACCCCTGCGACGTCCCCGACGCATCGGGCACTGTACGGCCGTCCCGGTCCCGCGGAGCGGGCTGCGGAGCGGGCGGCGGAGCCGGCTGCGGAGCCGGCGGCGCAGCCGGCGGCGCAGCCGGCACGTCTCCGGGGTCGTGATCCTCGGTCCTGCCGCCCGGGTGGTGGATGATCCAGCCGCCGGGGCTGCCGTCGGGCCCCTCCATCATGTGGAGGTACCCGTGCCCGTCGACGTCCTGCGCGACGGGTGCCACCTGCCAACGCGGCTGGACGAAGGTGAGACCGGTGGCGTCGGACAGGCGCCGGCCCAGGGAGTGCGCCATCGGCCCGGTCCCGCAGATGAGCAGCACGACGACGGTGCCCGGCGGCAGTGTGCGCAGGTGTGCCCAGGAGCTCGCCAGCGCGGTGGCCTCCGCTCCGCCGGTCTCCCTGGCGGTGCCGTCCGCCAGGGCCACGCGGAAGGCGTCGGTCGAGCCCTCCGCGGAGAAGTAGAAGCGGGAGCGGCCCGGGAGCGGCATCGGCCGGATCCTGCTGGTGGGGCTCCCGTTGCCGGGCCGGTGCCACTCGACGTACTCGGTCCGCTGGTCGAGGCGACGGTGCGCCCCCTCCCGCCGCGTCCACTCCTCCCGGGAGAAGGAGGCCTGTCCGACGATGGCGCCGTTCTCGCCCCTGATGTCGTGGACCAGGATGTCGGCGTGCCAGTCGGGCCTGCCGTCCGTACGCGGCTGCGGCCCGGGCTCGGGGGGCGGGGCCGGGAGTCGGTTCCGCGGGTCCGTGAGCGAACCGGCGGCGAGCAGCCGCTGGGCCGACCGCAGCTCCATTCGGACCACTACCGGCTCCAGGAAGGGGACCTCGACGGTCCCGCTGCGGTCCCGGACGCCGAAGGCGCTTCCGACGCGCTGGTGGAGGTCCGCCTCCAGCCGTAGGTCCACGTTGAACTGCACCAGGACGGACGGGCCGTTGATGATGACCGCCGGCGCGTAGCCGGAGGTGTCCGAGACGTCGTGGCCGACGCTCAGGCCCTTGACGAGCCCCCCGCTCCCGCCGTGGTCGTGCAGGTCGTGCTCCCGGTAGCGGATCCAGCCGCCGCCGCCCTGCGGCGGGCCGCCGGCGTCGCTGTGGCCCACGGAGTCCGTGGTGCCGTCCGCCACCAGCCTCGGGGCACCCGGAGTGTCGGCGGCGTCCGGCTGGAAGAGCATCCGGTCGCCGGGGCCGAGGACCCGCCCGCCGGTGAAGCGTGCGTGGGCGCGGATGCCGAGGTCCTCGCCTCCCCACCAATCCGCGACGGACGAGTCGGGGAGTCTGCTGCCCGCTGCCGCGAGTATCGGCAGAGCCGAGGTCAGCCACTCCGTGGAGAGCGCCTCCCCGATCTGGAAGGAGGACGGTGTGCCGTAGGCGCGGAACTCCGCGTCGGTCTCCAGCCCGCGCATGAGCCGGACGAGCCCCGAGCGGGCCTCTTGGGTTCCGAGAAAGGTGTTGACCTGGGCTTCCGGCGGCAGCGCGGTGCCCGTGGCGCGCCACTGGTCCAGTGCCTGGGATGTGGCTGCCGTCCGCCACCCCGGAGGGGCGAGTGCGCGGGCGGGCTGGAGGTTCGCGAGTGCGCGGAGGTCGGATTCGAGCAGCCGGTACTGGAAGTGCCGGTCGTCCGGGCCCTGTGCAGGTGCCGTCAGGACGACGGTGCCGAGGGGAGCGGTGCCCTCCGGACTACCGGGCGGGAACACGTCCACCCGTGCCGTCACGGGGGCGCGGAGCCGCACGGCCTGGGCGTCGGCGGGTGCGGTGATCTGGACGCCACTGGTGTAGCCGGTGCTGCCGCCCCGGTTCGCCGACGCCGACGCGCCGGACTCCACCCCGATGGAGGGAATGGCCGTCATGCCGACGTCCGCCTCCGCCTCGTCGGTGAGGGCGGCGTAGGGGAGGGCCGTGACACTGAACGGCTTGGCCGTCCCGTACCCCTTGACCCGGGTCTCGCCGTAGGTCGCCGTGGTGGTGTAGAGCATGCCGCGCGGTTCGTCGGGACGGCCGTGGAAGACGCCGTCGCCGCGGGTGACGCTGAACCGGAGCACATACGCGGGCTTTCCGCCACGGCGGTACAGGGTGACCGGCACTCCGCCGTCCATCGCTCCGTTCAGCAGTCCGCCACCGGCGCCGTTCAGTACGGTCATCAGCCGCAGGGTGTTGCGCTGCCGGTCCGACACCAGGTGCGGCGGCAGCAGTTCGCGCGCGGAGTCGGCACCGCCGAGAACGGTGAGCCGGTCCCGCAGGCCGGCCAGCAGGCGACTGAAGTCGGGGGCCTCCTCTACGACGCCCAGTCCGATCGGTCCGGTACCGGCGAGCCGGAGCTGCTCCACGGGCGGCGCCGACGGGGGCAGGCGGTCGGCGGCAGGACCGCCGACGGGTGCCGCGAGCAGGGGCCGGGGGACGGGACCGCCGGGGGGACGGGCCTCCGCGGTCGGCCTGTCGCCCGCCGCCCGGGAGGACGCGGCGACCACCGCATCGAACTGCGCCCCCAGGCCGGCCCGGCGGACCTCCTCGGGGGTGAGCCAGACGGAGACCGCGTGGCGCGCCGTCCGGCCACCGCCGGCGACGCTCGGTGCGCGGCCGCGCACCGACACCTCGGCGGCCATCAGGACCCGGAGGTCGGCCTGGACGAGAACCAGGCGGTTGTCGGCCCCGTTGACGGCCGTGCGCTGGATGCTGCCCCCGGTGGCGATAGCCGTCTGCCGGGACCAGGACCAGGCGTAGCCGCTGCCGAGAGCGCCGAACTGCCAGATCGGGCCGCCGCCGGGCACGCCCGCTCCCGCGAGGGTCAGTCCGAGAGCGACTCCCAGGCTCCGGCTGCGGCTTCCGGACGCCTGGTGGCCGCCTGCGGTGCTGCGCCTGATCGGCGGGCCCTGGGTCACGTGCACCACCCGGGGCGCGACGACCTGGAAGCGGACCCCGGCGGCACCGACGAGGCCGGACCACCGGCGGTCGAACCGGAGGTCGTCCACCAGCCACACGCCACGGGTGCCGGACTCGAAACCGGCGGAAACGGCCTCCGGACCGAAGGCGTCCTCGATCCGCATCGCGGATTCCAGGCCCGGCGCCCCGAGCGCGGCGTCCTGCCCGCCTGCGGCCCGCGTGAGGAGGTCGAGGGCAAGGTCCCGGACGACGTTCCCGGCCCCGGTGTCGTCCATGAGGGTCCACCTGGTGACGCGGTGCTCCCCCGCCGCCGGTTGCGCCCAGGCGGCGGAGAACATGGCGCTGATCCCGGTGACCTCCGGAAGGGGCAGCGGTGCGGGCAGCGCCGGGGGACGCATCTCCCGGTGGGCCTCGGGGCCCAGGGTCAGCGCGGTGGGGCCGGTCAGGCGCACCGGCTGGGCAGGGATCGCGAGCGCCCCCTCCCCTGTCGGCCTGACGAGCGTGGTCACCGCGGGGGTGTCCCGGCCGGGCAGCCCCGGGGTGGTCGTCCGGACCCAGCCCCTTGGGCGCCGGACCGAGGTGATCTCGACCTCCAGGGCGAGCACCGTTCCGAAGGCGCTGGTCCCCTCGTGTCCCTCGTTCTCCTCGGCGTAGGAGGCGGTGGGGCCTCCCTGCACGCTGCGGCCGTACGCGAGGCTGCCGGCAGCCGTCCCGACGAGGAGGAAGTGCCCGGGTACGGGCTTGGCCGCGACCCTGCCCCGGATCGCCGCCCCCGTCTGGGCCGTCGCGGACAGCTGGCTGCCGGCGTCCACGCCGCTGCCGTGCACGACGGCCCAGTGGTCGATGTCGCCCTGGAAGTCGAGCGGAGTGGTGAACCTGCCCTTGACCCGGAGGAGTACGTACTCGGTCTCGGTGAAGTGCTTGCGGCGCAGCCGGACGGTGACCCCCGACGTCAGCAGGGCCTTCTTGCGGGTCTGGAGCTTCCCGGCCGAGAGTCCCGCACTCAGCTCCCGCTGGTTGGTGCGCTTGAGCGCCTCGTCGGCCGCGGAGGTGAACAGGCCCACGCCCTCGTTGGCCCGCCCGTACTTCGGGAGGAAACCCTGCAGTTCGGGTGTGTCGTGGAAGCGCTGCTCGATCGCGGACACCAGAGGGGCCGTGTCCAACCCGGTCAGTGTGGTTCCGGCACCCAGTCCGTTCCCGGGAAGGAGCCGTTCGACGCCGGGACGGGTGAGGAACGGCCCGGGGGTGACGCCCTCGGGCAGCGGCAGCCCGAGGTGCGCCGCCTCGTCGGCCCGGAGGTGGAACCAGACCCACACATCGGTCGTGGAGGGGGCGTCCCCCCCCGGGCGGCGCCGCCTGAGCGGGCCGGTGCCCTCGATCTCCACACGCACCCGGGCCCGGTAGCGGATCTTCTCGCCGCTGATCTCCGCGCCCTGCTTGGTGGCCGACTGGACGGACGCCCCGACCGCCCGACTCCGCGCCTGCTGGAGGGCGGGCTGCACGAAGAAGCGCACCTGGGGGCCGCCCGGCATCAGTCCGAGGCCCAGTCCGGGGCCGAACGCCGTGTCCCAGGTGGACCCGGACGCGACCTCGGCGGAGTGGGTGACGGTGGCCTTGCCCGAGGTGCTCAAGGCGGGTGTGGTCTGCTCCGGCGGGTTCGTCATCGGATCCCGGTGGGCCTCCGCGGCGGGCACCGAGCGGGACTCGGGCGTCAGAGCCGTGATCCGGGCCCGCGCCCGGTAGCCGCCGGCGGAACGGCCCTGCGGACTGGACAGTTCGGCGGACGGGACCCAGCCGGCGAGCAGCCGCGGCAGATCGCGCAGGAGGCTGTCCGCGGAGGCGGCACGGAAGGCGACGGTCCGACCGGGTGTTCCGGCACCGATGACCCCGGGGTGCACCTGGCCCGCGATGGCGTCGAAGATGCCGCCGCCGCCCGGGTGCGTGGGGCCCGGCCGCGCGGAGAAGGCCACCAGCGACTGGGCGAGCCGGACGCGGCGGGCGGTCGCCGCGTCCACCGCGGTGAGCGGGGCCTGGGCACCGAACAGTCCGTCGGCCACGAGTTCCTCGACCGGGACCCGGGCGACGGCCGTGCCCTGACCGCGGTACGTGTGCGCGGCGTCCACTCCCGCCTTCTGCACGCGGAGCAGCCAGGTCAGGCGGCGGGGGACGTCCACCGTGCCGGGCTCGCTGGTGAGGGAGCGGCTCTCGGTGACGCCCTCCTGACGGGTGACGGAGACGGTACGCCGGCGCAGCGCGAGGTCGAGGGAGAGCGCGGCGCCCGCCAGGACCCCCGGCTGCGGGGTGGGGAGCAGGAAGCTGAAGGCGCCCTTGAACGCGAGACCCCTGCTGAAGCTGAAGGTGCCCGCGCCCGTGGTGCCGGTGGAGCGGGTGACGAGGGTCTGGTCCCCGGGGTGCGCGAAGGTGTCCGCGACGGTGATCAGCGGCTGCCGCTCCGCGGGGTCGCGCGCGATCTCCAGGGTGACGTCGTACCAGCCGTCGCCGCCGCGGACCTGGAAGGTGTGGCCATGGCCGAGGAAGGTCTCCGGGTGGCCGCGCAGTGCGGTGAGGATCTCGTCGGTGGAGCCGTCCCGGGTGAGGCGGCGGATCTCCCCGTCCACCCAGTCGGTTCCGGTGAGGTGGTGGAGGGTGGACGTTCCCGGAGCCCTCATGGTCGCCAGGTAGGGGGGCAGCCGCCAGCTGCCCGGGGGCAGCGCCGAGGCCGGGTCCTGCCGCCCCGGGACGGGCGGCACGGCGGGCGGGGGAAGGGCCAGGACGGTGGTGACCACGTCCGCGGAGTCCTGGGGCTCCGGGGACGGCCGGTCGGCCGGGGACGGCCGGTCGGCCGGGGACGGCCGGTCGGCGGCGGGAGGGCCGGTGGTCTCCGCGGCGGGGTGCTCGGGGACCGGGGGCAGGAGAGGGCCGGCCGTGGTGGTGGCGGGAGCGGGGCGCAGCGTCTCCAGCGGGTGGGCGGGTCCGGTGGACGGGCCGTCGAGCATCCGCATCGCCTCGGCGTAGTCGGCGACGGTGGCGTCGTCGGGCAGTTCGACGACGCGCGGTGCGGGAGTTCCATGGGCGCGCTCGCGCACGGCGGCCCAGATATCGCCCTCAAGGTCCGGCGGCAGGCCGCGATCGCCCCCGGTGGAAGGGCCACCGGGGGCGTGGGGCAGTTCGGGCAGCACCGGAGCCGCCGAGGGGACCCTGCGCGGCGCAGGAGGCGGGTCGAACAGGTTCCGGAGGCTGTCGTCCAGACCGCCGGCGAGGCTGCCGTCGGGCGCGAGCGGCAGCATGCCGTAGAAGGCGCGCTCCACGCCGACCCGTACCGTGCCGCCCGGACCGCGCAGGACGAGGGTGGCGTCGAACCGGTAGTGACGGTACTGGCGGGCGCCCTCCTTGTTGCTCTCGTCCGTCTCGGCGAGCTTGTGGCTGTGCTTCTCACCCTCCTCCACTGCGACGAGTTCGAACGGCGCGCGCTCGGCGACGCGTCCACCGGGGATGTCCGTGCCGCCCTGCGGGGCCACCTTCAGGTGCCAGCCGGAGGACTTCTCGAAGTCGGTCCGAGGTGCGTGGTCGTCCTGCCGGTAGCGGCGGGCCTTGAACCGGGACCCCCGGTCGGGACCCAACGCGTGCGCCCGGGTCGGTTCGAGGCCGACCATCACGGTGTGGTCCCCCACCGGCAGCGGGTACTCCCCGCGGAGCAGCTTGCCGATGTTGGCCCGCAGCATCGCCTCCTTGCTGAACTGGCGGTAGAGCTGGCCCGCGACGGCGGCGGGGTCGAGTCCGGGCGCCTGCCTGGTCCTCGCGTCGGTGAGGTCGGGGGCCCGCCCCCGCGGGTAGGTCTTGATGGCCAGGCCGGCCCAGCGCTCCACGGCCGTGGCGGCGGGCATCGCCCAGGGGTGCAGCCCGTCGGTCAGGGCGGCGGGCAGCGCCGGAGGCGCGGTCCGGGCCGCCGCGGTACCGCTGTGCTCCCAACGCGGTGCGGTGCCGGCCGAAGGCGTGAGATCGACGTCGTCCCAGACCGCGTCGCCCGGGACGGTGAGGTGGGCGGGGACGAGCAGGCGGACCCACCCGCTGCCGGGGTCGGCCGAAGGCGCCCCCTCGGTGTCGCTGTCGGACTCGTCGACGACGTCGGCGGCGCTGTCCTCGGACCAGGTCCAGGGGCGGTGGGTGTACCAGGACCAGGCCCCTGCGTCGGTGCGGAGCAGGTTGTCGGCCTGGCGCAGGAGGTTCCTGGCAGCGCGCGCCGGCACCTCGACCATCGCCGGGGGCTCGGTGGTCAGTCCCAGCTCCAGCCGGAAGGCCAGCGGGTGGGTCAGCTCATGGGTGCTGTCCTTGTTCGCGACCCGGAAGATGTCCTTGATCTCACGCGTGTCGGCATCTCCGTGGCCGGTCTTCGACTCGTAGCCGCCCATCACGTAGGCCCCGCCGTGCTCGGGGTTCGAGCTGCCGCGGAAGAGGAACTCGAAACCGCCGTGCGTCGTTCCGGCGGTCCGCACCGCGGTCTCGTTCTCGGTGACCGCCTCCCCGCGGAGGGTGAGCGAGGCGTCCGGCCTCGGCCGGTCGGCGTTCGAACGGTCCATGGTCGCCGTGACGTTGACCCAGAGGTAGTCGGTGGCGCCGAGGAGTCCGGGGACAGGGAACCAGCGTCCGACGCCCGAGGTCGTGAGGTCGTAGAACTGGGTCTCCAGGGCGTCGGAGGAGTACGACGCGGTGAGCGCGCGGGTGAGCAGGTTCGGCCGGGCGCCTACGTCGCCGGTCTCCGCCTTCAGCACGCCGCGTCTGCGCAGCCGGGTGAGGAGGGCGGGAAGCACCTGGTCGGCGCGGAGCAGTTCGGGGTGCGCGATCCCGGGCAGCATGGCAGGGTGGGGCACCGAGCGCGGGGCCGACGGTATCGGCGCGGTGACGCCGAAGGACGGGGGGAGGATGTCCTCCAGCCGTCGCTCGGGGACGAGCAGGTCGAGTGCGTTGTCGGCCGTGAGGTAACGCTGCTGCGCCTCCATCTTCTTGCCGCGCCAGCGCAGGGCGGTGACCTCGAACACCGGAGTGGTGCGAACGGTGCGCGTGGTGCCGCCGTAGGTGGCGCGGGTGATGCTGACGTCGCCGAGCTTCTCCTTCTTCTCCCAGCCGCGGCTGTACTCGTGGCCGAGGTTGAGGACGGCGGCGATCCGGCCTCCGGGGCCCTCGTTGCCGGAGTCCTCCGGGTCGCCCCCCTCGGTGTCGCCGAAGTCTCCGGAGGCGTCGGCCTCGGAGCCCCAGCGGAACTGCGGACCGAGATTGGCGGTCATGTCGATGCCGCCGCCGATCTCCGAGCCGGACTGGTGGTGCCCGGCGGCCTGGAGGTAGTGCTCGATCTCCACCGGGCCGGGGGTGGGTCCGAGATCCTCCGGGGCGACGGCCAGCACGCGGAAACGGACGGCCTGCTTCCAACCGTCTCGCTTGGGCAGTTCGATCTCATACCCCGCCGGGCCGACGAGCTTGGCGAAGTGGTTCGCCAGCTCGGAGGGGACGGCGGCGTTGCGCAGCCGCTCCGGCTGGTCGAGCCAGTTCCGGGTGCGGCGCTCGTTCTCCCGTTCGGAGGCTTCGTTGACCCGCTCGTGCAGTTGGGCGGCCAGAAGCGGCAGCTCGGGCAGGTGCAGGAAAGCCGGGTAGAGGCCGGACGTGCCGCCGGTGTCGAACCGCAGCGGGGTGGCGGTCCGGGCGTCGAACGCCCGCCGGACGCGCACTCCCCTCGCCCGCCGGACCTCCCTGCGTGTGAGGGGAGTGGTGGGCACGTGTTCGTGGGGAACCGCCACCGAGGCGACGATGCTCTGCGGCATGTCGATCCACCAGGGGGTGACCGGCCCGCCGACCACCGGGTCGCGGCGCATCGTCAGCTCGTAGACGATCTCGTAGTCGTGCCGGTCGACGTCGCCGGTGGTCTCGGTGCGCCGGTAGTGCTTGACGGTGTCGGCGAGTTCGTGGTCCAGGTCCCGGCCGCCGCTGCCGGTGATCTGGAAACCGCCCAGTTGGAAGCGCGCCCAGTCGCGCATGGTGAAGCGCACGGCGCCGCCCGCTCCCATCGAGCCGGACCAGGCCGTCTTGCGGTGCCCGGAGGCACGGGCCGCCGCCAGGGCACGGGCGTTGACGGTGAGCGGGTAGCTCGATCCGTCGAAGCGCTCGCGGAGGTGGCCGCGGACGGCGAGCTGGTAGACGTTCCCGCCCACCCGGACGGTGCGTGCGATGCCGGCGATGAGCTGGGGGAGGTCCGCCTCCAGCGCGGGCCGGCCGAAGAACAGGGCCAGGACCCGGTCCGCGGTCGACCAGTCGGCCCCGACGGCCCGGTCGCCCAGGTCGTCGACGACGGCGGCCCGCAACTGGTCGTGGACGAGTTCGGAACCGGGAAGCGAGACGAGCATGCCGAAGCCCTGGCCGCGGCGGGTCGCCAGGGCGAGCGTTTCCCTCGGGTGGGGGGACGGCAGGTCGTGATCCAGCCGGGCCGGACGCACGGACGGTCCGGACGGGCGGGCCCCGGACTCCCTGAGCAGGGCCCGTACCCACGGCTGGGCCGCGACGGGCCCAGGCGGTTGCGGGCCGAGGACGAGGGCGGGGGTCTGCACCGCGCCGAAGGTCCGGGCCTCGAAGTCCGCCGCGTCCCGCAGCGGCATCGCGTACTCGGTGCTCACGACCTCTTCCACCACGGGGATGTCGCGGCCGGGCGTGTGGGGAGTGACGGTCACCCGCATGCGGGCGAAGTAGCGGGCCTGGTCGGCCCTGGTGTTGAGGACGGTGTGCAGCAGTCCCTCGGAGTTGACGCCGTATCCGTCGGAGCGGGAGGACTCGCCCTTCGCCCCGAACAGCGGGTACATGCCCTTCCCCGAGGGGTCCGTGGGCGTCGGGCGATGGTCGGCGCCCTCGCCCAGGCCGTCGATGTCGTTGACGAAGTTGAAGCTCCAGCCCAGGTGGGCCTTGCTGCTTCCGTCGCGCTGATCCTCGGAGGACAGCCCGGCGCCCATGTCGTCGCGGACCCCGATACTCGGCGTCGAGCCGAGGTACTGCGCCGTGTCGACCTCGGCGCGGATCGTGAAGTGACCGCGGAACGCCTTGCTGACGATCGAGCTGATGTGCACCGGATTGGTGATGTCGCCGCTGGTCAGCAGCCAACGGCTTCGACTGAGCGCCGACTTCTCGTTCAATGTGGTCTGAACGTCCGCCATGACACGCACGACCGTATCGGCCGGAATGCCGCCCGCCAGCAGGGCTTGCTGGAGGGCGCTGACCACGGGGATGAGGTCGACGGCGTTCAGTGTGGACGCCGCCCGTGACGGCTGCCGGTGCGCTTCGTCCGCGGGGAGGGGGCCGGCTTGCGGGGCGTTCCGGTCCGGTCGCAGGCCGCCGGGCGCGGTGTATTCGGCGGGCAGTTGCACAGCAAGGTTGCGCGGGGTGACGACCTCGTGGGGACGCTCCACTCCGTCGACGAAGACACGGACCTTGAGCTGGGCGTCGAAGGTGTTGGTCCCACCGATGAACAGCTTGCGACCGGCGATGACGTTCCGGTTCCACTTCCCGGTCTGCTTGCGGCTGACCGCCGCGCCGATCTGCGGCAGGCCGAGCAGGAACCATGAACCGGCTTTGGAGGACAGGTCCAGGGCCATCATGAGCGCCGACTCGAAGCCGTGCGAGACGTCCCGGGAGGTCTCGCCGCCCGTCGCCGAGGCGGCGAAGGTCACCGAATACTCGCGCGAGCCGTCGCCCGCCGTCTCGACCTGCGGCTGGGGACGCGCGTCGCGGAGCACGGGCCGCAGCCAGACGAGGCGGCCGTCGACATCGAAGGTCCTGCCCTTGGTGAGCAGGTCCGTCCACGCCTGCTTGCCGGTGGTGAGGAAGAGCGCTTCGAGTGCGGTGCGGATACGCCCGTACAACCCGGCGTCCGGACCGCGGTTTGCGCTTCCCGGACCTGCGGCACCGTCACGGAGCGCGTTCACGATACCGTCCGCCCAGGTGCGGGCCTGATCCGCCGGGGCGGGCGCCGCGGTTGCCGGCGTCGCAGGTCCGGCCGCAGCGGCGGCGGGCACCGCGGGCATGTCCGTGCCGCTCACGAAGGCGTGACCGAGCGCGTCCTCGTCCAGGTACCAGGGTGCCTCGGCGGTGGCGGCGGCGGGATCGGGGGTGTCGAACAGCACGAGGGGGCCGGTGCCCGTCGGCGGCGCCCCAGGGTCCGGGGTCGGATCGGTGACCGGCGGGCCGGAGGACGGCGGTTGGGTGGCCGGTGCCTCGTCGTCGGAGGACTCCTCGTCCGACTCCCCGTCGGTCGAGTCGTCATCGGCGACGTCGTCGTCCGTGGGGTCGCCGTCGTGGGAGCGGGGGTACGGGCCGGTGAACTGCGGCAGGAAGGAAGCCCAGGCGTCCTCCCGGGTCAGCGCCGGCTGCTCGACGCTGCTCGACGTGGAGGAGCTCGGAGCGGGCGAGCCTTCCCGGGGGCGCAACTCGGCGAGCTGGTACTCGTAGACCCGTCCGCCGCGCTCCTCGCGGCGTGTCTCCCGCACCACGAAACGCGACTGGCCGTCTCCGGTTCCCGAAGGCGGCTGCGGGGAGACGGGCCGGCTCGTCCGGCCGACCCGGTCTCCGCCGATTCCGGTGAGCATGGTCACCAGGTCCGTCGCCCAGTCCGACATGCTCTGCGGCTGCGTCGGCGGCTGCGGAGCCGGAGGCGCAGGGGGCGGGGGCCCGGTGGGCGACAGCGGCCCTGCGGGACGACGGTCGGAATCGGCGTTGAACTGGCGGGGGTCGGCGAAGGGGCTGGGGTTGCCGGTGTCTCCCTGCTGCTGCGCGGGGCCCGGCGGACGGAGGAAAGCGTCCAGAGTGGTGGTCGTGGGCGGCAGTGCCGCGGTGGCGCCGAGCATCGCCCCGAGCGCGGCGGCGTACGCCGGCATCGGCAGGTTGCGGCCGCGGTGGAATCCGGCCAGCAGTGCGTCCAGCCGTGCGCCGGTCAGCGGGGCCGTGTCACCGCTGCGGAACCGGAGTCTCTCGAGCACCGCGAAACCACGCAGCATCTGTCCGTACACGTCGGCCCGGTTCTCGATCTGCTCCCCGAACGCCCCGCGCAGGGCACGCGTCCAGCGCCGTACCCGCTCACCCCGGTCCGTGACACCCGCAGGCAGCCCCGAAGCCGTGGCCAGGTGCGGCAGAAACCCTTCGGGAATCTCCGGGAGGAACCGGATCAGGTCCTGGTGCTGTGCGTTGAGGGGACCGTGGACGAGGATCCGGGCCGGACCGTCCTCGTCCGCCACTCCGAAGGAGGCGTCGGCGGCATAACCGAAGCCGGCGACGCCCGTCATGTTCGCCACGTGCTGTGCCGCGGGGACGTGCGACAGCCGATCGTGCCCCCGGGCGGGCAGGATGATCCCGCTGCCGCAGGAATCGACCAGTACCGCGCTCTTGCCCCGGAAGCTCGGGCGCCGCCGGACGAAGCTCCCCATCGCCGGGCCGGTGGCGAACGTCTGCCCGGCAGGAGCCTCCTCCTGCCCGGGAACCAGGTACGGAACCTGGAATCCCGCGTGTTCCGGGATGCCGTGCCCGGAGACCGTGTAGAAGTTCACCAGGTCCGGCGGCAGAGGCCGGAGAGGCCCCTCCTCCTGCGTGTCCGGGTCGAGCCGCGCGTAGTAGCGGACGGCCGGTATCCCCGCGTAGGTGTCCTCCTCCCTCGCCAGTTCGCTGTTCTCGTAGAGTGCGCGCCCTGACGACTCGTGCGTGTCCGGGTGCGTGAGCACGTAGGCGACGAGGTCGCGTTCGCGGGCCGTCCCTCCGGCCTCCGCGTCCACCGTCATGTCCCCGGGCGGCGGGAGCAGACCGGGATCGTCCGACAGGCCTGGCGGGCTCTGGATCCACTTGCCCGTCGGCACCTGCTCGTCCGGGTCCCACACCAGGACCGGCAGCGTGCGACCGGAGTCCTCGGCGAACCGCAACCGCCCGTCCGTCGACCACACCGGCACCCCCAGGCCGTCAGCCAGCGCCCGCACCTGCGGCAGGGTGTGCGCTGCGGCCCGCGGCACCAGGAGCAGCACCGGAACCCCGGCAGGCCGCTCCGGGTCGGCCAACAGCGCCTCGCCGAGGGAGGCGTCCCACGAATCCGCCACCACCGGGTACACCGGCCCACCAGCCCACGGAGCAGCCTCCACCGGCGACTCCAGAGCCGCCTCACCATCCCCGAACACCGACACCACCGACGAATCCAGCCCCGGCAACGGCCGCCCCGACCAATTCCGCCCCGCACCCGCACCACCCAACCGCGTCCCCACATCCAAAAGCCCCGGATGGGGAGAAACGGGACCGGCGCCATTGTCGGCGTTGAACTGGCGGGGGTCGGCGAACGAGGTCGGGACAGGCGGCCGCGGGTCGGGCGAGGTGACGGTCACCGGATCCGGTTCCGTCCTCGCCGGCGGGATGTCCTCGGCGCCCACAGTCGAGGGCCCGACGAGACCCTCTCGGCCCGGGCCCGTCTCCGGGGACGCGGACGGGTCGGGGGAGCCCCGCCCTTTCCACGAGCGGTGGGCGTCGGCGAGCAGTGCGCTCAAACCGGCCCCGGGGTACTGGGCCCGGTAGGCCGTCAGTACGGCGTCGAGAACCGCGGTGGTGAGCGGGCCCGTCTCCGGGCTCGTCGGATTGGCAAGCCGCAGGTTCTCCAGAGCGGCGAACCCGGAGAGGAGTCCCCGGTACTCCTCGTTCCGCGCGGGGTCGGTGCCCAGGTCCGGCCCGAACTCGGCACGCAGCGCGCGTGTCCAGCGCAGGGCTCGCTCCGCGCGGTTGTCGGCGGTCGGGACGAGCCCGGCGTACTCGGCGGCGCCGACGAGTTCCGCTTCCGTCGGCTCGGGGTGGAAGGTGCGGTAGACATGGCGGCGGTCGTCGAGGCTGTCCGCGACGCCCAGCCGTGCCGGCCGGCTCGCGTCCGCCCCGGCCGCGGCGATCTCCCCGGTGTCGGTCCTGGTCACCCGGCGGGTCTCGCTGGCGACGTCCTGGCCGACCGGCACGGTCACGAGCGGGTCGGTGCCCGTCGGTTGCGCACCCGCCGTGCAGGCGAGCAGCGTGATCGGCACCCCCGGACGCAGGCGGGAGAGGCTCGGGCGGCGCCTGAGGTACCCGCCCGCCTGCCTGCCGTCCACGTGAGCGATCCGGCCGCCCTTCGTGGGGATGCTGACCCCTTCGGCGCCCACGTGCACGGCGGCGACGTAGCCCATCTCGCCGGGCAGCGGCTCCAACGGGCCCTCCTGACCGGTCTTCCGGTCGTAGACGACCCGGTGACGCACGTCGGAGAGCTGGGAGTAGTGCGGTTCCCGCAGGGCCATGTCCCCGTCGGACAGCAGGGCCCGGCCGGTAAGCCCTTTGCTGTCGCTGGTCGTCAGGACGTGGGAGGCCAGGTCGGCGTCCGGGATCGTCTCGCCGCTGGTCGTCCGGATCGCTCCGGGGCCGGGCAAGGGGGCCAGGCCGGGGTCGTTCGGGATCCACCGTCCGACCGGCGAGGTGCGCTCCCCGGGGGTGAGGAGCGTGAGCGGGCGGGCATCCCCGGTGCTCGGGCCGTGGGGTGCGAGACGCCCGTCAGTGGCCCAGACGGTCGTGCCGATCGCCTCGGCGACCGTGCGCGGGACGGTCGGCTCGCCGAGGCCCGCCCGCGAGGCCGCGAGCACGACGGGGGCGTCCGTCGGCCGGGCCGGATCGTGCTTGACGAGTTCGGCGAAGACCTCCGGTGTCACCGTCCGGGGCATGCCGGTGCCGTCGACGAGCCGTACGCCTCCCTCGACGAGTTCGGCGGTCACGACGTAGGGGGTGCCCGTCCAGGGCGCCGGTGCGGCGGTCGTGGCGCCGTCCCGCACGACCGCGACGGAAGCGGTGTCGAGCGGCGGCATCGGCGTGCCCTCCCAGTGGCGCCCGGGAACCGGACCGCCCCGCCCGTCCAGCGTTCCCGGTCCGGACAGCAGGCCCTGGGACTGGAGGTGGAAGGCGGCCAGTGCCGCGACGGAGTCCGCCCTGCCGACGGCCGCCGCATCGGCGGCGAGCGACACCAGGTCCTGCGTCACCGTGCGGCCGGGGGGTGCGATGTGGTCGGGCCCGAGGGTCTGCTCGGCCATGCGGTGCAGGTCCGGTGTGCCGTCCGCGCTGTCGGGCCGTCCCGGCGGCGTCTGGTGCACGGTCGTCAGGGCGTCGGCGCCCTGGAGCAGGTGGGGGAACTCGGGCGTGCTCTGCACGTCCGGGCCGAAGACCTGCCGCAGCGTGTCCAGCGACGTCCGGAGGTCGGGCGTGTTCGGCGGAGCGGTGTCGGGCGTGCCGTCCGGGGCTGGTGCGGTGCTTTCGGCGTCCTGCCGTGCGGTGTCCGGGCCGTCCACCGTGCCGTCCCGCCCGTCGGGGACGGGGACGGGGACCGTACGGTCGGGGCCGGAGAGCTGGCCGGGAGCGGGGGCGCCCTTCCCCGTGGGCTGGGCGGCCGGCGGTGCGGCGACCTCGGGGGGCTGCTGCCCCATCACCGGCAGGGCCGGGCCCGGCTGTGCGCGGTCCTGCTGGTCGGGGTTCGCGGTCCGCTGCTGCTCCTGGGCCGGGGGGACTCCGTCTCTGGCGCCGGGCACCCCGTCGGTCGGGAGGGGCGCGCCGTCGGAGACCGTCCGGGGCGTGTCGTCCCGGTCGCTCCCTTCGCTGTCGGGGCGTTCCTCCGGCAGGTCGGTGAAGGCCTCGGCCGCCTCGTCGGGTGCGTATCCCTGCGCGTGGTGCCCTCCCGTGGTGGTGGACGGACTCGGCAGGTTCGGTCCGCCGGCGGACGGTGCGGGAGGGATGTCGGTGGCAGCGGGCAGGCCGGGGGGAACCGTGCCGGGTACCTCGCTCCCCAGCGGACCGTAAGCGGTGTCGACGGGGAGCGGGAGCAGGTAGTCGGCCGCCTGGTCGGGGGTGGTGGACGCGTAGGGCTTGGTGCCTCCGGGTGTCAGGCCGCCCGCCGGTCCCCCGGTCCCCGGGACGCCGCCGGGCAGCGGGGTGGGCGGGGCATACCCGAGGGCGTCGGGACTGTTGAGCGGTCCGTACCGGCCGTTCGCCGACGCGGGGTCGGTCGAGTAGTCGGTGCTGGTGGAGGCGGTGCTCCCGGCGCCGCTGAACGTGCTGTCGTAGCTGTGGCTGTCGTCGCTGTACAGCGAGGAGGTGTCGCCGCCGTACCCCGGGTTCGGCCACACGCCGGCTGTTCCGTCGAGGTCCGCGTAGCCGTAGCGGGGCTGGTCCGGGTAGGGGTTCGGGCCGATCGCGGTGGGGGGGAGCGCCGACGGCCCGAAGAGGTCGCCCGGACTCCGGTACGTGTCCGCGAACGGGCTGTCGCGGTGGGACGGGTCGAGGAGGTAGTTCGCGTTCCCATACTGCGTCGGGTCGGTGGAGGTGAGCGGCGGACGGTAGGTGCCGGGACCGCCCGAGGAGCCGAAACCGTCGCCGCCTCCCTGGAAGTGGTGGGTGTTGTGGGCGGCGAGGTCGGGCCGGTTGAAGACGTTGGAGTGGAACCACTTGCCGCCGCCGCCCACGAGGTCGGACGCCGCCTCGAACAGCAGACCGCTGAGACCGGCCCGCCAGAAGGTGTCGGCCTTGATCTCCCACTTGCCGTCCAGGATTCCCTTGACGAAGGTCTCCGCGAAGGTCTCGGCCTGCCCCTCGTTGACGAACGCCACGGGCAGTTCGAACAGTTCCTTCTGCCAGTCCGGCTTGTTCTTGAAGTAGTTCTTGGTGTATTTGGAGACGATGTCGTTGAACGCTCCGCCGAACAGCCCGGCCAGGGCGCCGAAGAAGGCGCCCCTGCCGATGCTGTCGCCGTCGAAGTGGTGCCGCCGGCGGTCCGGGTTGTCCGGCACGACCATGGAGAGGACCTGTGCCGAGAAGATGATGAAGGCCTCCTGGATCGCTTCCAGGATCATGGAGAGCGGTGTCCCGCCGACCCGGCCCATGCGGTGGAGGATCAGCAGGATGGTCAGCGCGGTCCGCGCTCTCGTCAGGGCGACCTGGGTCGCCGAGGTGCCGCCGGTGAAGATCGCGAGAGCCGCGATGAGCGCCAGCTCGATGTTCATGAAGATGAACTCGAGCAGGATCTCGTACTTTCCCTCCTGCAGCTTCTTGGAGCGGTCGACCTGGCGCTCGGAGATGGTGTCGAGTTCGTCGGCGAAACGTGCCAGGTGGTTGACGCCGTTGTCGTCCACGAACGCCTTCGTGGCGGCGACGAATTCCCTGCCGATGGCCGGCGGGAGGGAGTTCCCGGCATTGGCGATGGCAGCGTTCATCGCGTCCGAGAGGTTGCGGACGTCCCTGGCCAGGTTCTCGTACGAGGACCGGCTGTCGTAGCCCTCGTCCTCGTTCCCTCTGGCGACGCTCGCTCCGACCCAGATCTCGATGAATTCCGCCAGCGCGGGCGGGAACATGATCGCCATGCTCAGCGCCGGGCGTCGCTGCCCGCGGCCTGGTCGTGGATGCTGTCCAGCGCGAAGTCCTGCGGGCTGCGCACCGCCGTCGCCTCGGCGGCGACGGCTTCGACCAGCGCGTTGAAACCCTGCGTGATGGCGCGGACGGTCTCCGTCACCTGCTCCTGTTCCGCGCGGACCTGTGGACCGACCTGGTTGGCAAACGCGTCGTCACCGCCCTCGTCGCCCCACCACCCCGAGTACAGAGCGGTGGAGCGCTCGAAATCGGGCAGCATCCGGTCGCCGTAGCCGACCGCATCCGCGATGTGCCGGGACCCCTTCAGGATCTCCTGCACGTCAGCCGAGTACTCAGCCATGGTTGCCTCCCGTGTGTGTCGTGCCCGCGGGCCCGAGGGTGTCGCCCGGGTCCGCCTCGTCCTCGACGATCTCGTCGCGCAGCCGGCTCATCGCCGTCGGCCGGCGTTCCTGGGATGTCTCCTGTACGAGGGAGCCGAAGATGCTGTCCCAGTCGACTCCCGGGTGCTCGGCCGTGCGGCCGTTCGGCAGTGCCCTGGTGATCGGCTCGAACATCTCGACCACCCGGCGCGCCATGCCGCCGCGTGCCGCGTTCGCGGCCTCCAGGACAGCGGCCGAGAGCTGCGAGGCAGCCATCGTGCGGTACTTGCCGTCCAGGAACTCCAGGGCCGTCAGTTCCCCCCTGGCGCCGACGGTGACCCGCACCGAGCGGTCGGTCGACCGGGCCGTCTCCGTGGACTGCTCCAGCTCCCCCTGGGCTCTGGCCACCGCTTCCTCGGTGGACTTCAGATGGGCCATCGCCTCCGCGACGCGGTCCTCCATCGGCTGGTTCAACGCCGTCTCCTCACGTCCGCCGCTTCGCGCGGCCGTTCCGTCGGGTGCTCACGTACCCGCACTGCCGGCTCCGTCCGACTCACCGCCCGAGCGCCTGCGGTGCTCCCCCCTCGTCGGTTCCCCAGACGTCCTCGTCCTCGGCCAGCCAGGTGCTGCGCTCGCGGTCGCCGCTCTCGGTCTGCTGCTGGCCGCCGCCCGGCGCGCCCCCGCCGCCCATGGGCGGCATGAAGGGCGTACCGCTGGAGGTCTGGGTACCGCCCCGGGTCGTCACCTGGTGTTCTTCCCCGTCGACCTGCGCCGAGGGTACGGGCCGGGTGCTCTGCCGGGTGACTCCGGGTTCGAGCACGCTCCGGGTGCGCTCCGAATTCGATCCGGCGTCCCCGCCACCGCCGCCCATGCCGCGCATCTGCGGCGGGTACATCGGCGGTGCGCCGCCCGTACCCTGGGAGTCCCCCGCGTCCGCAGCGGCGCCGGCGCCGTCGGAGCCCCGCCCGAGCGCGTACGACAGGTCCTCCTCGTTGTAGAGGTTGTCGTTGAAGGCGGAGGAGTACTCCGGGTACCCGTTGGCACCGGGGTCGCCCTGCGAGAGGTCGGGGGGAGCGGGCAGGTCGGCGATCCGCTGCTGGATCAGCTCGTCGATGTTGCGGTTGCCGGACTCGTTGGCCCGGTCCACGTCGGCCTGGATCTCCCCCATCCGGCGGTCGTACTCCGCCCGGGCGTCCCGGCGGGCTTGGTCGGCGTCCGCCCGGGCCTCCTCGCGGGCTTCCCGGACGGATTCCTGCTGGGCGTCGTACTCGGTCCGGGCCGCCTCCTCGGCGGCGTCGGCCTGCTCGACGGCCTCGCGTTCGGCGGCGTCGATCTCTCCAAGCCGGCGGTCGTACTCCGCGCGGGCGGTGTCCGGGTCCTCTCCGTCGGCGATCTGGCGGTCGAACTCGCTCCAAGCCTCCTGCCGGTCCGCCTCGGCCTGCTGCCGGGACTCCTCGCGCTGCTCCTGCGCCTCCTGCTTGGCCTGGTCGAACTCCTGCTTGGCCTCGGCCTCCTCGCGGTCGGCCTGCTGTTCGGCCTCCTCGCGCTCCGCCCTGGCCTCGGCCTTGTCCTGATCGAAATCCTGCTGAGCCTGCTCCTTGGCCTGCTCGGCCTCGAACCTGGCCTGCGTCCGCTCCTGAACGGCCTCCTGCCGGGCCTGCTCCCCGGCGTCCTCGGCCTCCTGCCGGGCCTCTTCCTGAAGGTTCTGGGCCTCTTCGCGATCGGCCTCGTTCCGGGCCAGTGCCTCCTCGCGGTCCTTTTCCGCCTCGGCCTGAGCCTGCTGCTGTTCGGCCCGGACCTGTGCCTGCTCCTCCTCGGCCTCGGCCTTGGCCTGTTCCTGCTCCTCCTTGGCGGCAGCCTTCTCCGCATCCGCCTCCGCCTTGGCCGCCTCCTTCTCCGCATCCGCCTCGGCCTTGGCCTGTTCCTGCTCCTCCTTGGCGGCAGCCTTCTCCGCATCCGCCTCCGCCTTGGCCTCGTCGCTATCCCGCTTGGCCTCGGCCCGCTGCTGGTCCGCGATCCTCAGTGCCGCGGCCTGCTGGGCAGCGGCCTCCTGCTTCGCCTCTTCCTTCTCCTCGTCGGCGGCGGCCTTCTCCTCCTCGCGGATCTGCTCCTGCTCGGCGCGGACCGCGTCCTGCTCCGCTTTCTGCTCCTCGCGGATCGCCTCCTGCTCGGCTTTCTCCTCTGCGTACCTCTCCTCGGCCGCGGCCTTCTCCGCGTCCGCCTCGGCCTCCGCCTCGGCCTTCTCACGGTCGTACTTCTCCTCCGCCGCGGCCTTCTCCGCGTCCGCCTCGGCCTTGTCCCGCTCGTACTTCTCCTCCGCCGCGGCCTTCTCCGCGTCCGCCTCCGCCTTGTCCCGCTCGTACCTCTCCTCGGCCGCGGCCTTCTCCGCGTCCGCCTCGGCCTCCGCCTCGGCCTTCTCGCGCTCGTACTTCTCCTCCGCCGCGGCCTTCTCCGCGTCCGCCTCCGCCTTCTCGCGCTCGTACCTCTCCTCGGCCGCGGCCTTCTCCGCGTCCGCCTCGGCCTTGTCCTTCTTCGCCTCTTCCTCCAGGGCGATTTCGGAGAGGGACTTCTTGTCCTTGTCCGTCAGGTTCTCGTCGAAGGTCTTCTCCGCCTCGCTCATCGCCTTCTGGATCCGGACGATGGCCTCGGCACCGGCTTCGGAGAGCCAGTCCTGCACCGACTTGTCCCAGCGGCGAACAGCTTCGTCGCCGATGGCCTTCCACGTCGTCATCTGGGTCGGAGGACCGTAGTCCTTGCCCTCGATCTCGATCGTCTGACGGAATCCCTCAGTCGCCACGACCCACATGCGGGAGTAGTAGGCGCTGTACGAGAACTTGATGTCGGTCTTGTCGTACTGGTTGTCGAAGAGGGTGAGCCGGGCCTCCTGCAGCATGTCGTACAGCCAGCGCAGCGGGTTGCTCTCCGCCTTCCACGCCTGCCAGGCGTTGTAGAGATTGACCGCCTCCTCGTGGATGATGTACTGCGTGTCGCCGAGTTCCCGTGCGGGCTTGGTGTAGAGGACGGTCCCGTCGATCGTCACCTGGGGGAACGATCCTTCGCCGCCCTCGACCTGCTCGGCGTACCACTCGTAGTTCCGGGCGAGTTTGTGCACGAGCGCCTTGAAGATGTTGGCGCCGGTGCCGTCCCAGGACTCGCTTCCCTCACCGAGGTTCTCGTTGTCCCAGGTCCCGATGGTCTCGGCACTGTCCTTGAAGAACGCCACAGCCCGGTCGAACGCCCGCGCCACCTCGGTGAAAGACAGCAGGTCCACGTAGTTGGAGTCGGACACGTCGATGCCGCGCTCGGAGAAGCCGTGGGTGCTGTGCGGATAGTCGACGATCTTCGACAGCGCGGCCAGCGAGCCGTGGACGTACTGGGTGAGGGGCTCGGTGCTCCACTCGACCTTCTCGCCGTCCTTGTTCCAGCCGCCTCCGTCCTTGAGCACCGAGCTGGTCTTGGTGACGCCCATGAGGACGTCGTCACCGCTCGGCGGCCCGTCCTTGCCTCCGGCGGTTCCCAGCATGGTGATGAACGCCTTGTAGTGGGACAGCGATGTCCCGGCGCTCTCGGACTCGGAGTCGCCGCCCGAGGCGTAGAACGGCATGACGTAGTCGGTGTTGTCCTTGCGCCATCCCCCGGCGGAGACGAAGCCCGACTGGTAGGTCGAGCTGTCCTTCTCCAGGCGCACGTGCATGAGAGGGATGTCCTCGTTGCCCTTGAGATCATCGAACAATCTGCTCCGGTCCGGCAGTTCGTAGCCGGTGAGCATGTCAACTGCACGTTTCCAGTTGTCGTCGTTGTTGTCACTGGCCATCACGGGGCTCCGAGAAAGGGAAGGTCAGGAATGTAACGACGGGCCGTGCAGGAACAGCTCGCCATGTCTCTCACGTGTGGAGAGGGTCAGTCGTCCTCGCCGCCGGCCAGGTCGCTCTCCACGTCTTCGAAGATGTCCGTGAACTCCTCGGGGGTGATGCTCTCCAGGTTGGCGTCCTGGTTCTTCTTCAACTCCTCGATGGTCGCCCAGAGCGCGTCCTCGATGTCCTCGAAGAGGACCTCCTGTTCCTCCAGGACCCGGTCGATCTCGGACGCGGCGGACTGAATCCTCTGGTTGAGTGCCCCCGCTCCCACCAGGTCGGACGCACCGGAAGCCATCAGTCCCAGCACCAGGGGCTTGGTCGAGACGAGCTCGTCGACGGAGAGGTCGCCTTCCGCGATGTACGTCACGGCCTTGCCAGCCACCGGGTCGTCCTTGCGGATCTTGGCCAGCCCGTCCCTGAACTCCTCGATGTGGTCACGTATGAAATTCTTGAGGAACTCCTGGTCGAGTACCGTTCTTTCGGCCACCACGGCCCCCTTCCCGTCGCCGGACGTCTTCCGCCGCCGGACACCCCGGCGACGCATCGGTGCCGCCGGCCCCGCCCGGCACGGCTGAGGACGGCGGCACCCGATCGCTGCACTGCGGTCTCGCGCCCCGGCCACGGGTCGGTGGTGCAGTGGCGACAAGGGCGCGCGTCGCGCGAGGAGCCGGGGTCAGCGGCTCCCGATCCGGATGTCGCCCCACCGGTCGGAGAGGCTCTTCTCCGTGAAACGATAGTTGCTGGAGATGTCGGTCAGCAGGTTCGAGTGGTTGGCGAGGAGGCTCTTGATGTTCTCCACGGCCTGGTTCCAGTTCGCCTGGACCTCGCTGTAGACGTCCTTGTCGTCACCGATCCAGGTGTTCCTGAGTTCGGTGAGCTCCATCTCCAGGTTCGTGATGATGCTCATGATCGCCTGCGACTGGAAGACCATGTCCTCCGCCGCGTTCTCGGCGCTGTTGTAGTCGACATAGATGAAGCCGTCGCTCAGGTCCATGGAGTTCCTCGTTTCGCCGCGGAGGTGTTGGGGGCCGGCCACCACCTGTGGGCGGGGCGGCGACCGGTGACTGCGGTGGACGGTGGCGGTGTGGAATGCGCCCGGCAGGGCTGCGGGCCGGGGGTTCGGGCAGAGGCGCGGACGCGTCCGGCACGTGCGGGCACCCGCTCGTGCCGGTGCGGCGGCCACCGCTCAGTTGCCGGAGAGGTTCGTTCCGTTGAGCGCGTCGAAGACCTGGGTGGACCGGTTGTACTCCGCGTTGATCGACTCGCTGGACGAGCCCTGGGCCTCACCATGGGCCCGCAGTGTCTCGTTGAGCTCGTCGACCATGCGGTCCAGGTTCACCAGGATGGTGTCGACGTGGCCGTCCCACTGGTCGAGGAGCTTGCCGTAGCCGCCACCGTCCGAACCCTGGTATGCGGTGCCGAGGTTGGACCGGGTGTTCTGGACGTCCTGCTGACATTTCAGTACACCGTTGAACGCCTGCTCCAGCGCCATGATGCCGTTTCGTGTTGCGCCCTCTTCGGACTGCTGCATAGCCATGAAAGAATTCCTTTCGGCACAATTCACCGTCGGTTGGGGGTGGCGTCACCGGAGTGCCCACTGGGCAGCCTGAGGCCCTGCGGCCACCGACAAGGGTGACACATAGCAGGAGTTCGCAGATCGTAAGCAAGCCGCGATCAGTTTGGCAACGACTGCCCTGACGAATGGGAGGACGAACTCAACCTTCCGGGTCGCTCACCTGAGCACCACCCGGAACAATGCCCCGCTCATGTGAGACCAGAGCGAATTCGAGTCGGACAGAAGCGACATTCCCGCCCTGCAAGTAGCCGCGCCGGACGGTGTTGTGACGTTCCGTCATGCGCCAACAGTGGCCGATTTTTTACTCGTCTTGCTCTCCGATCCGGCCCCGGCCACCGGTCCGTGCTCGCTCCGCTACCCGTCCTCGCGCGCCGCGGCGGGTTCTGCCGCGTCACCGCCTGCCCGCGCACACCGCAGGGTCACCCGGGCTTCACCGGAGGAGGCCGCCTCGGGGGTGAGGTCGGGCCCGCTCGGCAGCATCGCCAGCAACTGCGCGGGCAGCGTGCGAGGGTCCGCTCCGCCGTATCCGAGGGCCTCGACTGCCTCCTTCGAGAGCAGGCGGTGCTTCACTCCGGTGTCGGTGACCAGGAACGTCGTGTCACCCATCGGGCTGCCGCTCGCGCTCAGCGCCCGGACGAGTGCGCCCTTCCCCGGGCGCACCGAGATCGCGTCGACCTTCGTGCAGGCCGGCTCGATCTCCGGTGCCGGGACGGGTACGGGGTCGCCCAGATCCTCCTCGGGCAGGGTCGAGGCCCCGACCCTGGTGCTGCCCCCGGTGGTGTCGATACCGGCGCAGGCCGCGGAGCCCGGGGCGACGTCAACGAGCTCGGGAGGCGAGGCGGGACGGCTGTCGTCGGACCCCTCGTCGGCGTCACGGGCGCGGGGCGCGAGATGCTCGGCCAGCGCGTCGGCGCCGAGTGCGGCCACGGTGGCCGCACCTCCGCCGTAGGCCTTCTCGCGGGTCTGCGGGTCGCCCAGCACGAGGGCGGCCCCGGTGGCCGTGAGCGGCACGAGGCCCTCCTCGGTCAACAGGTGGAAACGCGGCTCGGAGCCGGGGACGTCGACCCGGAACACCTGGCCGATCCGCGTCTCCGCGCCGCCGAGCTCGGGCCCGTCGTCACCGCGTCCGGGGACCTCCGGCGGAGCGAGGTCGGGGCCCTGCGGGAACGCGTCGACGAAGGCCGCGGAGACGGGCCTGGGCGTGGCGTCCCCGTAGCCGAGCGACTCGACGGCGTTGGCCTTCGCGTCCAGGCGCAGTCGGCTGCCCTGCCACACCAGGTGGGTCTCGCCGGCCGGGTCCTGGAGCAGGAGGCCGTCGCCCCGTCCGAGCTTGCGGCCTTCCGGCACCTCCGCGGTGTCCGTTCCGATGGCCAGACGGGTGGTCACCTCGGGGTCCCCGGTGGCGGACGGGCTGAGGCCGGAGCACACCAGCCACGGGTCGGACTCCAGCTCGCCGCTGTCCGGCAGCGCTTCGGGCGCGCCGGGGATGCCCACCGGGGTGCCGTGCGGGGTGTCGCCGAGCGAGGAGGTGCGCACCGAGGTCGCGCCCAG
This sequence comes from Streptomyces sp. TAA040, assembly GCF_000424845.1. Taxonomy (NCBI): domain Bacteria; kingdom Bacillati; phylum Actinomycetota; class Actinomycetes; order Kitasatosporales; family Streptomycetaceae; genus Streptomyces; species Streptomyces sp. TAA040. The sequence goes on along the minus strand of NZ_KE384254.1, from coordinate 367,825 downwards.
CTCGCCGCCGGCCAGCAGACGTGCCGAGGCGTAGTTGCGCACCGGGCGCAGCCGTCCGTCGAGGTACAGGTAGCGGGCGCTGGTCTCCTTGTCGACCACCAGATCGCCCGAGGTCCGCCAGGAGTCGTTGCCACCCGGCAGGATAAGGCCGAACACGAAGGCGCCGGCGCACACCAGCAGCGCCAGGATGAGGCCGATCGCCGCTCCGCGGTTGGTCCGACCCGAGGGGCTCTCCGGATCGTCGGGTTCGGCGCGGAGCATCGCCGAGGCGAGCCGGCCCATGACGAAGAGGTGCGCCTGGACCTGGTCCTTCTTGCTGTGCATCTGCCTGTCCTCCGGCTCAGCCGTTGATGGCGCGCAGGGCGCCGTAGACGCCGACCGACCAGAGCATCAGCGGCAGCATGCTGATCGCCGCGAGCGAGTGCAGCAGCTCCGCGGCACGTCCCCAGTACGGCACCAGGCGGCGTCCGGGGACCGTCCAGGAGGCGATGGCGATGGTGGCCGTCAGCCCGAGCAGTCCCGCGACGAGTGTCAGCCGGTCGCCACCGCCCAGGCCGTGGGCGAGGGCGAAGAGCAGCAGCGCGGCCCCCCAGGCGCCGGCGGCGGTGAGGGCCAGCCGCTGCCAGACGTTCCCCAGCCCCCGGCTGTGCAGCAGGAGCAGGAGCGAGAGGGCGAACACGACGAACACCTCGGCCAGTTCCGCGTCCACCGTGAGTGCCACCAGACAGGGCAGGCAGATGAGGCCGATCGCGCCGTAGAAGGCCGTCATCCAGCCGTCGGCCAGGACGGAGCGGAGCGCGACGTCGTCGTTCGGGTAGGGGTCGATGCCCTCCTGCAGCTGCTGGACGTTGGTCGGGAGCGGGGGCATCCGCATGCCGGAGAGACGGAAGGACAGCGAAGGCACGAAGCCGCCGAAGAGGACGACCACCACGGCGACCACGCTGGCCGCCTGCTCGGGCGAGAGGTCCCAGATCATCAGTGCCGCACCCAGCGCTCCAGCCACCGCGACGGTCGCGGCGCCCAGGAAGAGCGCGGGGTACATACCGACGGCGGCGAGGGCGAGGACCGCGCCGCCGGCCGCCGCCGCGGACGCGGCAAGCAGCCGGGCGCCCAGCACCGCGCGGGCGTCGCCGCCGCCGAGGTCGCCGCCGGGGAGCAGCCAGCCGGCCAGGGCCAGGTACGGGGGCACCATGAGGCCGAGCACGGTCCCGGCGCCGGAGTCGCCGACGGCCCGGGTCGCCGAGCCGGCCCCGGCGACCAGCAGCAGGCCGGTGACGGCGGCGGCCAGGGCGCGCAGCCAGCCTGCCGGGCCCGGCAGGGCCAGCACCAGCAGGCCCAGGCCCAGGGTGGCGACGGCGAGACCGTGCAGCAAGCGGCGGCTGGCATCCGGGCTCCACCCGTGCGGGCGTCCACGCATGGTGGTGGATATCCCGTCCACCAGGTCGTCCAGGTGGACTTCGGGCAACGCCTCGGTGCGGGCCCGGAGGTGGAGGGCCTCGCCGTCGCGCAGGCCGAGAGAGTCCAGGGTACTCTCTGGGTCGAGCGGTGGACCGCCCAGGCGTTGGAGTACCCAGCCCTCGTGTTCGAGGCCGGTTTCCTCCAGGTTCTCCCCTCCGTAGCCGACCACTGTGGGCAGCAGGTCGGCCACGGGGACGTCGGTCGGCACGGCCAGGTCAACGATCCTGGTCGGGGTGCGTACGGTGAGGCGGCACAGGTGGGCCGTCTGAGTGTCGGTCATGGGTTCGTTTCGCGCTTCCTGGCAGACCGCGGGGTCGCGGTGGCTGGAACGTGGGATGCGGCACGTCGAAGGTTCGCCTGCGGCCGGGCGGTTCCGGGTGGAGCGCCACCGCGGCACCCGGTGGTACGGGCGGTTGAACGGACCGTACTGCACGGGTCGGTGGCAAGGGTACTTCCGTTCTTCGCCGCCGGATTCGCCGCCCCATTGCCGGCGGCAGCCGGAGCGGTGTCCCCGGTCTCCGTACCGCCGAAATACGCTCGCCCACCCCGCCGGAACCAGTCGGGCCGCGGCGCCGGCCGATCCGGCGGCACGGCGTTCCGGACTTTTCCCACGTGTTCGCGCTTTCGCGTTCCCGCATCATCGCTTTCGAGTAAGTCGGCATCAGGAAAGACCAAGGAGGCCTTTCGTTGAGCGTGACCCTCTTCCGCAGACCGGCCCGCCGCCGGGGGCCGGAATTGCCTTCGGGAGAACTGAACCTCCAGGAACCGCCGTCCCTTCCGGAAGTGGTCCCGGACAGTTCGGCGGTGTGGACGTATCTTCCGATGGCCCTGATGTCGGTGTCGATGATGCTGATGTTCATGCGGCCCGGAATGAGCGGTACCAGCGGCAGCTTCATGTACATCGCCATGGGCCTGATGCTGGTCGCGTCGGTCGCGATGATCCTGGGCCAGTTCATGCGGCGCAGCGCCGAGCGCAAGCAGCGGGTCAAGGGTGAACGCCGCGACTACCTGCGGTACCTGAGCCAGACGCGGCGCAAGGTGCGGGCCTCGATCAGCGCCCAGCAGCGGGCGCTGGCCTGGCGCCACCCCGCTCCGGACGCGCTGTCGTCCTTCGCGCGCAGCACCCGCCTGTGGGAGCGCCGCGCCACTGACGAGGACTTCATGGAAGTGCGGATCGGGGTGGGCGAGCAGCGGATGGCCATGAAGCTCAACCCGCTGTCCACCAAACCGGTCGAGGACCTGGAGCCGCTGTCCGCACACGCGCTGCGCAGCTTCACGCGCGCCTACTCGACCGTGCCCGACCAGCCGATCGCGATCTATCTGCGTGCCTGGTCGAAGGTGCTCTTCCGGGGGGACGAGGAGCAGATCCGCAGTGCCGCACGCAGCCTGCTGGCCCAGCTGGCCGTCTTCCACGCACCCGACGACCTGTGGGTGGCGCTCTGCGTGGCGGACGAGCGGCGGTCCGAGTGGGAGTGGGTGAAATGGCTGCCGCATGGGCTGCACCGGCACGACCAGGACGGCGCGGGGCCGACGCGGATGGTCACCTCGGCCTTCAACGAGCTGGAGAACCTGCTCGGGGCCGAGTTCCAGGAGCGTCCACCCGCGGACCCGGACGCCGTCCCGGGCCGGGAGGAGCCGTTCACCGTCATCGTCATGGACGGGTGCAGCATGCCGGCCGGCCACCGGTTCGACGGGCTGGGCTTCCGCAACGCCGTGGTGCTGGACCTCACCGGGGCCCTGACCTGGAAGCCCGGGCGCACCACGCTGCGCCTGGAGGTGGCGGACGAGTCGGTGGCGCTGGTGCGCACCGACCGGGACCGCAAGGAGGAGACGACACCGCTGGGCCGCCCCGACCGGATGGGCCCGGTGGGGGCCGAGGCACTGGCCCGGCTGCTCGCGCCGTTCCGGCTGAGCCTGGGCAGCGACGTGGCGCAGCCGTTCTCCAGCGACACGGAGCTGACCGCGCTGCTGGGCATCAACGACCTGCACCGGCACGAACCGTCCGCGCTGTGGGAGCGGCACACCGGCAGTTCCCGGCTGCGGGTGCCGATCGCGGTCGGCGGTGACGGGACGCCGATCGAGCTGGACATCAAGGAGTCGGCGCAGGGCGGCACCGGTCCGCACGGGATGCTCATCGGGGCGACCGGTTCGGGCAAGAGCGAGCTGCTGCGCACCCTGGTGCTGGGGCTCGCGCTCACCAACTCCTCGGAGACGCTGAACTTCATCCTGGTCGACTTCAAGGGCGGCGCCACCTTCCTGGGACTCGACGAACTGCCGCACACCTCAGCGGTGATCACCAACCTGGCCGACGAGGTGGCCCTGGTCTCCCGCATGCAGGACGCGCTGCACGGCGAGCTGATGCGGCGCCAGGAGCTGCTGCGGGCGGCGGGCAACTACACCTCGGCGCTGGAGTACGAGAAGGCGCGGCAGTCCGGGGTGCCGCTGCAGCCGCTGCCGAGCCTGTTCGTGGTGGTCGACGAGTTCAGCGAGCTGCTGGCCGCGCACCGCGACTTCATGGAGCTGTTCGTGATGATCGGCCGGCTCGGGCGCAGCCTGGGCGTGCATCTGCTGCTGGCGTCCCAGCGGTTGGACGAGGGCCGGATGCACCACCTGGAGAGCCACCTGTCGTACCGCATCGGCCTGCGGACCTTCTCGGCGATGGAGAGCCGCGGCGTGCTGGGCGTCCCGGACGCGTACGAGCTGCCCGCGCAGCCGGGCAGCGGCTTCCTCAAGAGCGGGGTGAACGCGCTGACCCGGTTCCGGGCGGCGTACGTGTCGGGGCCCTACGCGCGGCGGCGGGGGCCCGTGGTGCAGGCCCAGGTGGCGCGGCAGGTGGTGCCCTGGACCTCGGACTGGGTGGTGCCGAGGACGCCGACGGAGCCTGACGGTCCGGCCGCGGAGGAGGAGCCGGAGCCCGCGGTGGAGACCTCCGAGACGCTGCTGTCGGTGGCGCTGGACCGGTTGCGCGACTCGGGGCCGCCCGCCCACCAGGTCTGGTTGCCGCCGCTGGAGACGCCGTCCACGCTCGACCAGATCCTGCCGCCGCTCACGCCCGACCCGGCGTACGGCCTCACCACCACGGGGTGGCACCTGCGGGGACGTCTGACGGTGCCGGTGGGCATCGTCGACCGGCCGTTCGAGCAGATCCGCGACCTGCTGACGGTGGACCTGTCGGCGTCCGGCGGCCATGTGGCGATCGCGGGCGGTCCGCAGAGCGGCAAGAGCACCCTGCTGCGGACCCTGATCACCGCCCTGGCGCTCACCCACACTCCCCGCGAGGTGCAGTTCTACTGCCTGGACTTCGGGGGCGGCACGCTGGCCTCACTGCGGGGTCTGCCGCACGTCAGCGGTGTCGCGGCGCGGGTGGACTCCGAACGGGTCGGCCGGACGATCTCCGAGGTGACCTCGCTGCTGAGCAGGCGGGAGCGGTTCTTCCTGGAGCAGGGGATCGACTCGATGCCGACCTACCGCAAGCTGCGCGCGGCGGGCGAGTTCCCGGACGAGCCGCACGGCGACGTCTTCCTGGTCATCGACGGCTGGTCGACCGTCCGGCAGGACTTCGACCGACACATCGCCACCTTCAACGCGCTCGCCGCCCGCGGCCTGAACTACGGTGTGCACCTGCTGGTGGCCACGGCCCGCTGGGTGGAGCTGTCGGCCGCCGTGCGCGACCAGGCCGGCACCCGGCTGGAGTTGCGGATGGGTGATCCGATGGACTCCCAGATCGACACCCGCCGGGCGGTCACCGTCCCGCGCAGCCCGGGCCGGGGCATGACGGCGGAGAAGCTGCACTACCTCGCGGCGCTGCCGCGGATCGACGGTGCGGAGGACGCGGACGACCTGGCCGACGGCACCGCAGGCCTGATCGCGGCGGTCAACGAGAACTGGGCCGGGCCGCCGGCGCCGCGGGTGCGGATGCTGCCGACCGAGCTGCCGTTCGGCGAACTCCCGGCTCCCGACCGGGAGGGGCCGCTGCGCATCCCGCTCGGTCTGGAGGAGAACGAACTGTCACCGGTGTGGCACGATTTCTCCGAGTCGCCACACCTGGTCGTGGTGGGCGACAACGAGTGCGGCAAGACCAACCTCCTCCGGGTGATCGCGAAGGGGATCACCGACCGCTACACGCCCGCGGAGGCCCGGATCATGACCGTGGACTACCGGCGGGAGCTGGTGGAGGCGGTGCCGGAGGAGTACCGGCTGGGCCACGCCTTCTCGATGGACGTGCTGAAGGACCTCGTGGACGGGGCGGCGAAGGCCGTCCGGCAGCGGGTGCCCGGCGAAAACGTCGCGCCGTCCCGGATGAAGTCGTGCGACTGGTGGACGGGGCCGCGCCTGTTCATCCTGGTCGACGACTACGACATGGTCGGCGGCAACGTGGCGACGCAGCCGTTCATGCCGCTACTGGACCACCTGGCGCTGGGCCACGAGGTGGGCCTGCACCTGGTGGTGGCGCGCGCCTCCGCGGGGGCCGGGCGCGGACTGAACGAGACGCTGATGCGGCGTCTCCAGGAGGTCAACACCCCCGGCCTGCTGATGTCCTGCCCGCCAAGTGAGGGCTACCTGTTCGGGAGTGTCAAGGGCCGGGAGCTCATCCCGGGCCGGGCGGTGCGGATCGCCCGCCGCAAGACCCTCCAGATCCAGACACCGCTGCTGCCGGGCGAGGACGGGTGACGGGGCGGCGGGCGCGGGGGCGCTGCCATACGGCGGCGCCCCCGCCGGACCGCGCCCGGGGGCTCGGAGGGCACAGGCGCGCGGACCCGCTCACGGCGCCGCGGGACGGCGGGGACTCACCGGCCGGTGCCGGCGCCCGTCGCGCCGGACGACGGGCCGGAGGGGAGCCGGCCGGGCGGCTCCCATCCGCGGGCCCGGCCCCGCGGGATGACCGCGGCTGCGGCACCGATCAGCAGCACGACGGCCAGTCCGGCACCGGAGATGGCCATCGCCCGCACGTGCGGCGTCCGGTCGGCGGGCGGGGGCAGGTGGGCGGGGGCGGGAGCGGCCGGCTCGCCCTCCTCCTGCGCACCGGCCGCGGTGAGCGACAGCGCCGCGTAGGGGTCCAGTCGCGGGATGTCGGCCGGGTAGGCGGTGCGCAGCAGCTGACGGGACACCTCCTCGGCCGTCAGGTCGGGCCGGTGGTCGCGTACGAGTGCGGCGGCCCCGGCGACACAGGCGGCAGCCAGCGAGGCCCCGGAGCCGATGTAGTGGCCCGCGCCGCTGGGACCGGTGCCCACCATCGCACTGCCGGGTGCCGCGAGATCCGGCTCGTGGGCAGGGGGCGCCTCCTGCTGCCTGGCACCGTCCGGACCGAAGTCGACGACGGCCAGCACACCGGGCACGGCGGCCGGCCAGTACGGGCCGGTGGGCTGCTCCCCGTCCGGGCCGCGTTCCTCCTGCGGGACGACGTCGGGGGCGGCCGGGGCCACGACAAGTGCGTCCCGCTCGGTGGCGTACGCGACGGCCTCGGTCAGCTCCGCCCTTCCGGTGCGCAGCGCGTGACCGACGTAGACCACGTCCGCCTCCCGGTCCGCGGCCGCCCGGATGCCGTCCGCGACGAGGGCGGCGTCGGGCACGCCGCGGTCGTCGGTGCCCGGCAGCGCCGTGATCCCCGCCTCGGGTGCGACGCCGATGAACCCGCTGTCCTCGGTCGCGCCGGCGGCGATCAGGCCGGCGGCGAAACTGCCGTGGCCCACGCAGTCCTCATCGGCGCCGCCCTCCGCGCTGACACGTCCGTCCAACGCGGGTATCTCCGTGCCGACACCGGTGTCCACGACGGCGACGGACACCGACGCGCCCCGTGCCAGCCGGTGCGCCCGGGACAGGCCGAGCACGGAGCGCGCCCAGGACGTCCCGGCGGCGGTCTCCTCGGAGGGACCGGTGCACGGGTTGTCCTCGCCGAGGCGCAGCGGCAGCGGGGGCAGCAGGGCGGCCTCCGGCTCGTCCGACGACGGCGAGGAGGCGGCCTGCGCGACGGGACCGGCAGTGATCGGCAGGACGAGGGCAGCCGCTGCTGCCAGCAGCACGGGACCGTGCATCGCGGGACGTCGCATGGCGCGCATGATAGGCACACCGGACCGGCGTCCGCCTCAACCGGCCCCGCCCGGGGCCGGTTCGGGGCCGGCGGTGGCACCCGGTTTCACCACCCGGGGCCCTTCGGGAGAGAGTTGGACCTGCACGAGCGGCCGGGACGACGGGTGACGCCTCGCACCGCCCCCGGCATGATGGTCCCCTCAGCAGACCGGACGGCAGCTTCGGCGTCCGGTCGTCCCGGTGCTGGACACCGCCCCCGGCGTGGGGCTTCGGCGATATTCTTCGAGGAGGTTCGAGGCGCGTGTCACGGCAGTTGCTCACGGTCTGCCCGGAGCGGCCAGACAGTTTTCCGACGATCAGTGACGCACTGGCCCAGGCGCGCACCGGGGCGGTGATCAAGGTCCGGCCCGGCCGCTACCCGGAGAACCTGGTCATCAGAACCCGGGTGACGCTGCTGGCCGAGGGGGAGCGCGGAGCCGTCGAGGTGTGCCCGCGGCGGGGCAGTGCCCTCACCCTGATGGCGGACGCGGTGATGCTCAGCGGTCTCGCGCTGCGCGGCTTCGACAAGGAGACCGCGGTCGTCGACGTCCCGGCGGGCCAGGCTGCGCTGGACGGCTGCACGGTGACCGGCGCGGGCTGGACGGCACTGCTGGTGCGCGGCAAGGGGTCGCTGGCCGCACGCGAGTGCCGGATCAGCAATCCCGGCGGTGCCGGGCTGGTGGACTCCTCCGAGGCCGGGAGCACCGTCGAGGACTGCGCCTTCGAGAACTTCGGCACCTCGGCGGTGGTCATCGGGGAGCACGGCCGCCCCGTGGTGCGGGGGTGCCGGATGCGCAGCGCCCGCGGCAACGGGGTCCTCGCCAGCGGCGAGGCCATGGGCACGGTGGAGAACTGCGACATCTCCGGGACGGACAAGCCTGCCATCGCGCTGGAGGGACACAGTTCCACCCGGGTGCTGGGCGGGACCGTGCACCACACCTCGGTCGGCCTGTACGTGACGAGCGTCTCCCGGCCGGTGATCGAGGGAACGGCGTTCGAGGCGATAGCGGAGAGCGCCGTGGTGATATCCGGCGGCGCCGACCCGCTGCTGCGCAACTGCACCACCCATCGCACGAAGAACAGCGGTCTACTGGTCCTCGACCGCTCGCGCGGGACGATCGAGCACTGCGAGTTCTCGACCTCCACGGAGCCCGCGGTACGGGTGACGGAGGGCAGTTCGCCGACGCTGACGGACACCGTGGTGCGGGACTGCGCCAGCCAGTCCGGTGCGGTGCTGCTGGCGGACGACTCCACCCCGGAGTTCGACCGCATCGAGGTGCTCGACGCGGCCGGGACGGGGATCACCGTCCGGGCCCTGGCCGACCCCGTGCTGCGGCGCGCGAGGATCGTCCGCTCGGGCGGCCACGGCATCGAGATCACCGACGACGGGAGCGGCCGGCTCGAACACTGCGAGATCGTCTCCCCCGGGGGCTGCGGGCTGGTCGTGTCCGACGAGGCCCGGCCCGAGATCTACGACAGCGTCGTCGAGTCGGCCGCCGAGTCCGGTGTCGAGGTGGGCGAGCGGGGGCTCGCGACCCTGCGCGACTGCGCCCTCATCGACAGCGGTGACTCCGGGGTGAACGTCCGCGACGGCGGCGAGGCCGTGCTGGAGCGGGTGCGGATCAGCGGCGCGCAGGTGCACGGCGTGCACGTGCGTCAGGGCGGCAAGGCCTCCCTGACGGCCTGCGAGGCGACGAGCGGCGCCGGGGACGGCGTACGGGTCGACAGCACCGCCACGGTGTCGGTCAATCGGTGCGTGGTCCGGGACAACCGCGGGGCAGGTCTGAAGCAGAGCCGTCCCGGGGACCGGCTCACCGTGGAGTCGCTGACCAGCGCCGACAACGGCTCCCCCGACGTGTGGGGTGCGGACGCCGGGGACGCGTCCGGTTCCGGCGGCGAGGACGGGCCGGAGGAGCCCCAGGGGCCGCTCGCTCTGCTGGAGACGCTGATCGGGCTGGACAACGTCAAGCACCAGGTGCACACCCTGGTGAACCTCAACCAGCTCGCCGAACGCCGCAAGCGGCTGGGCATGCCGGTGCCGCCGATGAGTCGCCACCTGGTCTTCGCCGGCCCGCCCGGTACGGGCAAGACGACCGTGGCCCGGCTGTACGGCGCCATCCTGACCGAGCTGGGCGTGCTGCGCAGCGGCCACCTCGTCGAGGTGGCCCGCGCCGACCTGGTGGCCCAGGTCATCGGCGGCACCGCGATCAAGACGACCGAGGCGTTCAACAGCGCCCTGGGCGGGGTGCTGTTCGTGGACGAGGCGTACACCCTGACCCCGGACGGCGGTTCCTCCAACGACTTCGGCAAGGAGGCCGTCGACACGCTCCTCAAGCTGATGGAGGACCACCGCGACGACGTCGTGGTGGTGGCGGCGGGCTACTCGGAGCAGATGGACTCCTTCCTCTCCGCCAACCCGGGGCTGGCCTCCCGGTTCACCCGCACGATCGAGTTCAGCAACTACACGGTCGAGGAACTGGTCACCATCACCGAGAGCATGTGCGCCCAGCACCAGTACGAGTTGGGCCCGATGACGCGGGAGGCGCTGGCCGAGCACTTCGAGCAGATGACGCGGGACGCGAGCTTCGGCAACGGCCGCGCGGCCCGCGGGGTGTTCGAGGAGATGGTGGACCGGCAGGCGTTCCGGCTCTCGGCCACCGCGGAGCCGGGCGAGAACGAGCTGTCGCTGCTCCTCCCCCAGGACGTCGGGGAGACGGCGGCCGCGGCGGTGGACGGGACCGCGGCGGACGCCGAGGACGCCGACGACCCGATGACCGAACTGGAGGCCATGGTGGGCCTCGGTGCAGTGAAGCGCGAGGTCACCGACCTGGTGAGTCTGCTGACGAACGCCCGGCAGCGGGCAGCCGCCGGCCTGCCCGCTCCGCGGATCAGCAACCATCTGGTCTTCACGGGTCCGCCGGGTACCGGCAAGACGACGGTGGCCCGGCTGTACGCCAAGCTGCTGCACTCGCTGGGGGTGCTGCCCCGGCCCCGGCTGGTGGAGGTGGCCCGTGCCGACCTGGTGGGGCAGTACGTCGGACACACCGCGCAGCGCACCAAGGACGTCTTCGAGAGCGCGCTGGGCGGGGTGCTGTTCATCGACGAGGCGTACACCCTGACCCCGGACGGCGGTTCCTCCAACGACTTCGGGCGGGAGGCGGTGGACACCCTGCTCAAGCTGATGGAGGACCACCGTGACGAGGTCGTGGTCATCGTGGCCGGGTACACGGACGAGATGGGGCGCTTCCTGGCGTCGAACCCCGGCCTCGCGTCCCGGTTCTCGCGGTTCGTGGAGTTCGAGGACTACAGCACGGACGAGCTGGTCACCATCGTCGACCGGCACGCCGCGGCCGCCGGGTACGAGTGCTCCCCCGACACCTTGGAGCTGCTCCGGGCGCATGTGGACGCGCTCCCGCGGGACCGCTCGTTCGGCAACGCCCGGCTCGCCCGCCAACTGCTGGAGTCGATGATGACCCGCCAGGCCCGGCGCCTGGGGGGTCTGCAGATGCCCAGCGTGGCCGACCTCCGGTCGCTGCAGCCCGGCGACCTGCCGGTGGGGAACCAGCAGGCGGGCGAGCGGGCGGTGCGCTGACCAGGCGCGGACGGCCGCCGGCCGTCCGCGCACCAGAGATCTCGGGGACGGGTGAACCGGGCGGCTTCGGCCGCCCTTCCCCGAGGGGAGACGGACCGCCGGACCGCCGGCAGGAAGGACTCGACCTTGACCGCTCGACGCGCCACGGAGAACCGCCGCAGCGGGCTCCGGGACCGCGCGGAGACCCGCTGCCGCCGCGGTGCGCGGCACGTCACCGGTGCGGATTTCGTCCGGATCGCGCGCACGCTCGCGCCCGAGCCGTGGCATTTCACCGAGTCATCACCGGCGGCCGCCGACGAGCCGACGGACGTACTGCTGGACGGCGGCCGGCGCCGGGCCGGGCTGCGGTTGGCGAACGGCCCCAACGGGTGCGGGTTCCTGGTGCGCACCGCCGGCGGGTTCGGCCGGTGCGGACTGGGGCAACTGGCGCCGGTCGCCGGCCGGCTGTACCCCCGGGATCTCAGCCGGTCGACGCCGGTGGCGGCCGGGCCGGCGTCGGGTCCGGACACCGCCGGGCCTTCGGGGGACCCTCGGCCCGGGGCGGCGGGTGCCGACACGGAGGCAGCGGGGGCACGTGGCGAGGCCGGGGACGTCGGGCTGCAGGAGCAGTGGCGGCGGGATCGGGATCACTGGTTCGAGGTGGTCGCACGGTGGAACGCGCTGCCGCGCACGGAGGAGGACGCCGGCGGCGCGCCGGACTTTCTGCGCTACCTGCTGGAGGCACAGGCGTCCCGGGAGGTCGGCGCACCGTGGCCCGAGGGGGCGGGGGCGTGAGCGCGGGCGCGGGATGCACGGGTCAGTGCTGCCGGACGTACAGGGTCGCGCTCACCGCCTCGGACATGCGGCGGCTGGCGTCCGGAACGGCCCTGCCGCCCTCGGAGTTCGTCACCCTGCTGGAGCACCGGTCCGGCTTCCGGCCGGAAACCGGCGGCCCGACGCTGGACCTGTACCCGCAACGGCGGTCCGGCGGCCGGGGCTGCGTCTTCCCGAGGGAGATAGCGAAGGGGCACGCCCGGGGCGGTGCGTACGCCCACCGCCCCCTGGTGTGCAGCAGCTTCCCGCTCGCGCTGGGGGGCGGCACGGTGGCGGCGCGGCAGGACACGGTCTGCGGTCCCGGCTCCTGGAACCTCGCGGCGATGGACCTGGTCGGCTGCCGCGGGGACCTGCTGCGCGGCCGGGCGGTCTGGTCGGACCACTTCACCCTGCTCGAGCAGCGGACGCGGAAGGTCGACGCCGGAGGCCGCAAGAAGTCGCCGCGGCAGCTCTACGGCTACCTGATGCGGCAGGAGACGGCCTGGAGTCGGCAGCGGGACACCGCGGAGAAGATTGCCGGTCCGTGAGCGGCCGTTGGAGGAGCACGTTTCCGCAGGCAGCGCATCCGGACATCGGGGAACAGACGTGAACGATTCGCAGCAGGACGACGACCTTCGGGGCGGCCCCCGGCCGCAGCACGCAGCCCGCGGGGAGGCCGCACCGGTGGGCGCCACGGGGGCGGGCGCCTCCCAAGGCTCCGCGGCGGTGAGCGATCCGCTGCTCGTGGCCTCGGTCGCGAGGCGCTTCTACCTGGGGAACCGCTCGAAGGTCGAGATCGGCCGGGAGTTCGGCATCAGCCGGTTCAAGGTGGCCCGGCTGCTGGAGGAGGGGGTCGCCCGGGGCATCGTACGCATCGACATCACCGTGCCGGCCGAGATCGACGTGGCGCTGTCCGAGGAGCTCGCGGAGTGCTTCGGTCTCCGGCACGCCGTGGTCGTGGCCGGCAGCGGGAACGGAGCGGACCCGCTGGACAGCGGTCGGGTCACCCCCTGGCTCGGCACCGCGGCCACGCAGCTCATGTCGAGGATCATCGGCGAGGACGACGTGCTGGGCCTGGCCTGGAGCCGCTCGGTCAACCACCTGGGTGACACCTGGACCCGGCTGCCACCGTGCGACGTCGTCCAGCTCACCGGCGTGCACCCGGACCGGCCGCTCGACGCCGCGGCCGTCGCCGCGGTGCACGACGCGGCCGCCGTCTCCGGCGGCCGGGCGTTCCCCCTCTACGCACCGCTCGTGCTGCCGAACGCGCTGACTGCCTCGGTGCTCCGCAGCCAGCCGCTGATCGCCGAGACCCTGAGCCACATCGGCCGGGTCACGAAAGCGGTCGTGGCCATCGGCTCCTGGCACGCCGGGCAGTCGACGGTGTACGACGTATTGGACGAGGAGGGGCGCCGGTACCACCGCTCACTCGGGGTGTGTGCGGAGCTGGCCGGACACCTCCTCACCGCGGACGGCCGCCTGGTGGAGACGGAGTTGGCCGAGCGGGTGATCTCGGTGGGGCACGAGCAGTTGCGCGCCGTACCGGAGGTCGTGGGAGTCGCGGGCGGCGAGGCCAAGGCGGAGGCGATCGCGGCGGTGCTCCGCTCGGGTCTCCTCACCGGGCTGGTCACCGACACGGCCGCCGCCCGCCGCATCCTGCTCGCGGACCGTCCACGGGGCGGGGCGGGAGCGCGCGGACCGGGCAGCCGCGAACGGCACCCGGCGGACACCGGTACACCGCCGCGGCACTGACGCCCGCCGGGCCTCGCGGAGGAGGCCGGCGGGTGGAGGACGGCGACCGCCCGCGCGTGGGGGTCTCCGGACGCCGTCGCGCCACCGCGACGGGAGATCCAGCCACACTTCCTGCGCACCGGGGCAGTCCCCGGAGCAGGCGGGCAGGTCGCACGGGGTCAGGGCACGGGCGTCCCCCGTCCCGGCGCGCGGGCGCACGGAACACCGGTCTTCGCCGCGGCCGCATGTTTTCGCCGCACCGGGGCACCCCCTAACCGGACACACTCCATCGAATGGGGTGATATGCAGTGGAAGATCCAGGTGCAACCGGAACGCCGCACCCGTGACGAGGAGGAACCCCACCATGGCAAGCGCGCCGACCCCGTACGAGGGCTTCACCACCATGCCGCTCGCCGGCACCTGGCGGGCCGGCTGCGCCGGCCCGTCCCGCGAGGTGCTCGACCCCTGGAGCGGGGAGGTGCTGCTGGAGATCCCGCAGGCGGGCACCGCGGACGTGGACCCGAGCATGGAGTCCGCCCGGTCCGCGCAGCGGGAGTGGGCGGCACGTCTCCCCCGCGAGCGCGCGGCGGTGATGAGCGCCGCCGTCGAGGTGCTCACCCGGCGCAAGGACGAGGTGATCGGGTGGCTCGTCCGCGAGGGCGGCAGCACCCTCGCGAAAGCTGAGGCCGAGTGGGCGGCGACCCGTGCCGACTTCACGGAAGCCGCCTCGCTGCCGCACCGGGTGGCCGGGCGCATCCTGCCTGCCGACGTGCCCGGCAAGGAGAGCCGGGTCTACCGGCAGCCGCTCGGTGTGGCACTGGTCATCAGCCCGTGGAACTGGCCACTGCACCTCTCCTGCCGCTCGATCGCCCCGGCGCTGGCGCTGGGCAACGCCGTGGTGCTCAAACCGGCCGGGGACACCCCGGTGACCGGGGGCCTGCTCATCGCCAAGGTGCTCCAGGAGGCCGGTCTGCCGCAGGAGCTGCTGAGCGTACTGGTCGGGCCGGGCGGCGAACTCGGCGACGCGCTCGTGGAGCACCCCGTCCCCCGGCTCGTCTCCTTCACCGGCTCGACCCCGGTCGGGCGCGGGATCGCGCAGAAGGCGGGGATCAAGAAGCTCGCGCTCGAACTGGGCGGGAACGCACCGCTCGTGGTGCTCGACGACGCGGACCTCGACCGGGCGGTGGACGCCGCCGTGTTCGGCTCCTTCTTTCACCAGGGGCAGATCTGCATCCGCACCAACCGGGTGATCGTGGAGTCCGGCCGGTACGACACCTTCGTGGAGCGTTTCGCCGAGCGTGCCCGGGGGCTGCGGGCGGGCGACCCGTCCGACCCCGCGACCCACCTCGGCCCGATCGTGAACCGCAAGCAGCTGGACGGCATCCGGGACCTGGTGCGCCGGTCGGTCGAGCAGGGTGCGGAACTGCTGGTGGGCGGCGACCCGGGCGGGCCCTCCGGACTGCTGCTGCCGCCGCACGTGCTGCTGGCCGAACCGGACACGCCGACCGCCGTGGAAGAGGTCTTCGGCCCTGTCGCCACGGTGCTGCGGGCCAGGGACGAGGAGCACGCCCTGGAACTCGCCAACGACACCCAGTACGGACTGTCGAGCGCCGTCTTCAGCGGCGACGCCGAGCGCGGTGTCCGCTTCGCCCTGCGGGTGCACGCGGGGATGACGCACGTCAACGACCAGACCGTCAACGACCAGGCCAACACCGCGTTCGGCGGTGAGAAGAACTCCGGTCTCGGCCGCTTCGGCGGGGACTGGGCGCTGGAGGAGTTCACCACCGACCACTGGGTGAGCGTGCAGCACACCCCGCGGCAGTACCCGTTCTGAGCGGCGGCGCCGCCGAGGCCCGGGCGACCACCGGCCCTCGGCGACCCGCTCTCCGGCGCGGCGGCGGACGCCGTGCCGGGGACGCGCCGAGAGCGGAGGGCACCGGTACGGTTGGCGCCGGGTCCGCACGCAGGTCCGGTCGCCCGCAGGCGACCGGAACACCCACTCATGGGAGGACGACGCCATGACCACTGTTCCCGAGGTCACGCTCAACAACGGAGTGCAGATCCCGCAGTTGGGCTTCGGGGTGTTCCAGATCCCCGACGACGAGACGGCCGAGGCCGTCTCCACCGCGCTGGAGGCGGGCTACCGCAGCGTCGACACCGCGTCGCTGTACGGCAACGAGCGCGGCGTGGGCAAGGCGCTCGCCGCCGCGGGGCTGCCCCGCGAGGAGCTGTTCGTCACCACCAAGCTGTGGAACGACGACCACGGCTACGACGCGGCGCTGCGGGCGTTCGACGCCTCGCTGTCGCGTCTCGGCCTCGACTTCGTCGACCTCTACCTCATCCACTGGCCGATGCCGGGGCAGGGACTGTACCCGGAGACGTGGCGTGCACTGGAGCGCATCCAGGCCGACGGCCGGGCGCGGGCGATCGGTGTGTCGAACTTCCAGCCCGACCACCTGGACCGGCTCGTAGAAAGCTCCGGGGTCACCCCGGTCGTCAACCAGATCGAACTCCACCCGCAGTTGCAGCAGGCCGGTCTGCGGGCCCACCACGCGGAGCACAGTATCGCCACCGAGGCGTGGAGCCCCCTCGCCAAGGGCGGGCTGCTCAAGGACCCCGTGCTCACCGGGATCGCCGAGCGGCACGGCCGGACCCCGGCCCAGGTCACCCTCCGGTGGCATCTACAGCTCGGCAACATCGTCATCCCCAAGTCCGCGACGCCCGAACGGATTCGGCAGAACCTCGACGTCTTCGACTTCACCCTCACGGACGAGGACATGGGGGACATCGCCACGCTCGACAGCGGCACCCGCATCGGTCCGCACCCGGACTCGATGGGCTGAAGCCACCGCGGCCGGCAGGGCCGCGGCCGGGGGCTCGGGGCGGTGCGCCTCCCCGAGCCCGCCCCCGGCCGTTTGACAAACGTCCTTGCCGCATCAGCACATGGGGGCATGGCAGACGAAGAACTCACGACCGTGCTCACCGCTGTCGGCCCCCGGCTGCGCGCCCTGCGGGGCAACCGCGGCCTCACGCTGACGCAGCTCAGCGAGAAGACGGACATCTCGCTGAGCACTCTGTCGCGCCTGGAGTCCGGGCAGCGCCGGCCGACGCTGGAACTGCTGCTGCCACTGGCCAAGGCGTACGGGGTCCAGCTCGACGAGCTGGTGGGAGCGCCGGAGACGGGCGACCCGCGTGTCCACTCCCGCCCGTTCAACCGCTTCGGCATGACCTTCGTGCCGCTCACCCGCAACCTGGGCGGCCTGCACGCGTACAAGCAGATCATGCCGCCCGGCTACGGCGGCTCCGGTGAGCTGGAGCAGCGGGTCCACGAGGGCTACGAGTGGCTCTACGTACTCTCCGGACGGTTGCGCCTGGCCCTGGGGGAGCACGACCTCGTCCTCGGCCCCGGGGAGGTGGCCGAGTTCGACACCCGGACCCCGCATGCCTGGGCCTGCCCGGGGCCCGAACCGGTCGAGTTCCTCAGCCTCTTCGGGGCGCAGGGCGAGCGGCTGCACGTCCGTGCCCGGCCCACCTCCGGCTGACCGGACACGGAGCGGACGTGGGCCGGGCACGGAGCGGCCCGAAGGGAACCTTCCGTCCGGCCCGCGCGTCCAGACCGATGAGCGGGGGCAGCACCGACAGGCCGGTACGGGGCCGGGTGGCGACTGCGCCGCCGGGCCGGGCAGCCGGCGCGGGGGCCCCATGGGCAGTGACGGCACCGGCCCCTCACCTCGCGGCCCCGCCCCGCGGCCGGTCGACGGATTCGTCGGACGCGCGGCGGAGGTCGCGCTCTTCCGCCGGGCCCTGAGCGGCGACGACCGGGCGTTCGCGGTGCCTTTCCTGCACGGCCCGGGCGGCGGGCCGTCCGGTGGTGGAGCTGGACGGCCGTACCGTCGATCCGACCCCGGACGGGTTCGAGAAGGAGGCCGGGGCGGCGCTGGCGGACGAGCGGGTGGCGCTGCTCGTCGACGCTTTCGAACGCTGCCGGGGGCTGGAGGGCTGGCTGCGCGACCGCTTCCTGCCCCGGCTGCCGGCCGGTGTGGTCACGTCGTCGCCGGGCGCCGCGGCCCGGAACCGGCCTGGGTGTCGGACCCCGGCTGGGCCGAACTCCTGCGCGTGACCGCCCTGCGCAACCTCGCGCCGGACGAGGCCGTGCCGCTGCTCGACGCGCACGGGTGCCCCGGGTCGCGCAGAGGGCACTGCTGGCCTTCACCGGCGGCCATCCCCTCGCGCTCGCACTCGCCGCGTCGTCGTCGGCGGCGGCGGCGGCGGCGGAGAACGGCACCGCCGCGGAGCGCTGGCAGCCCATCGGGGACGTCATCGAGACCCTGCTCCCGCGACTCGTCGGGGAGATGCCCTCCCCCGCGCACCGCAGGGCGCTGGGCGTCTGCGCCCGTCTGCACGTCACGACGGAGGCGGCGCTGCGCCCCGTGCTGGGCGGGGAGGCGGCAGTGCTGTTCGCCTGGCTGCGCGAACTCCCCTTCGTCGAAGCCGCCGCGGGCGGGCTCTGCCCGCACGACGTGGTCCGGGAAGCGCTGGAGGCAGACCTGCGCCGACGCGATCCGGCGGGCTACGCGGACATGCACCTGCGGCTGCACCAGCACCTCTTCGAGCGGGTGCGGACCGCGCCCGAACCCGAGCGCCCGGTCGCGGTGGGCGCCCTGCTGCACCTCTACCGCAGCGATCAGCACCTTCCCGGCTTCTTCACCTGGGAAAGCGAGGGCGAGGTGCAGGAGGAGCCGTACGCGCCGGCGGACCGGGACACGGTGCTCGCCCTCGCCGCAGAGGCGGAGGGCCCCGAGTCCGCCGCCCTCGCCCGGCACTGGCTCGACCGACAACCCGTGGCCTTCCGGGTCCACCGCCCGACCCGGTCCGGCACGGTCGTCGCGTTCGCCGCCCGGCTGCGCCTCACCGGTCCCGAGGGCACCGAGGCCGACCCCGTGGCTGCCGCCGCCTGGGCGCACACCCGGGCTGCGGCCCCGCTGCGCGGTGACGAATACCTCGCCCTCGCGCGCTTCGCCGTCCATCCGACCGCCTACCAGCGCAGGTCGGCGGTGACGGACCTGATGCAGTGGCGCGCCCTGGGCACGGTGTTCCACGACCGCGGGCCGGCCTGGTCCTGCGTAGTCCTGCAACGGGACGCGTTCTGGGCACCGCACATGCGGCACTTCGAGAGGGACCCGCTCCCCGCAAGACCCGTCGTCGACGGGCGGGAGCACGCCCTGTTCGTCCACGACTGGCGCGCCCGGACCGCCGCCCGCTGGCTGGAGACCAGGAGCCGGCTACTGCTCGCCGGCGCAGCGGGGGAACCGGCCGGGCCGGCCGATCTCGTCGTGCTCTCCCGACCGGAGTTCGACGCGGCGGTGCGCGCCGGACTGCGCGCGCTCCGGCGCCCCGCCGGACTGGAGCGGAACCCCGCTGACGCGCTGCAGGGTCGTCGCCGAGAGCGGCGGCACGCTCCACGCCGTGCTCGTGCGCGCGGTGGAGGAGCTGCGGACCGGGCGAGGGGGTGAGAAGCAGCACCGCGCCGTCGCAGCGACCTACCTCCGGGCCCGCTCCCCCAGCGGGCGCTGGCGGAGCGGCTGGGGCTGCCGTTCAGCACATACCGCAGGCACCTGGCCTCGGGCACGGACCGGCTCAGCACCTCGCTGTGGCGACGCGAACGGAGCGGCTCCTGATCCCGGGGCGCGAGGGCCGCGCCCACCTCGGGCGTCGCCCCTCGCCCTACGCCGGCTCCTGCAGGGGCCAGACCTCGACCACGCCCTGGGCGA
This sequence comes from Streptomyces sp. TAA040, assembly GCF_000424845.1. NCBI lineage: Bacteria > Bacillati > Actinomycetota > Actinomycetes > Kitasatosporales > Streptomycetaceae > Streptomyces > Streptomyces sp. TAA040. The sequence goes on along the minus strand of NZ_KE384254.1, from coordinate 348,415 downwards.
CCGCGCAGGGCGTCGCCGACGCGAGCCGGACGGCCTCCTCGAGGTTCGAGGCCTCGATGATCCCGAACCCGGCAACAGGAAGAGCCGAGGACATGAAGGGACTGCTCTCCACGGTCACACCGGCACCGTCGTGATTGCGCACCTGTACGGGCGCGCCGGCGATGCCCGTCACGGCCCCGGCTTCGAGCAGACGGGCCTCATGCGCGTGCGCCTCGTCCCGTACCACCGCCTCGGTGCGGTCGTAGCCGTCCTGATCCCCGTACCCGATGGTCACGAATCTCGCCACGGCAGGGCCTCCCCCTGGTCGTCCACAACACTTACCGGTACAGACCCTCGGACCTGCCCGAACTCATCGTGGCACCGGACGGTTCACGGATCGCCGCGGGGCCGCGCCGATGCGCCTTGCGGCCGCCGAGGTGGCCGGAGCGGGTACCCGGGGCCGCCACCCGCGCGGCCGGCGCGGACGCGCTGCACCACCGGGGAGGACGGTGGCCTGCACAACGCCCGCCGGGCGGGTCCTGGGCGGGTGCCGCTCCGTTCGGCTTTGAGGTGGCGTGTGGTCAGGCGGAGCCGGACTCGCGGCGGGCCGGGCGGCCGTGAGGCGGTGCCGTGGGGAGCCCTCACCGGCGAGGTCTTCGTGGACTTCCCCACCGGCTGGGGACCGCGACGGGCGGCCGACGCCGGGTTCACCGCGGTCCGCGTCGGGCGGAAGGTGGCCCCGGAGGTCACCGACGTACACGGCCTGGTGGAACTCGTCCAGCAGGGGCTGGGCATCGCGGTCGTCCCGCGGCACTTACCGCCAAGTCCGAGACGGCGGGGCTGGCCGCACTGCCGCTCGTCCCGACGGGCGGGGGTACGCGAGCCGGGCCGTGTCCCCGCCCGAGGACGCGCTCGTCCCCGCCGCCGCGGCACTGCTGGCGCTGCTCCCCGCCGGACGGAGGCCGCGCCCGGCTGATCCGTGCGGTCCCCGGCGGGCCCGGGCCGGGAGGGGGACCCGGCGGACCTCGCCCGGGCGGGAGCTGTGATGATGAGGTGCGCGAAGCGTCGCAGCGGAACGCAGGCTGCGCCGAGCCGAGGGGACACGATGGTCGCACTCGTCACCAACTGGGCCCGGAACGTCACGTTCGGGTCGCAGGAACTGCTCCGTCCCGGTTCGACGGACGAACTGCGGGAGCTCGTGGCCCGCAGTCCCCGGGTGCGGGTGCTGGGCGCCGGCCACTCGTTCAACCGGATCGCGGACACCGACGGGGTGCTCGTGTGCCTGGACCGGCTGCCGCGGGTCCTGGAGATCGACCCGGCCCGGCGCACCGCGCGGGTGGGCGGCGGGGTCCGCTTCGCCGAGCTCTGTGCGGAGTTGCGCCGGCACGGCTTGGCCCTGGCCAATCTGGGCTCGACGCCGCACTTCACCCTCGCCGGCGCCCACGCGACCGGAACCCACGGCTCCGGCGACCGGAACGGCAGCCTCGCGGCAGCCGTCCGGGCGATCGTCCTGCTGACCGCCGACGGCTCGGTCAGGACGCTGCGGCGGGGAGACCCGGAGTTCGGCGGCGCGGCGACCTCGCTCGGGGCCCTGGGGGTCGTGACCGAACTGACCGTCGACCTCGTCCCGGAGTTCGAGGTGGCGCAGTTCCTCCATGAGGGGCTGACGTGGGAGACGCTGACGGAACGTTTCGACGAGCTGTTCTCCTCGGCCTACAGCGTGAGTGCGTTCACCGACTGGTCGGCCGCCCCCTGCCGGCTGTGGCTCAAGCACCGGACGGGCGACCCGTCCCCCGACCTGAGCCGGAGCGGGACCCGCCCTGCGGTCGCCGCGCACCACCCGGTCCCGGGGATGCCCGCCACGCACGTCACGGAGCAGCTCGGCACCCCCGGGCCGTGGGACGAGCGGCTGCCCCACTTCCGGTCCGGGTTCGTGCCCAGCTCGGGCACGGAACTGCAGTCGGAGTACTTCGTCCCGCGCGCCGACGCGGCCGGGGCGCTGACCGCGCTGCGCGGCGTGGGGGCGGCACTGGCCCCGGTGCTCCAGATCGCCGAGATCCGCACCGTGGCGGCCGACGACTGCTGGCTGGGGCCGAACCACGGCCGGGACAGCGTCGCCTTCCACTTCACCTGGGTGCAGGACGCCGAGGCGGTGACCCGCGTGCTGCGCACCATGGAGGAGGCGCTCGCCCCGTTCGGCCCCCGGTTCCACTGGGGGAAGCTCTCCTGCCTTCCGCCCGAGCAGCTGCGCCGCTCGTACCCGCGCTGGGACGACTTCGCCCGGCTGCTCTCCCGCCTGGACCCGGGCGGGACCTTCCGCAACCCCTTCGTCGACCACTACTTCCCGCCCGCCGCGGGCTGAGCAGCGGGTCCGTGGCCGGTGGCCGCCGACGGTGCCGGTGGCCACCGGCACCGGTGCCGCGGTCCGGCAAGCGGCACGGACCGTTCGGCGGGACGGTTTCCCCGGCGCGTGTGGCAGGGCTCCCCCGTCCGGCCGCAGGGATGCTTCCGAACGGCCCGCGGGGTGGAACCGACGGGGCGACAGACACGTCGCACGCCATGCAGGGAGCCCCCATGATTCTGTCGATCTCCGGAGTCGTCCTGCTCGGAGTGATCGCCTTCCTCTTCTTCCGCAAGGACGGCTTGAAGCTCTCGCACGCGGTGGTGTGCGCGCTCTTCGGCTTCTACCTGGCCGGATCGGCCATCGCGCCGAGCATCACCGCGGGCGGTGAGAGCCTCGCCAACCTCCTCGGCGGCCTGACGCTCTGAACCGGGCGGGCGCCGCTCCGCAGCAGCCGGCCGCGGCCGACGGCGGTCGGCCGCCCGTCCCGGATCCGGTCCCGGACCGCCGATGACTTTCGCCACGACCCGGAGTCAGTACGTGCGAAAGGCCACGACGGGCCCAGGAACTCCCCGGAAACGAGACGCGGACATGGACAAGCTGACCTTCCTGAACCTGCCGGTGAAGGACCTCGACGCCTCGGTGGCGTTCTTCACCGAGCTCGGGTTCTCCTTCAACCCGCAGTTCACCGACGAGAACGCCACCTGCATGATCATCAGCGACCACAGCTACGTGATGCTGCTGACGGAGGAGTACTTCCGCGGCTTCTCCAAGAAGCCGGTCCCCGACACGGCCGCCTCGGCCGAGATGATCCTGGCGATCGGCCTGGAGAGCCGGGAGCAGGTGGACGAGAAGACCGACCGGGCGCTGGCGGCGGGCGGCTCCGCCGCCGGCGACACGATGGACGAGGGCTTCATGTACTCGCGGAGCTTCCAGGACCCGGACGGCCACCTGTGGGAGTTCATGTGGATGGACCCGGCGGCCGTGCAGAGCTGATCCCGCCGGGCCCCCGGGCCCCGTCACCGGGGCGGCGCCGTGTCAGCGGATCGCCGCCCCTGAGACCGTCCGGGCGATCACCAGCCGCTGGATCTCGCTCGTGCCCTCGAAGACGGTGTAGACGGCCGCGTCGCGGTGCATGCGCTCGACCGGGTACTCCCGGGTGAAGCCGTTGCCGCCGAGGATCTGCATCGCCTGGGCGGTGACGGCCTTGGCGGTCTCTCCGGCGAACAGCTTCGACATCGAGCCCTCGGCAGCGGTGAACGGTTTCCCGGTGGCCGCCATCCACGACGCGCGCCACACCAGCAGCCGGGCTGCGTCGATCCGGGTCCGCATGTCGGCGAGCTGGAAGGCCACGCCCTGGTTGTCGATGATCGGGTGGCCGAACTGCTCGCGGGTGCCGGCGTAGTCGAGCGCGACCTCGTAGGCGGCGCGGGCGATGCCCACCGCCTGGGCCGCCACGGCCGGCCGCGACGCCTCGAAGGTCGCCATCGCGGCGTTGCCGCCGCGTCGGCGGCCGCCCTCTCGCGCCCGGGCCAGCCGCTCGTCCAGCTTCTCCCTGCCGCCGAGCAGGCAGTGCCCGGGGAGCCGGACGTCGTCCAGCACCACTTCGGCGGTGTGCGAGGCGCGGATGCCGTGCTTCTTGAACTTCTGCCCCTGGGACAGGCCCGGTGTGCCGGGCGGCACGAGGAAGGAGGCGTGGCCGCGGGCGCCCAGCTCCGCATCCACCACCGCGACGACCACGTGGACGTGTGCGATGCCGCCGTTGGTGGCCCAGGTCTTGGTGCCGTTCAGCACCCACTCGTCCGTCGCCTCGCGGTACACGGCGCGGGTGCGCATCGCCGCGACGTCGGAGCCGGCGTCCGGCTCCGAGGAGCAGAAGGCGGCCAGCTTCACGTCGTCGGCGTCGCCGTACATCTGCGGGACCCAGGTGGCGACCTGCTCCTCGGTGCCGTTCGCCACCACGCCGACCGCGGCGAGGCCGGTTCCGACGATCGACAGGGCGATGCCGGCGTCGCCCCAGAACAGCTCCTCCATCGTGGTGGGGAGGCCCAGCCCGGTGGGGTCGAAGAACTGCTGCGCGTAGAAGTCGAGGGAGTACAGCCCGATCTTGGCAGCCTCCTGGATGATCGGCCAGGGGGTCTCCTCGCGTTCGTCCCACTCGGCGGCGGCCGGGCGCATCACGTCGGCGGCGAATCCGTGGATCCACTCCCTGAGCGCTCGTTGATCGTCGTCGAGATCCATCGCAAAGTCCGCCACGGCGGCGCCTCCCACATTGTTACTAGCGGTAACATGTGGCAGTCTGTTACCGCTCGGTAGGCCGTGTCAACCACGGCACGGCACGCAGCTCACTCGTTCCGGGTGCTACGTTGCCGTTCCGGGCGACCCGTGGACGCGGGCGGGGGAGGAACTCACGACGATGGTCACCAGAGCGCAGCACAGCGGCCGTTCGGCGGGTCGGCGGGAGGAGCTGCTGGAAGCGGCCAACCGGGTCGTGCTCAGGGACGGCCCCGGAGCCTCCATGAACGCGATCGCGGCCGAGGCGGGCATCACCAAACCGATCCTCTACCGGCACTTCGGCGACAAGGGCGGGCTGTACCGGGCGCTGGCCGTCCGGCACACCGACGCGCTGCTGTCCTCGCTGCGCGCCGCGCTGGACGCACCGGCGGACCGGCGGCGCCGGGTCGAGTCGACGCTCGACACCTACCTCGCGGCCATCGCGTCGCACCCGCAGGTCTACCGCTTCCTGATGCACCCGGCGGAGGAGGGCCCCGCCGGGGAGTACGGCTTCGACGTCGGACAGGACTCCGCGATGCTGCTGCGCCGACTCGGCGACGAACTCGGCTCGGTCATCGACGAGCGGCTGGACCTGGGACCGGACGGTGCCGAGTCGGCGCGGGTGTGGGGGCACGGCATCGTCGGCATGATGCACGCCGCGGGCGACTGGTGGCTCAAGGAACGCCCGTGCTCCCGCGCACAGTTGGTGGAGCAGCTGGCCAACCTGCTCTGGGGCCGGCTGGCCGCCGCGGCCGACCGCGAGGGTGCGCCGGGCTTCTGATCCCGCGACCGGCGGTGGTCCCCTTCGACGCGGTCGCGATGTCCTCGACCGGCCCCGGCGCTCCCGACACCCGCGACCGGACCCGGCTGCGCCGTCAACCGGGGACGGCTCCGCCCGCCCGTCCCCAGGCGGTGTGCCGGGCCGCTCGCACCAGCCGTCGGCGGCGTACGGCACCCAACCGGTCCGGATAGACGACACCGTCCAGGTGGTCGCACTCGTGCTGGAGGCAGCGGGCGAAGAACCCCTCGCCGGTCACTCCCACCAGCCGGCCGTCGCTGTCGCTCCCGCTGAGTACCGCCCGGTCCGCGCGGGCCACCGCCGCCTCGGGCCCAGGGAGCGACAGGCAGCCCTCCGGGCCCCGTACCGAGGCGTCCGAGAGCTCCACGGTACGGGGGTTCACCAGGTGGCCGAGGTGCCGCCGCTCCTCGTCGTCGGGGCAGTCGTAGACGAACACCCGCAGGGGCACGCCGATCTGGCAGGCCGCCAGGCCGACCCCGCGCGCGGCGTACATTGTGGCGAACATATCCTCGATGAGCCGAACCAGCGGCGCACCGAACTCCGCCACCTCCGCAGAACGCCGGTGCAGAACCGGGTCACCGAAGGCGGTGAGTGGCCGGACACGACCGGAGCTGCCGGGAAGTGGACCGCGTTGCATGACCGTCAGGATACGGCCGGGGCTCCGCTCCGGACACCGGGCGGTTCGGGGTACGGCGCGGATCTCGGTAGGCTGCTCCCGGACCGAAGCGCAAGGAGGATCAAGGACGATGGCAGGCAACTCGGACCCGCTGTCGCCGCGGGCCAGACTGGCCGTGACGGCGGGCAGGGCAGCGGCAGCGGTGTCGCGAGCCGCGGGCCGCGGCAGCGGATCGGTCATCGGCGGCCGAGTGGCGCTCAGACTCGAACCTGAGCTGCTGGCCCGGCTGGCCGGCCACCTGGACGTGATCCTCGTGTCCGCGACCAACGGCAAGACCACCACCACGAGGCTGATCGCCGAGGCGCTGCGCGCCACCGGCGAGGAGGTCGTGTCCAACGCGCTCGGCGCGAACATGCCGGCCGGGATCACCTCGGCCCTGGCGGGCGGCTCCAAGGCCCGCTACGGCGTGATCGAGGTCGACGAGAAGTACCTGGCCGGTGTGGCGGGGGATGTCTCGCCGAAGGCGATCGCGCTGCTGAACCTCTCCCGCGACCAGCTCGACCGGGCGGGCGAGACCCGGATGCTGGCCGAGAGGTGGCGCGAGGGGCTGTCCGGCTCGAAGTCCGTGGTGATCGCCAACGCGGACGACCCGCTGGTGGTCTGGGCCGCCTCCTCCTCGCCCAACGTGGTGTGGGTGGCCGCCGGCCAGGAGTGGAAGGACGACGCGTGGTCCTGCCCCTCCTGCGGCGGCGTGATGCAGCGGCCGGGGGACGAGTGGTTCTGCGCGGAGTGCGGCTTCCGGCGCCCCACCCCCTCGTGGGCCCTCTCCGGGGACCATGTGCTCGATCCGCACGGCAGTGCCTGGCCGATCCGGCTCCAGCTCCCCGGTCGGGCCAACAAGGCCAACGCGACCACCTCGGCCGCGGTAGCCGCCGCCTTCGGAGTGGCACCGCAGCACGCCCTGGAGCGGATGTACTCCGTCACGGCCGTGGCGGGCCGCTACGACGTGGTCTCGTTCCAGGGCCGGGAGATCCGGTTGCTGCTGGCCAAGAACCCGGCGGGCTGGCTGGAGACCTTCTCGCTGATCGACCCGCCGCCGACCCCGGTCATCCTCTCGGTGAACGCGCGCGGCGCCGACGGCACGGACACCTCGTGGCTCTGGGACGTCGACTACTCCCGGCTGGCGGGCCACCCCATCTGCGTCATCGGCGACCGGCGCCTGGACCTGGCGGTGCGGCTGGAGGTGGCGAACGTGGACTTCCGGGTGTGCGAGACAGTGGAGGAGGCGATCGGCACCTGCCCGCCCGGCCGGATCGAGGCCATTGCCAACTACACGGCGTTCCAGGAGCTGCGCCGCGTCGTCGGAAACTGACCCTTACGCCTGGAGGTACACGAGCATGAGCGACACGAGCCTGCGGGTGGTGTGGGTCTACCCTGACCTGCTCAGCACCTACGGCGACCAGGGCAACGTCCTCGTCGTCGGACGGCGGGCGGAGCAGCGCGGTCTCGACGTGCAGCGCGTCGACGTGCGCTCCGACCAGCAGATCCCCACCTCGGGGGACATCTACCTGATCGGTGGCGGTGAGGACCGGCCCCAGCGGCTTGCGGCGGAGCGGCTGCTGCGGGACGGCGGCCTGGCGAGGGCGAGCGACAACGGCGCGATCATCTTCTCGGTGTGTGCCGGCTACCAGATCCTGGGGCACGAGTTCGTCAACGACGTGGGCGAGCCCCAGCCGGGGCTCGGCCTGCTGGACGTGACCTCGGTGCGCGGCGAGGCGGACCGCTGCGTGGGGGACGTCCTGGCCGACCTCGACGAGCGGCTGAACCTGCCGCAGCTGACCGGGTTCGAGAACCACCAGGGCATCACCCGGCTCGGCCCCGGCGCGCGTCCGCTGGCCCGCGTCCGCCTCGGCCAGGGCAACGGCACGGGGGACGGCACCGAGGGCGCCTGGAACGGCACGGTCTTCGGCACCTACATGCACGGCCCGGTCCTGGCCCGGAACCCGCTCATCGCGGACCTGCTGATCAAACTGGCCCTGGACGTCAACGCGCTGCCGCCGGCCGACGACCGCTGGTACGAGGCGCTGCGCGCGGAACGGATCGCCGCCGCGACCCAGCCGGTCTGACTCGGCGTCCCGGGCCGGCGACCGGCCCGCGCCCCCGGCCGCGAACGCGGCCGGGGGCGCCTCTACTCTGGAGCAGACGTCCGGCGCGATTCGGGAGAGTACGGGATGGATCACAGCGGTCACGGCATGGATGCAGACCTGCCGCCGTTCACGCTGGGACGGGGGCTGGAGTTCAGCGGCGAGCCGTTCTTCCTGACCGGTTGCCTGCTGGCGCTGGCCCTGTACGGCTGGGGCATGCTGCGCCTGCGCCGGCGCGGGGACAACTGGCCGGTGGGCCGTGCCGTCGCCTTCGCGACCGGGGTCCTGACCGTCGCCCTCGTGATGTGCACCGCCCTCAACGCGTACGGCATGGTGCTGTTCAGCGTGCACATGGTGCAGCACATGGTCATCAGCATGCTCTCCCCGGTCCTGCTCCTGCTCGGCGCGCCGGTCACCCTGATGCTGCGGGCGCTGCCTGCCTCGGGGCGGGCCCGGAGGGGGCCGCGTGAGCTGCTGGTGGCCCTGCTGCACAGCCACTGGATGCGAGCCGTCTCCCACCCGGCCTTCACCATCCCGCTGTTCATCGCCAGTCTCTACGGCCTGTACTTCACCCCGCTGTTCGACTTCCTGATGGGTTCGACCGCGGGACACCTGGCGATGATGGTGCACTTCCTCGCCGTCGGGCTGGTCTTCTTCTGGCCGATCATGGGGGTGGACCCCGGCCCGCACCGCCCCGGCTACGTGATGCGGATGCTGGAGCTGTTCGCGGGGATGCCCTTCCACGCCTTCTTCGGCATCGCGCTGATGATGGCCTCGCAGCCGATGGTGGCGACCTACGCCGATCCGCCCGCTTCGCTGGGCGTGGACGCGCTGGCGGACCAGACGGCAGCCGGCGGCATCGCGTGGGCCTTCAGCGAGATCCCCTCGGTGCTGGTGCTGGTCGCGCTGGTCTTCCAGTGGTACGTCAGCGAGCAGCGGCAGGCGAAGCGGCAGGACCGGGCCGCCGACCGCAACGGCGACCGCGACCTGGTGGCCTACAACGCCTACCTGGCCTCGCTGGGACGGGGGAGCGGCTGACCGCGGAGCGGCCGCTCCCCCGTCCCAGCACCGCCGCCCGCCCGGTACCGCTCCGATCGAGGGGCGTCCCGCAACGTCCGCACACCGGTCGTGCGGGGACGTTCCGGCAACGCGGCGAGGTGCCCGTGGCCGGCGCCGTGCGCCCGCCGGGATTGCGGGACAGCCCTCAGGACGGCGTGTCCATGGCGCGTCGCCCCCGCCCGGGTGGACGATGGAGTCCGGAGGAATCGGACCCGCCCGCGGCCGGCTGCGCCCACCGCAGGGCCTGGAGAGGTGGTGGCGATGCCGGGAACGGTGAAGGGGCTGGCCGGGGCGACGCTGGTCTCCCTGGTGGTTGCCACGGTGTTCTCCGTGACACTGGGTGGCACCGGATGGCTGTGGTTCGCCTGGGTGGTGCTGGGGCTGGCGACCCTGGGGGTGATCACCGCGGAGGGGCGGTGACGTCGGCCTCCCGTTGTTCGGGCGCACGGTTCCGTTTGAGCCCCGTCGAAGACGGTCACCCGGCCCGTGCGACTCCGGAGCGCTCAGGAGCGTAGGCGCCGGCCGGTTGGGAACGCAGCCCCCGGCGCCGCCGCACTTCCCCGGCCCCCACGCGGACGTGCGGCGGGAGCGGTACAGCCGCAGGTCCGGGGCTGCCTCTCGACTGCGCGCACGCGATGGGACAATGGGACGGCAGACCCCAGGGGCGCTGTCCCGACGGCGATGCCGACGAAGCGTGGAGCGCAGAAGGAGAAGGCATGGTCGAGCCGGATGATCCGTGGGTCGAGTTCGCCACCAGGCTGGCGGACATGGCACGTGACCTGCTCACGCAGGACGACGTCGGGGCGACCCTGGAGCGGATCTGCACCCACGCGACGGAGCTGATCGAGGACTGCGACGAGGCGGGCGTCCTCGCGCTGAAGGGCAAGAAGGTGCGGACCCTGGCGGCGACGAGTGACACGGTCCTCGTCGCCGACCGGCTCCAGGAGGAGCTCGGCGAGGGCCCCTGCTTCGACGCCACCCGGCACCGGGAGAAGGTCTACCGGCTCAAGGACATGACCGGCGGGCACGACCGCTGGCCCCGCTTCGCCCCCAGGGCACACGAGCTCGGCATGGGCAGCATGATGGGGTTCCTGCTCTACACCGAGGACGACAACCTCGGGTCCCTGAACATGTACTCGGCCAAGCCCTCCGCCTTCACCGAGGCCGACGAGCGCACCGGGTGGCTGCTCGCCTCCCACGCGGCGGTCGCGTTCTCCAGTGCCCGCCGACACGACGAACTCCAGCACGCCATCGCGACCCGGCACGAGATCGGCGAGGCGATGGGCATCCTCATGGGACGGCACAACCTCACCGAGCACCAGGCCTTCGACGTGCTGCGCAAGGCCTCGCAGGACCGGAACACCAAACTGCGCGAGGTGGCCTCCGTCGTCACCCGGACGGGCGCCCCACCGGAGTAGGAACCCCACCGGGCGCGCTCCCCGCCGCGGGCGTACGGACGCGTGTGAAGTGCGACGACGCGTGCGGCGGGGGTTCGCTTCGGTGCAATGGTGGCAATCGTGACGGAATGTGCGGACGAGCGTTGGAGTGCACACCCAACCCTCCGGTAGCGTCCGGGTATGAGTCATCCCCATCCCCAACTTGGACCGCCGCCGCGCCTGCCCGATGGAGGGCTGAGGGTCATCCCGCTGGGTGGCCTGGGCGAGATCGGTCGCAACATGACCGTATTCGAATACGGCGGAAAGCTGCTGGTCGTCGACTGCGGCGTACTGTTCCCCGAAGAGCACCAACCCGGCGTGGACGTGATCCTCCCGGATTTCACGGCCATCCGGGATCGTCTGGACGACATCGTGGCCGTCGTGCTCACCCACGGCCACGAGGACCACATCGGCGGTGTCCCCTATCTGCTCCGCGAACGCGCCGACATTCCGGTGGTCGGCTCCCGGCTGACGCTGGCCTTCCTGGACGGCAAACTCAAGGAGCACGGCATCAAGCCGCGCAAGGTGCAGGTCAAGGAGGGTGACCGGCGCGGTTTCGGACCGTTCGACTGCGAGTTCGTGGCGGTCAACCACTCCATCCCGGACGGACTCGCCGTCGCCCTGCGCACCCGTGCGGGTCTGGTGCTGCACACCGGCGACTTCAAGATGGACCAGTTCCCGCTGGACGAGCGGATCACCGACCTCCGCGCCTTCGCACGGCTCGGCGAAGAGGGGGTCGACCTCTTCCTGACCGACTCCACGAACTCCGAGGTGCCGGGCTTCACGACTTCCGAGCGCGAGCTGACCCCGGCCATCGAGCAGGTGTTCCGCACCGCGCCGAGACGGGTCATCGTGTCCAGCTTCGCCAGCCACGTGCACCGTATCCAGCAGGTGCTCGACGCGGCGCACGAGCACGGACGCAAGGTGGCGTTCGTCGGCCGGTCGATGGTGCGGAACATGGGAATCGCCCGTGAACTGGGTTACCTCAAGGTTCCGCAGGGCCTGGTCGTCGACACCAAGGCGCTGGACAAGATGGCGGAGAAGAAGGTGGCGCTGGTCTGCACCGGCTCGCAGGGCGAGCCGATGGCCGCCCTGTCCCGGATGGCCAACCGCGACCACGTGATCCGCATCGGGAAGGGCGACACCGTGCTGCTCGCCAGCTCGCTGATCCCCGGCAACGAGAACGCCATCTACCGGGTGATCAACGGCTTGAGCCGGTGGGGTGCGAACGTGGTGCACAAGGGCAACGCCAAGGTGCACGTCTCCGGCCACGCCAGCGCCGGGGAACTCGTCTACTGCTACAACATCGTCCGGCCGCGCCACGTGATGCCGGTGCACGGCGAGTGGCGCCACCTGCAGGCGAACGGCGAGCTGGCCGTCCGTACCGGGGTGGACGAAAAGAACGTGCTCCTCGCGGAGGACGGCGTGGTGGTCGACCTCGTCGACGGCAAGGCCTCGATCACCGGCAAGGTCCCGGCGGGCTACGTCTACGTCGACGGCATGACGGTCGGCGGCGCCACGGAGGCCTCGCTGAAGGACCGGCGCAACCTGGCGGAAGAGGGCGTCATCACCGTCGTGGCCATCGTCGACGCCGACACCGGGGCACTGGTGGAGCCCCCGGACTTCCTGGCACGCGGTTTCGTGCACGACGAGCAGACCTTCGCCGCCGTCGTGCCGGTGATCGAGAAAACCCTCGCGACCGCCGCGGCGGAAGGGGTGGGCGACGCGGTGCAGCTGGAGCAGCTGCTCGTGCGGTCGGTGGGCTCCTGGGTCTACCGCACCTACCGCCGGCGTCCGATGGTCATCCCCGTGATCGTCGACGCCTGAGCCGCCGACGCGTCACCCGGAGCCGGCCGAGCCGGCCTCCGGGTGCGGCCCCGCTGCCAGGCGGGAGGGCCGCACCCGGAGGCGCGCAGGGGACCCGCTTCGGGTCAGTCCTCGCGGTCGTCGACCGGGGGGAGGGTTCCGGTCCGGGCGGCCTTGGCGTACCAGTGGGCGCTGGACTTGGGGATCCGCCGGTGCGTCGGGTAGTCGACGTACACCGCGCCGAACCGCTTGCTGTAGCCGTAGCCCCACTCGAAGTTGTCCAGCAAGGACCACAGGAAGTAGCCCCGGACGTCGACGCCGTCCTCGATCGCCCGGTGCACCGCCGAGAGGTGGCCGTGCAGATAGGCGATGCGGTCCGGGTCGTGGACCTCGCCCTCCGGGTTGACGTAGTCGTCGAAGGCCGCGCCGTTCTCGGTGATCACCAGCGGCAGCTTGGGGAAGTCGCTCTTCACCCGCATCAGCAGGTCGTAGAGCCCGCTCGGGTCCACCGCCCAACCCATGGCCGTGGTGCTGCCGGGCGGACGGTGGAAGGCCACGTCGTCGCCCCCGGGCCACGGGCTGTGGTCGCTCACACCGTGTCCGTCCGACCCGTGCTCGCCCTCGCCGCCCGCGGCGGAGACGAGCGTCGGGGTGTAGTAGTTGACACCCAGGAAGTCCAGCGGCTGCTGGATGAGCGCGGTGTCGCCCTCACGGACGAACGACCAGTCCGTCAGGTGGGCGGTGTCCCGCTGCACGTCCTCCGGGTAGGCGCCGCTCAGCACCGGGCCGGTGAACACCCGGTTGGCCACCCCGTCGATGCGGCGGGCGGCGTCGAGGTCGGCCGGGCTCTCGGTGCGGGGCCGCACGTGGTGGAGGTTCAGGGTGAGGGACATCTGGGCCCGCTCCGGCAGCTCGGCGCGCAGCGCCTGCACCGCGAGGCCGTGCCCGAGGTTCAGGTGGTGGACCGCGCGCAGCGAGGCTGCCTGGTCGGTGCGGCCCGGGGCGTGGACACCGGAGGCATAGCCCAGGAAGGCGCTGCACCAGGGCTCGTTCAGGGTGGTCCAGGTCTGCACCCGGTCCCCGAGCGCCTCGCCGGCGAGCCGGGCGTACTCGGCGAAGCGGTACGCGGTGTCGCGCTCCGGCCAGCCGCCGGCGTCCTCCAGCTCCTGGGGCAGGTCCCAGTGATAGAGCGTGGCCACCGGCTGGATGCCCTTCTCCAGAAGCTCGTCGGTGAGCCGGCGGTAGAAGTCCAGGCCCTTCTGGACGGCCGGGCCGCGCCCGGTGGGCTGGACGCGCGACCAGGAGAGCGAGAACCGGTAGGCGCCGACGCCCATGTCGGCCATGATGCCGACGTCCTCGCGCCAGTGGTGGTAGTGGTCGGTGGCGATGTCACCGGTGTCGCCGTTGCGCACCTTGCCGGGCGTACGGCAGAAGGTGTCCCAGATGGAGGGGGTGCGGCCGTCCAGGGCCGCCGCGCCCTCGATCTGGTAGGCGGCGGTCGCGGTGCCCCAGAGGAACGTGGGCGGGAACACGCGCTCGGCGGTGCTCGCCGCGGTCGCGCGGGTACGGGGTGCTGTGGCCACGAAAGGTCCTTCCAACATCAGCGGTGTCACGGGGAGGGGTTCTGCGGGGAGCACGGCGGCGACCGGCTCCGGGAGGCGGTCGTGCCCGGGGTGCACGGGGCGCCGGAGGCGGCCGGGGTCAGCCCTTGACGGCGCCCTGCATGATGCCGCCGACGATCTGGCGTCCGAAGACGATGAACATCAGCAGCAGGGGCAGCGTGCCGAGCAGGGCGCCGGCCATGATCAGCGACTGGTCGCGCACGTAGCCCGCGCTGAGCTGGGTCAGGGCGACCGGAATCGTCGGATTGGCCATGTCCAGGACGATGAACGGCCAGAAGAAGTCGTTCCAGGCGTGCACGAACGTGATCATGAACAGCACCGCCATCGCCGGCCGGGCGATCGGGAGCACGATGCTCCAGAAGATGCGCAGCGAGTGTGCCCCGTCGACGCGGCCCGCCTCGATGAGTTCGTCCGGCATCGCCTCCATGAGGTACTGCCGCATGAAGAACACGCCGACGGCGCTCACCAGGGTCGGGAAGATGACCGCGGGCAGTTTCTGCCCCCAGCCGAGCTCGGACATCATCATGAACAGCGGGACGACACTCAGCTGCGGCGGGATCATCATCGTGCCGATGACCGTCATCATCAGGATGTTCCGCCCCCGGAAGCGGAGTTTGGCGAAGGCGAAGCCGGCCAGGGTCGCGAAGAGGACGGTGGCCACGGCGATGGTGCCGGCCACGATGAAGCTGTTGGTCAGCGCCTTGCCCATCGCGGCGTCCTCCCACGCCGCCGCCAGGTTCTTGAACAGGTTCGGTCCCGGCAGGAACGGGGGCGGCGTCTGGGTGACGCGGGTGTTGTCCGTGGACGCCGCCACCATCGTCCAGTACAGCGGGAAGAGCGAGGCGATCCCGGCCAGCGCGAGCAGGATGTAGGCGAGCGGCCCGGCATGGTGCTGCCGCCCGGCCTTCACCCGGAAGGGCAGCCGGAGCCGCCGTTTGCGGTCCGGGAACGGCGCGACGCTCGCCGGGCGCTTGCGCGTCTCCGGCCGGCGGGGAGCAGTTTCAGTGGTCATGGCGTGCTGCTCCCTGGTCACGAGGTGCGGGACGAGTAGCGCTTGTAGAGGCGCTGGACGACGAAGAGGAGGATGAGCAGCAGGAACATCGCCCAGGCGACGGTCGCCGCACGGCCCATCTGGTAGTTCTTCCAGCCCTCTTCGTACAGCAGCAGCCCGAGCGTCTGGTACTGGTTGCTCGCTCCGCCGGTGATGCCGTTCGGGCCCTGGCCGAAGATCAGCGGCTCACCGAAGAGCTGGGTGGCTCCGATCGTGGAGAGCACGATGGTGAACACGATGGTGGACCGGATGCCGGGGATGGTGACCTTGGTGAACTGCTGCCAGCGGGAGGCGCCGTCGATGGAGGCGGCCTCGTACCGGTCCTTCGGGATGGCCTGCATCGCGGCCAGGTACAGCAGGGCGTTGTAGCCCGTCCAGCGCCAGATCACGATGCTGGAGATGGCGAACTGGGCGGGCCACCTGCTGCTCTCCCAGTCGACGTTGTCGATCCCGAAGATCCCGAGGAACCAGTTGATCATGCCGAAGTCGCGTTCGAAGAGCATGGTGAACACGAGTGCCGCAGCACCGACCGAGGTGGCGTAGGGAGCCAGCGCGGCGACCCGGAAGAAGCCCGCGCCCCGCATCCGGTAGTTCAGCAGATGCGCGAGTCCCAGCGCCATGAGCAGCTGGGGGACGGTGGAGAGGACGCCGATCGTGACGGTGTTGCCCAACGCGTTCCAGAACCGCTCGTCCTGCACGAGCTCGACGTAGTTCTGGAACGCCCGCCACTCCATGATGTCCATCGTGGAGAGCTCGACCTTGTGCAGCGAGATCCAGGACGTGTAGATCAGCGGGTAGAAGCTGAAGGCCGCGAAGATGACGAAGAACGGGGCGATGAAGGTGTAGGGCGCCCCTCGCATGTCCAGCCGGTGGAGGAGGTTGCGCCACTTCTGCCGGGGCTTGCCCCCCGGGGCGGAGTGCGGCCCTCCGGGCGAGCCGGCCGGGGCGCCCTTGGCCCCGTCGGCGGGAGGTACCGAGGTGGAGGTGGCCACGGAGGGCTTCCTTCCCTGAGATGCGTGAACGGACGGTGCGGGGTCCGGCGGCGGCTCGCGCCGCCGCCGGACCCCCAGGGAGGAACGGTCAGCGAACGGCCTTCTGGACGCGCTCGTCAGTGGTCTCCCACGCCTCGTCGGGGCTCTGGTCCCCGTCCTCGACGAGCTGGAGGCCCTGCGAGAAGGTGTCCTTGATGGTGCCGTCCTTCCGGCCGAGCACCTGCTCGTCCGGGATCTCCTGGGCGGCGGTGCCGAAGATCTGGCCGATCGGTGCGTTGCTGAAGTACTCGGACTTCGCCTCGGAGACCTTCGAGTCGTCGAGCGCCTCCTTTGAGGACGGGAAGTTCCCCAGCTCCTGGAACAGGTAGGCCTGCTGCTCGGGCGCGGTCAGCCACGCCACGAGCTTCTGGGCCTCTTCCTTGACCGGGCTGCTCTCCATCACACCGAGGAAGGAGCCGCCCCAGTTGGCGCCCTGCGGAGCCTTCGCGACGTCCCAGTTCCCCTTGTTGTCGGGGCCGGCCTTCTCGCTGATGTGGGCGAGCATCCACGCCGGGCACACGGTGGAGGCGAAGGTGCTGTTCGCCAGTCCGGGGTCCCAGCCGGGCTGGAACTGCCGCAGCTTGGCGGTGATCCCGGAGGTGGCGGCCTCGGTCGACAGCTCCCAGGCGTCCTCCACGGCCGGGTTGTCCTTGTAGATGAGGTCGCCGTCCTCGTTGTAGAACTGCTCCGAGTTGCCGTAGATCATCGCGTTGAACAGGCCGGAGGCGCTGTCGAGGAAGGCGACCTCCTCGTCCTCGGAGCCGGACTTGAAGTCCTTGCCCGCCGCCACGTAGTCCGACCAGCCGCCCTCCCACAGCTCGGCGACCTCGTCACGGTCGGTGGGCAGGCCCGCCTGTTCGAACAGGTCCTTGCGGTAGCAGACGGCCATCGGGCCGATGTCGGTGCCGAGGCCGATGATCTTGTCGTCCGGGGTGGTGACCTGGCTCAGCTTCCAGGGGAGGAAGTGGTCGATTCCCTCCACACCGGACATGTCGGCGAACTCGTCCGCCTGGGTGTCGACAAGTTCCTTGGCACGGCCGATCTCGATACCCTGGATGTCCTTCAGCCCGCTCCCGGCGGCCAGCCGGGTCTGGAGGGCGGTGTAGTAGCTCTGCTCGTCGCCGGCCACCTCGGCGTTGATCTTGACGTTCGGGTTCTCCTCCATGTACCGGTCGAGCAGATCGGTCTCCTTGAAGCCCATGACACCGAAGAGGCCCATGTTGATGGTGACCGTGCCGTCCTCGGCCTTCCCGCTCCCGTCGCTGTCACCGCCGCTGCAGCCCGAGACGAGTGCGAGGGAGAGGGCAACCGATACGGCGGCTACGACTCTTGTAGCGGATGGCTTGCGGGCACTGACCATTACGTCCTCCTTGCGGCGGCGCGGTAGCGCCGGAGTGCTGACTCATCGAGTGCTCTCCCCCGCCTCAACACGAGGGTGGGAACGATCCCAGTCCGAGTGGGAACGATCCCACCGCGGTTGATAGACGACTGTGTGACTCAAATCCCGTGACGTCAAGAACAAATGTCGCCTCCGTTACGAGACCGTGTCCAAGAGGCCTCCCGAGCCCCCGGAGCCGCTCTCGGGGTCTGGCACAATGCGCTGATCGGCGCTGCACTCGGCGCTACGAGGGCGAGAGGAGACAGCAGGCCATGGGCGCCAGTGACCGGCCAACTATTAAAACCGTGGCTGCACGGGCGGGGGTGGGCCGCACCACCGTGTCCCGGGTTCTGAACGGTTCGCCGCTGGTCAGCGAAGCGGCGAAGACCGCCGTGCAGGAAGCGATCACGGCGCTGAACTACGTACCGAACTCGGTCGCCCGGAGCCTGGTCACCAGCCGGGCGAACTCCATCGCCCTGGTCATCCCGGAGTCCGAGAGCCGGCTGGGGTCCGAGCCCTACTTCTCCGCCGTGATCCGCGGTGTGAGCACCGGGCTCGCCGCCGCGCAGATCCAGCTGCTGCTGATACTGGTCCGCGACCAGCGCGAACTCGACCAGCTCAGCGACTTCCTCGCCGCCCGGCGGGTGGACGGGGTCCTGCTCGTCTCGGTGCACCGCGACGACCCGCTGCCCGGACTGCTGGAGGAGATGGAACTGCCGACCGTCCTCGCGGGCCGCCGCTCCCCCACCGAGTCGCTGAGCCACGTGCTCTCGGACAACGTGGGCGGCGCCTCGGAAGCCGTACGCCACCTGCTGGAACGCGGCCGCTCCGAGATCGCGACCATCACCGGGCCGTTCGACATGGACGTCGGCCACAGCCGGTTGCAGGGCTGGCAGGACGCGCTGGCGGGCGCCGGAATCCGCGCGGACGAGGGACTCGTGGCCCCTTCCGACTTCACCGAGGACGGCGGACGGGCCGCGATGCGGGCCCTGCTGGAGCGGCGCCCGGGGCTGGACGCGGTCTTCGCCGCCTCGGACGTGATGGCCGCCGGCGCGCTCGCCGAACTGCGCAAGGTGGGCCGGCGGGTACCCGACGACGTCGCCGTGGTCGGATTCGACGACTCGATCATCGCGCGGCACACCGATCCCGCCCTCACCAGCGTCGGGCAGCCGGTGGAGGAGATCGGCAGCACCATGGCCGAGATCCTGCTCCACGAGATAGACGAGCCGGGCACCGAGCGGCGCCACGTCCTGCTGCCCACGTCACTCGTCGTCCGCGAGTCGACCTGACGGACCGGACCCGCCCACGGCGACCGGTGCCCGCGACCGGCATCCACCGCCGCTGCCCGCCCCCGGGGTGACGGCTGGTCAGAGCGGCCGGCACAGGCCTGCCACGAGGAGGGAGACCAGCCGGCGCGCGTCGTAGCGGGGGTCGCCGTCCGCACCGACGCAGAGATTGCCGACCCCGCGCATCAGCAGGTAGGGGTCCAGGTCGGAGCGGATCTCGCCGGCCGCGGCCGCGGCGTCGAGCAGTTCCGCGCAGACCGGCACGAGGCGGTCGAGGAACCAGGCGTGCAGCGTCTCGAAACCGTCCTTGTCGGACTGGAGGACGGCGGCGAGCCCGTGCTTGGTGACCAGGAAGTCGACGAAGAGGTCGATCCACCGCCCCAGCGCGGCGTGCGGTGACGCGTCGGCCGCCAGCAGGGCCGGACCGGCCTCGGCGCAGGCCTCGACCTGGTGCCGGTAGACAGCGATCACCAGGTCGGACCGCGTCGGGAAATGGCGGTAGATCGTTCCCATCCCGACACCGGCCTCCGACGCGATGTCGCGCACCGGCGCGTCCACCCCGGACCTCACGAACACCGCGGCGGCCGCGTCGAGCAGCGTCTCCTGATTGCGCCGGGCGTCCGCCCGCTTGGACCGGGACGCACGCCCCGCGCCCTCCTCGCCGCCGTTCACCACGTCCTCCGTCCGCCTGCCGACCTGCATAAACGGAACGCCGCTCCGTATCGTTAGCGGAGCGCGATTCCGTTTGCCCATCATGACAGAGCAGGGCACGGGGGCCAAACCTCGCGCTGCCTGCCCACCTCCACCGCAGAGAAGGAACACCGTCATGCACTACCGCACACTGGGCCGCACCGGCATACAGGTCAGCTCCCTCGCGCTGGGCGCGATGAACTTCGGAGGGATCGGACGCACCACCCAGGAGGAAGCCACAGCCCTGGTCGACGCCGCCCTCGAAGGCGGCGTCAACCTCATCGACACCGCCGACAGGTACAGCGACGGCGAGTCGGAGGAGATGGTCGGAAAGGCCGTCGCCGGCCGCCGCGAGGACCTCGTGCTGGCGACGAAGGCCGGGCTGCCCATGGGCGACGCGCGCAACCACCGGGGCGGTTCGCGCCGCTGGCTGGTGACCGCGCTGGAGAACAGCCTGCGCCGCCTCGGCGTCGACCACGTGGACCTCTACCAGATCCACCGGTGGGACCCGAGCACGAGCGACGAGGAGACCCTGTCCGCGCTGACCGCTCTGCAACGCGCGGGGAAGATCCGCTCCTTCGGCACCTCGACGTACCCCGCCCACCGCCTCGTACAGGCGCAGTGGGCGGCGCGCGAGCACCGCCTGAGCCGCTACACCACCGAGCAGCCCAGCTACTCGATCCTCCAGCGCGGCGTCGAGGCCGACGTGCTGCCCGTGGCCGAGGAGTACGGGCTCGGCGTGCTGGCGTGGAGCCCGTTGGCCTCGGGCTGGCTCTCCGGGGCCGTCCGCGCGGGCCGGGAGATCAGCACGCACCGCTCCGCGATCCTGCCGCAGCGCTTCGACACCACCCTTCCCGCCAACCGGGCCCGGCTCGACGCCGTCGAGAAGCTCGCCGGGGTGGCCGACGGCGCCGGTCTGACCATGGTCCAACTCGCCCTCGGGTTCGTGACCAACCACCCCGCCGTGACCAGCGCGCTCGTCGGGCCGCGCACACCGGAGCATCTGCACGCGCAACTCGCCGCCGCCGACACCGTGCTCCCGGCGGATGTACTCGACGCGATCGACGCGATCGTGGCCCCCGGGGTCGACCTGGCGGCGCACGAGAAGAACGGCACTCCGCCGGCGCTGCTCGCCCCCTCCCTGCGCCGGCGCTGAGCACCCGCGGCGAGACTGCTTCTCCTCTGTCTCCCCTCCTCCCCGACGCTCGCGCAGGCCGGCTCCCCCGGACGGGCCTGCCTCCCCCTCCTGCCCGGTGCGGTGTTCCCGCCGGCGAACCCGATCCGGCTCCCGCGGCCCGCCCTCCCGGTGCTGTCCCCTCGCGCACCGTCGGGGCCGGTGAAGGTCCCGCGGTCCCTCCGCACCCCTCGGGGGCGAGCTACGATCACCCTGTCGGAGCGGGGTGCGCGTCCCGGTCGCGCTCGGACCGCGAGGGTCCCCGCCGTCCGAGCGCGGCAGGCCGGTGCGGGTTCCGTCGGACCCGGCCCGGTGGATGACACGCACCGGACGGCGGGGTAGAAGAGAGTCGTGCGACCTGGCAGAACGCGGCCACCGGCCCGTTTTCGGTGAACTGGGGGAGTGAGCGTGTTCTACTACGTCCTGAAGTACGTGCTTCTGGGCCCGATGCTGCGGCTGGTGTTCCGACCGCGTCTGGAAGGGTGGGAGCGGGTACCGGACGAGGGCGCGGCCATCATCGCCGGGAACCACCTGTCGTTCAGCGACCACTTCCTGATGCCCGCCATGCTCAAGCGCCGGATCACCTTCCTGGCGAAGGCGGAGTACTTCACCGGCCCGGGCCTCAAGGGGCGGCTGACTGCCTTCTTCTTCCGCAGTGCCGGGCAGATCCCGGTCGACCGCTCGGGGCGGCAGGCCGGTCAGGCCGCGATCGACGAGGGGCTGGGGGTGCTGGGCAAGGGCGAACTGCTGGGCGTCTACCCCGAGGGGACGCGTTCGCACGACGGCCGCCTCTACAAGGGCCGGGTGGGGGTCGCCGCGATGGCCCTCGGGGCGGGCGTCCCGGTCATCCCCTGTGCGATGGTCGGCACCTTCGAGATCCAGCCGCCCGGCCGCCGGCTGCCCCGGATCGGCCGGGTGACGATCCGGTTCGGCGAACCGATGGACTTCTCCCGCTTCGCCGGGATGGAACGGGAGCGCGCCGTGCTCCGCGCGGTGACGGACGAGATCATGTACGCGATCATGGAACTCTCGGACCAGGAGTACGTGGACCTCTACGCACCGGACGCCAAGGAGCTTGCCAAACGGGGCGACGACCCCGGGAGCGCCTGAGGCTCCGTCCCCGACGGGCGGGCCGAAGCGGTTCCCCCGTGGTGTGCCGCTGGTGCCGTACCGATACGGGCCAGCGGGACGGCGGCCAGCTCGTCCAGGGCCTCGCGCAGCACCAGGGCGTCGTGGGCCACCGCGGTGACGAGCGCGGCCGGTCCCGCCAGCGGAGCGAGCACCGCCCCGTCCCCCAGGCAGCGGGACTCGACGGGCTCCTCGGCCAGCTCCTGCCCGACCACCAGGAGTTGTCCCACCGCACGGCGTCCGCCGAGCACCGCACCGCTCTCCCCTCCGGGGGCGCGCGGGCCGAGTGCGAGCTCCTGGTCCAGCAGCGGCCGACCGTCCCACCGCACGGTGAGCCGGCTGCGCAGGTCTCCCGCCGGCTCACCGGTCCGGCCGAGGACCAGCTCCTCCCGGAGCACCAGACGCGCACCCGCCGCCAGTTCCACCCGGGTGGTGGTGCGCAGGTCGCTGCCGGCGGCCGACACCAGGGGCTCCGGGAGCCAGTCCAACCGGGCCCGCTCCCCCACCCGGTGGGTCACGTCGTAGCAGGCGGGAGCGCCGGTGGTGCCGGGCAGTGCGACGGTGGCCGCGGCGCTGGTGAGACGCAGCGCGGCGCCTTCGCCGACGGTCACGTCGATCCGGAGGCGGTCGCCGCCGAGTGGCGCGGCCATCGCCCCGACCAGCGTGACCTGCGCCGCGGCGTCCGCTCCCCCGCCGCCCGGGGCCCGGGTGCGCCGCAGGGCGAGCGGCCCCTCGCTGCGCAGTTCGGGCAGGTCGACCCGTCCGGAGGCGGACCGGACGGCGGTGACGCGTGCCCGGGCGGTGACGCCGCTCATACCGCTGCCCGTGACGCGGTCCAGTCGGCGACCCTGGCCCGGACCCAGTCGATCACCGGCCGGGCGCCCTCCTCGGAGGTGAGCGAGGTGAACGCCACCGGGAGTGGCCCGCGCTGCCCGGCGGCGTCCCGTGCCATCGCCGCCAGGTCGGAACCGACATGGGGCGCCAGATCGGTCTTGTTGACGACCAGCAGGTCCGAGGAGGTGACGCCCGGCCCGCCCTTGCGCGGGATGTCGTCGCCGCCGGCCACGTCGATCACGAATATCTGCGCGTCCACCAGGCCGCGGGAGAAGGTCGCCGTGAGGTTGTCGCCGCCGGACTCCACCAGCACCAGGTCGATACCGCCCTGTGCCGCGAGGTCCTCCTCCAGGTCCTCGATCGCCTCCAGGTTCGCGGAGATGTCGTCGCGGATCGCGGTGTGCGGGCAGGCTCCGGTCTCCACCGCGGCGATCCGCTCGGGCGGCAGGACCGCGTGGCGCAGCAGGTGGAGCGCGTCCTCACGGGTGTAGATGTCGTTGGTGACGACGGCGAGGGACAGTTCCTCGCGCAGTGCGCGGCACAGCGCGGCCACGGTGGCGGTCTTGCCCGAGCCGACCGGACCGCCCAGTCCGATCCGCAGGGCGCGGCGGCGGCCGTCGGGGCGGGTGACGAGGGCGCCTTCGGCGAGGGCTGCGCCGGATTCGTGGTGGTCGAGGTGCATGGCCGGTGGTTCCTTTCGGGAGCGGGACCCGCGGCGGGTCGGGGGTCAGGACGCGAAGAGCCGGACGGGCCAGGCGGCGTGCTGCTCGGCCGTGATGTCCAGCAGCGGCGCCGAGGCGGCCGGCAGGCCCTGCGGACCGTCCGTCCGGGCGTGCGCTTCGGCCCGGACGGAGACCTCGTCGATCTCCGCCGCCAGTCCGGCCAGTACGGCGGTGGCGTCGAACGGGTCGAGGCCGAGCAGCCGCACCACGGCCGTGGCGGGGCCGGATACCGACTCGTAGGCGGCGCTGCGGGCGGCGTCCAGCGGCTCCAGTCCGGCGGACCGGACGGTGGCTCCGAGCACCACGGGCTGGTGCGCCCCGCGCGGGCGGGCGGCGGCGAGCGCGTCGAGCGCCTCGGACGGCCAGGTCGCCCGGGCCGCCCGCATGAGCTGCCGGCCGAGCCTGCGGGCGGCGCGGCGCAGCGCGGGCGAGGGGGTGCGGGCGTCGGCGGCGTCGTCCAGGGCCAGCGGGTCGTGGCCGGCTGCCGCGGCCGCGGCGAGGGCGGCGGCCACCGTGCCCGTGGTGTGCAGCCGACCGCGGCAGAAGTCCGCCAGGTCCGCCGGGCCGGTGATCCGTCCGGCGCGGACGGCGGCCTCGGCTCCTCCGGAGTGGGCGTGCCCGCCCGCGGGGAAGCGTCCGTCGGTGAGGACGAGCAGTGCGGCCCTGTGCGTCATGCGTGGCACCCCGCCGTGGATGAGGGGCCCGGCCACACCGTCGCGGGTGCGGCCGGGCGCGGTTCGGTTCGGGGCCCGGCTCTGCGGTCCCCTCGGTTCAGAACAGGAAGTACCGCTGTGCCAGAGGCAGTTCGACAGCAGGGTCGGGCTCGACGGCTTCGCCGTCGATGGTGACGGCGAAGCTGTCGGGCGCCACCCGTACCTCGGGCCGGGCGGAGTTCTCGCGCATGTCGGCCTTGCCGACCCGCCGGGTGCTGTGTGCCGCGACGAACCTCTTCCCGAGTCCCAGGCGCTCGGGCAGCCCGTCGTCGAGCGCCGTTCCGCTGGTGAAGTTGACCGAGTTGGCCGCAGGGGCGCGTCCGAACGCGCCGAACATCGGGCGCGGCAGCACCGGTTGCGGCGTGGGGATGGAGGCGTTGGCGTCGCCCATCTGCGCGTGGGCGATCTGGCCGCCCTTGAGGACGAGTCGCGGTCTGACGCCGAAGAACGCCGGTTCCCACAGCACCAGGTCGGCGAGCTTGCCGGTCTCCACGGAGCCGACCTCGTGGTCCACGCCCTGGGCCACCGCGGGGTTCACGGTGTACTTGGCGACGTAGCGCCGGGCGCGGCGGTTGTCGGCCCGGCCGTCCCCCGGGAGGGCGCCGCGCCGGCGCTTCATCACGTGGGCGGTCTGCCAGGTGCGCATGACCACCTCGCCGATACGGCCCATGGCCTGGGCGTCGGAGGAGATGACGGACAGGGCCCCGAGGTCGTGCAGGACGTCCTCGGCGGCGATGGTGGTGGGCCGGATGCGGGACTCGGCGAACGCCAGGTCCTCGGGGACCGCCGGGTTGAGGTGGTGGCAGACCATCAGCATGTCGAGGTGCTCCTCGACGGTGTTGACGGTGTGCGGCCGGGTCGGGTTCGTGGAGCTGGGCAGGACGTTCGGCTCGGAGACGACGGTGATGATGTCCGGCGCGTGCCCGCCCCCGGCGCCCTCGGTGTGGTACGTGTGAAGGGAACGCCCGGCGATGGCCGCCAGGGTGTCCCCGACGAAGCCCGCCTCGTTCAGGGTGTCGGTGTGGACGGCGAGCTGGACGCCGGTCTCCTCGCAGACGTCCAGGCAGGCCCGGAGGGCGGCCGGGGTCGCTCCCCAGTCCTCGTGGATCTTGAAGCCGAGTGCCCCGCCGCGCAGCTGGCTGCGGAGCGCCTCACCGGAGACGGTGTTCCCCTTGGCCAGCAGCCCGACGTTCACCGGCATGCCGTCCATGGACTCCAGCATCCGGGCCAGGTGCCAGGGCCCGGGTGTGACGGTGGTGGCCTTGGTGCCCTCGGCGGGCCCGGTACCGCCGCCGATCAGCGTGGTGACCCCGGAGGCCAGGGCCTCGTCGACGAGTTGCGGGCAGACGAAGTGCACATGGGCGTCGATGGCTCCCGCCGTGAGGATGCGGCCGTTGCCGGCGATGATCTCGGTCTCCGGGCCGATCACCAGGTCCGGGTGGACGCCGTCCATGGTGTCGGGGTTGCCCGCCTTGCCCAGTGCGGTGATCCGCCCGTCCCGGATGCCGACGTCGGCCTTCACCACGCCCCAGTGGTCCAGCACGACGGCCCCGGTGACGACGGTGTCGGGGGCCCCCTCGGCGCGTGTCGTGCGGGCCTGGCCCATCGACTCGCGGATGACCTTGCCGCCGCCGAAGACGGCCTCGTCGCCGGCCCGCCCGGGGCCGCCGCACAGGTCCCGCTCGATCTCGACGACCAGGTCGGTGTCGGCGAGTCGTACCCGGTCCCCGGCTGTCGGGCCGAAGAGGTCCGCGTAGGTCGCGCGGTCCAGTTCAGTCATCGAGCGCCCCCGCCGTCTCGCCGCGCAGGCCGGCCACCACTCTGCGTCCCGCCAGGGGGACCAGCGACACCCGTACCGGGACGCCGGGTTCGAAGCGCACCGCGGTGCCGGCGGCGATGTGCAACCGCTTGCCGCGCGCGGCGGAGCGGTCGAAGGCGAGGCCGGGGTTGGCCTCGGCGAAGTGGTAGTGGGAGCCGACCTGGACCGGGCGGTCGGCGGTGTTCAGCACCGTCAGCCCGGTCAGCGGCGCGCCCTCGTTGAGCGGTACCGGACCGTCCGCCAGGAGGAACTCGCCGGGGATCACGGCGCCCTCCCCGCCCGGACGATCGGCTCGTGCACCGTGACGAGTTTCGTCCCGTCGGGGAAGGTCGCCTCCACCTGGACGTCGCGGATCATCTCCGGGACGCCCTCCATGACGTCCTGTCGGGTGAGGACCTCGCGTCCGCTGGCCATCAGCTCGGCGACCGTCCGGCCGTCCCGGGCCCCTTCGAGGAGGTGCACGGTCAGCAGGGCGAGGGCTTCCGGGTGGTTGAGCCGCACGCCGCGCTCACGGCGCCGGGCCGCCACGTCCGCGGCCACATGGATGAGCAGGCGTTCCTGCTCGTGCGGGGTCAGTTGCACGCTTCCCACCTCACCGGTTGTCGCGCGTAGCGCTGGGCGAGGAGGCTAGTTCCCCTGCGTTACGGCCGCGTTACGCAAGGAGGCGTGGACGCGATCCCCCGGGCCCGGGGCGCGGGGCGGTGCCCACCGCGTGCGCGGACGCGCCGAGGGCCCGGTCCGGTGCTCGGCGCCCGGACCGGGCCCATCCCCCCCTCGGGCGCCCGACGACCTCCCCCGTGCGCCGTCGGACGCCCTCGTCGCCGTCCCGTGCCGTCGGTCCGTGGCGCGGGACGGCGGGGCACGGCCGGCCCCTGAGGGCGAGGGGCCCGGCCGGTGCCGTCCGGCGGGCTCAGTCGCGCAGCGCGCGCCAGGTCTTCGGACCGACGATGCCGTCGGCCTCGCCGGAGCCCATGTAGGTGCTCTGGAACCAGAGCACCGCGGAACGGGTCTTCGGGCCGAAGTCCCCGTCCACCGCCAGGGCCTCGTTGTGGTAGGCGTAGTAGGCGGTGGTCTCGCCGATCAGCGCCTGGACCTCGCGCACCGCGGCGCCCGTGCTGCCCTGCGACAGCATCGGGCCGCCCGCCGGCGCCGCGAAGTAGTGGCCGCAGTACCAGCCGATGCTTCCGTAGGTGCAGGAGGCGGCGGCTTTCGCCGCGGCCTTCGCCGCGGTCGCGGGGGCCGCGGAGGCCGTTTTGGCGGTCGCCGCGGTCGCTCCGAACAGGGCGGCGGTGGCGGCGAGCGCCGCCAGTGAGGTCTTCGCTCTCATGCGAGCTCTCCTTCTGAGGCGTTCAGGGTGTGCACGGCCGGTCGGGGCGTGCGGAGTCGGAACGGCCGCGACGCGGACCCTCTCGGCGGGGTGCGGCGCCCGCCGTGCGGCGGGCACCCCCAAGGGGAGCCGTCCGCTCCGGATCACCGGTCGCCGTAGCGCAGTTCGCTCCACGTCTGCGGACCGACGATGCCGTCGGACGCGGAGGTGCCGATGTAGTACCACTGGAACCAGGTCACGGCGCTCTCGGTGGCCGGACCGTAGATCCCGTCGACCGTCAACCGCTGCCCGCTGGTGGCGGTGTAGCGGGTGGTCTCGTTGATCAGCGCCTGGATCTCCTTGACATGGCTGCCCTGGCTGCCGCGTTCGGCCCACTGGCTGCCGGTGTGGTAGCCGCAGTACAGGCCGACGGTGCTGACGCCCCGGCAGGTGTCGGCGGTCGGCGCCGCCACGGCAGTGGCAGCCGGCAGCAGCGCGACCGCAACGCCGGCGGCGGCCACCGCCATGGTGCGGACAGGGTTCTTCCCGCGCATCTGGGTCTCCCTCTCGAATGGTGCTTCGCTTCGGGTCGACCTCAGACTGCGGGGAGGCACGGGCGCCGCACCAGCGAGGGGGACGGGTGCGGGTCGAAACGGGACGTCCCACGCTGCGACCTGCTGGGACGCTCCCGCACGGGACGCCTCCGCGGGACCCCGCCGGGACGGTGGACCGGCCCGCGGTGCGGGCCCGGGAGGCGTCCGCGCGGCCGGAGGCGCGGGTCAGCGGCTCCCGGACGGCCGGTGGTGCGCCGCGATACCGAAACCACCCTGCTCGCCCGGGGCGGACGGCAGCGGGTGCACCGTCGAGACGGTACTGACCGCGGCGTCCGCCGACGCCGCGTCGGCGGCCTCCAGGCGTGCGAGGTCGGCGGCCGAGACCAGCGCCACCAGCGGCCTGCCGTGCCGGGTGACCACCACGCGCTCGCCGCCGTAGACGACCCGGTTGATCAGGTCGGCGAGCTCGGCACGGGCTTGCGTCACCGGAATCTCATGAGCCATGCTCCCAGCATAACGCCATGTACGTCCTGTACATTTCTTGCAGAAGTTCCGTCGGCCCGCCTGGGCCGGCGCCGCTCCCCGCGGAAGCCGCCCCGGCGCCCGCGGCCCGGACGAAGGAGTTCGTCGATGACGCAGCCCTCCGCGCGCCACGTGCTGCCGCAGCTCACCGAGCGCACCAGCACCGGCGACCGCACCACGGACCCCTACTCGAAGCTGCTCGACGAGCGGATCGTCCTCCTCGGCACACCGATCGACGACGCCGCGGCGAACGACGTGACGGCGCAGCTCATGCACCTGGAGTACGCCGCCCCCGACCAGCACCTCTCGCTGTACATCAACTCCCCCGGCGGCTCGTTCACCGCGATGACGGCGATCCACGACGCCATGCGCTTCGTCTCCTGCGAGGTCGAGACGGTCTGCCTGGGGCAGGCGGCCTCGGCCGCGGCGGTCCTGCTGGCAGCCGGCACCCCCGGCCGCAGGCTGGCTTTGCCGCACGCGCGAATCCTGATCCACCAGCCCTCGTTCGCCGAACCGGTCCGGGGGCAGACCTCGGACCTGGAGATCGAGGCGGCCGAGATGCAGCGGACCAGGGACACCCTGGAGGAGCTGCTCTCCCGGTACACCGGCCGCGCGGTCGACCGGGTGCGCGCCGACATCGAACGCGACCGGATCTTCGGCGCAGAGGAGGCGGTGCGGTACGGACTCGTCGACCAGCTCACGGTCCGGCGCGGGCGCCGGGACGCCGCACAGCCGGCCGGCTGACGGCCGTGGCCCCCTCGCTGCCCCCGGAACTGCCGCCGCTGCCCTCGCTGACCCGGGCGGAGGGCGAGTTCCTCGACCGCTACCTCGAGGTGCTCGATCTGCTGGGCCGGATCAACCCGGCCCGCGGCGACCGGACCTACGGGGCCCTGCGGGCCGCGCAGGGCCTCACCGCGGGCGCCCGCGCACTCCAGGACGCCCTCGCGCTGATGCACGAGCGGGGCGAGTCCGAACTGCACACCGCGACCCTCGCCCGCGCGCTCAGGGTGCTGGACGGCGAACGCCGCGCCGCCCGGGTGACGCTGCCCCCGGACCCGCCCCGGTGAGCCGCGCGGCCGGAGGTGCGGCCGCCTCCCGGGCCGACCGCACCGGCCCGGGTGGCATAGGCCGCTCCCTGCGGGCAACCCTTGGGGCATGGCCACAGACCCCGCCGTCCGGAACGAGACCCCGCTGGAGCGCGACGACCGCAACTTCGTCGAGCTGCTCCAGGAACTCCGCGTCATCCAGACGGGGGTGCAGATACTCTTCGGCTTCCTGCTCACGCTGGCGTTCACCGCGCGGTTCACCGAACTGGACGGGTTCCAGCGCGGAACCTACGTGACCACACTATTGCTGTCGGCCCTGGCGACAGTGCTGTTCACCGCTCCCGCCGCCCTGCACCGGGTCCTCTTCCGGCGTGGCGCCAAGCGCCATGTGGTGGACCTTTCATCCCTGCTGGCGAGCATCGGGCTGGGCATACTGGCCCTCGCCCTGACCGGCGCGGTCCTGCTGGTGCTGGACGTGGTGATGGGACGTGCCGTGGGCGCGGTCGCGGCCTCCGGGATGGCCCTGACCTGCGCCGCGCTCTGGGCTGCGCTCCCCTGGCGGACCCGCCGCCGGCAGCGGGCGAAGCCGCTGGAGTGACGGCACGCGGGTCCCGCAGACCGCCTTCCACCGCGGCCTCAGCGGACGGGCAGCCGCCAGGGCAGCTCGGTCCAGGCCGTCTTGCCGCCGTCCGCACGCGCCTCGACCCACAACCGCCCGCCGTACTCCACCGCCACCGCGCGGATGATCACCAGACCCCGTCCGTTGTCCTGCTGCACGGCGGCGGGCAATCGTTTCGGCCCGGCGGGATCGCTGTCCGAGACACCGATCCGGAGCCGCTCGTGCCGGTCGAGCCGGACCTCCAGCCGGAAGCCCGGCGAGCGCCCGTGCGTGTGCTGGACCACGTTGGTGGCCAGTTCGGAGACGACCAGCCGGACCGCGTCGGCCAGCGCCTCCCCCGCTCCCCGAGGACCCCGGTCGCGCATCTGCGGGCTCCCGGCACCGAGGCCGGGTCACTCGGCAGGTCGACGGATGCTTCCGGATGGTCTGCCATGACGACGCCGTCCCGTCCCCCTCAGGGGCGGTACGCCGGCGGACGGGCGAGGAGCGGGGGCGGAGCCGCCCTCGGATGGTTGCTCCGCGTCAGGGTGCCACCACGGGCACGGCGATGCGTCCGATCCACCGGGATGTACGGACATGGATCGCTCGATGCGGTGAACTCCGCGCCGGGAAGCCCCTTCTGCCGCACGGACCGCCACCTCCCGGCCGCCCGGGGCACGGCGGACGCGGACAGGCACCGCGGACGCCCTCCGGCAGCGGTCTCAGACCCCGCCGGACCCCCTCGGAGGGAAGGGAGCGGCCCGGGTGATCGCGGCGACGGCAGCGTCCAGTTGGCCCGTCGTCAGGTCGGCCCGCGCGGTCAGTCGCAGCCGGGAGACACCGTCGGGCACGGAGGGCGGCCGGAAGCAGCCCACCGCCAGCCCGGCCGCGCGGCAGCCGTCGGCCCAGGCGACGGCCGCCTCGGCCGACGGGGCCCGCGCGGACACCACCGCGGCGTCCGGCGCGACCGCGGCGAACCCGGCCGCGCTGAGCCCCGTGTGCAGCGCGCCGGCCCGGGCGCGGACCCGGGCGGCCCTGCCGGGCTCGGCGCGCAGCAGCCGCAGGGCCGCGAGGGCGGCCCCGGTGGCCGCGGGCGCGAGACCGGTGTCGAAGATGAACGACCGTGCCGTGTTGACCAGGTGCGCGATCACGCGGGCCGGGCCGAGGACCGCGCCGCCCTGGCTCCCCAGCGACTTGGACAGCGTCACCGTCGCGACGACGTCCGGGGCGCCCGCGAGTCCGGCCGCGTACGGCGCCCCCCGACCGCCGGGGCCGACGACGCCGAGCCCGTGGGCATCGTCGACGAGCAGCGCGGCGTTCACCTCCCGGCAGACCACGGCCAGGGCCGCGAGCGGGGCCGCGTCGCCGTCCACCGAGAACACCGAGTCCGTGACGGCCGTCGCGGGCCCCACGTGGCCGTCGAGTGCCGAGCGGAAGCCCTCGGGGTCCGCGTGCGGTGCGATCCGGGTCGTGGCGCGGGAGAGCCGGCACCCGTCGATCAGTGAGGCGTGGTTCCCCGCGTCGGAGACGATCCGCGTGTCGCGGCCGGTGAGCGCAGTGACCGCCGCCAGGTTGGCCGCGTAGCCGGAGGAGAGGACCAGCGCCGCCTCGAAGCCGCAGAACGCGGCCAGTTCCGCCTCCAGTTCGGCGTGCAGCTCGGTGGAACCGGTCACCAGCCTCGAACCGGTGGCCCCCGCACCCCAGGTACGCGCGGCGCGGGCCGCCGCCTCGGTGACCTCGGGGTGGCGGGCGAAGCCCAGGTAGTCGTTGCCGGCGAGGTCCAGCACGGCGGAGTCCGCGGCGCGCGGGCGCAGCGCGCGGGCGAGGCCGTCCCGGTCCCGCTGCCGGCGGGCCTCGTCGAGCGGTCCGAACGGGTCCTGCTGCATACGGTGGTGCCGTTCCGTCGTGGTCGGTGGGCGGACTGCCCGATGCCCGCGTGGACCGCTACGGCCCTCGGGCGGCCGGACGCCGTGCGTGGGTTCCGCATAGAACCTAGTGCCGGCGGACCCCCGGCAGCGTGTGGCAATGCACACACCCCGTTCGGACGGAGTTGTGGGTTCCCTCCTTGGCCGCGGACCACCCGGTAGGCAAGGATCATCGCCATGGAGCTGCTGAAGACGCTGGTGGACAAGGGACTGCGACGCGAGCTGCCCACGCGGGAGGAGGCCCTCGCCGTCCTGGCGACCCGGGACGACGACCTCCTCGACGTGGTCGCGGCGGCCGGGCGGGTGCGCCGGGCCTGGTTCGGCCGGCGGGTCAAGCTCAACTACCTGGTCAACCTCAAGTCCGGACTGTGCCCCGAGGACTGCTCGTACTGCTCCCAGCGCCTGGGCTCCAAGGCGGAGATCCTCAAGTACACCTGGCTCAAGCCGGACCAGGCGGCGCAGGCCGCGGGTGCCGGGGTGGCGGGCGGCGCCAAGCGGGTGTGCCTGGTCGCCAGCGGCCGCGGACCGACCGACAAGGACGTGGACCGGGTCTCGGACACCATCGCCGCGATCCGGGAGCAGCACGAGGGCGTCGAGGTGTGCGCCTGTCTGGGGCTGCTGTCCGGGGGGCAGGCGGAGCGGCTCCGGGCGGCGGGGGTGGACGCCTACAACCACAACCTCAACACCTCGGAGGAGACCTACGGCGACATCTGCACGACGCACGACTACCAGGACCGGGTCGACACCGTGCGGCAGGCGCAGTCGGCCGGGCTCTCGGCGTGCTCCGGGCTGATCGCCGGCATGGGCGAGACCGACGCGGACCTGGTCGACGTGGTGTTCGCGCTGCGCGCCCTGGACCCCGATTCGGTGCCGGTCAACTTCCTGATCCCCTTCGAGGGGACCCCGCTTGCCGAGCAGTGGCAGCTGACACCGCAGCGCGTTCTGCGGGTGCTGGCGATGGTCCGGTTCGTCTGCCCGGACGTGGAGGTCCGGCTGGCGGCCGGGCGGGAGGTCCACCTGCGCTCGTTGCAGCCGCTGGCACTGCACCTGGCCAACTCGATCTTCCTGGGCGACTACCTGACCAGCGAGGGCCAGGCGGGGCAGGCCGACCTGGACATGATCGCGGACGCCGGTTTCGAGGTGGAGGGCGCCGGGACGGGGACGCTACCGGAGCACCGGCGGGCCGCGACCGGCGCAGGCTGCGGAAGCGGCTCCTCCGCCGGCTGCGCACCGTGCGGCACCGGGGAGGTGGGGGACGCGGCCCCCGCGGCGGCGTCCGGGGGCGCGGGGAGCGCCCGCGGTCCGGCCCCGGGCGCGGGCGACGGGGCCGCGGAGCCCGCCGGGGCCCCGCGGGCCGGTCTGGTCACGGTGCGGCGGCGCGGCGCGGGCACGGAGCTGCCGCCCAATGCCTGAGCCGCTGACCGTCGCCGAACTGCTGGCGCTGGACCGGCAGCACGTCTGGCACCCGTACGGGCCGATGCCGGGTCGCACGGCGCCGTTGGCGGTGGAGTCGGCGTCCGGGGTGCGGTTGCGGCTCGCGGAGCCGGTGCTGGGCCGGCGGGAGCTGGTGGACGGGATGGCCTCCTGGTGGTCGGCAGTCCACGGCTACAACCACCCGGTGCTGAACGCCGCCGCGCACGAGCAACTGGACCGGATGAGCCATGTGATGTTCGGCGGTCTCACCCACGAGCCCGCCGTACGGCTGTCCAAGCAGCTCGTCGACCTCACTCCGGACGGTCTCGAGCACGTCTTCCTGGCCGACTCGGGCTCCGTCTCGGTCGAGGTCGCCGTCAAGATGTGTCTCCAGTACTGGCGTTCGGTCGGGCGGCCGGCCAAGCAGCGCCTGCTGACCTGGCGGGGCGGCTACCACGGGGACACCTGGCAGCCGATGTCGGTGTGCGACCCGGACGGCGGCATGCACCACCTGTGGTCCGGGGTGCTGCCGCGCCAGGTGTTCGCGCCGGCGCCGCCCGCGGGCTTCGGCCGGGAACCCGATCCGGAGTACGTGCGCGGCCTGCGGGAGCTGATCGGCCGGCACTCCGAGGAGCTGGCCGCCGTCGTCGTGGAGCCGGTGGTCCAGGGCGCGGGCGGGATGCGCTTCCACTCCCCCGGCTACCTGACGGCGCTGCGGGATGCCTGCGACGAGCACGACGTGCTGCTGGTGCTGGACGAGATCGCGACCGGTTTCGGCCGGACCGGGGAGTTCTTCGCCGCCGACCACGCGGGAGTCTCCCCCGACGTGTTGTGCCTGGGCAAGGCGCTGACCGGCGGCTACCTGACCATGGCGGCGACGCTGTGCTCCGCGCGGGTGGCGGACGGGATCTCGGCGGGCGAGGTCCCGGTGCTCGCGCACGGCCCGACCTTCATGGGGAACCCGCTGGCCGCCGCGGTGGCCGGGGCTTCTGTCGGGCTGCTGCGCGAGCGGGACTGGCGCGGCGAGGTGCGCCGGATCGGAGCGGGGCTGCGGGACGGCCTGTCCGGGACCGCCCGGCTCCCGGGGGTGCGCGACGTCCGGGTGCTCGGCGCGATCGGCGTGGTGCAGCTGGACCGCGAGGTGGACATGGCGGCCGCGACGGCGGCGGCGGTGCGCGAGGGCGTCTGGCTGCGGCCCTTCCGCGATCTGGTGTACACGATGCCGCCGTACGTGACCGGCGACGAGGACGTGGCGCGGATCTGCGCGGCGATGCACGCCGTGGCACGGCACGGCTGAGCGGGGGGGGGCGGCGGTGGACGTGCTGTGCGTGACCGGTACCGGGACCGGGGTCGGCAAGACGGTGGCCACCGCGGCCCTGGCGGCGGCGGCCCGGCGGGCCGGCCGCCGGGTGGCGGTGCTCAAGCCCGTGCAGACCGGGGTCGCTCCGGACGGGGCCGGGGACGCCGAGGAGGTGCGCCGGCTGGCGGGCCCGGGCGTCACCTGCTCGGAGCTGGCCCGCTACCCGGACCCGCTCGCCCCGGAGACGGCGGCCCGGCGGGCCGGGCTGCCGGGCGTGTCGGCCGAGCGGATCGCCGGGGCGGTCCGGGAGCTGGCGGCCGGGCACGACCTGGTGCTCGTGGAGGGCGCGGGCGGTCTGCTGGTCCGGTTCGACGAGGAGGGGGCGACCCTGGCCGACGCGGCGCGGCTGCTGGCCGCACCGGTGCTGGTGGTGGCTGCTGCCGGACTGGGCACACTCAACGCCGTCGCCCTCACCGCGGAGGCGCTCGCGGCGCGCTCGCTGCGCTGTCCGGGGGTGGTGGTGGGCAGTTGGCCCGGCGTCCCGGACCTGGCGGCCCGGTGCAACCTGGCGGACCTCCCCGTCGCGGCGGGGGCTCCGCTGCTGGGCCTGCTGCCGGAGGGGGCCGGGGCGCTGCCTCCGGAGCACTTCCGGGCCGCGGCGGCCGGCTGGCTGGCGCCGGAGCTCGGCGGGGTACGGGCCCGGGGGCCCGCCTGACCCCGGGGTGCGCACCGGTGGCGGTCACCCGTCAGCGGCTCCAGGTGCGCAGCTCCCCGGCGATGGCACGGACGTCGGCGGTGCCGTCCTTCACCAGCCGGGCGAGGTCGCGGATTCGCTCGGGCGAGGTGGCCACGTCGTGGCCGTCGGCCACCAGGTAGGCGTAGGCGACCGCGGAGGCGAACATCGCGTTGGAGCGCTCCAGTGCGGGGACGTGGAGGAGCAGTTGCAGGAGCGCGGCGGCCCGTTCGTGGGGGTCGGGGTAGACCGGTCGGCCGAAGATGGTCGCCTCGTGCCGGCTGACGGCGGCCACGAGCGCGCCGTAGTCGGAGATCCGGGGGTCGCCGGGGGTGTTCTGCTCGGCCACCATGAGGAGCCACGCCAGGTCGATGCGCAGGCTCACGTACGGGGCTGGTCCTCGCGCTTCCGGCCGAGTTCCTCGGCGAACACCGTCTCGTACTGCTTCATGAAGTCGGCGGCGGCCTTGACGAAGGTGTGCCCCGCCTCGCCCGCGTCGTGCCGGACCAGTTCCTCGATGTAGCGGTTGACGCTCATCCCGTGCTGCTGCGCGCGCCGCCGTGCGGTCTCTGCGGTGGACTCGTCCACGCGCACGTTGAGCTGGGTCTTGGCCATACCACCACGCTAGCGCGATTACGCTAGTAAGGGCAAGCGCTGCCGTACCCCCGGGCGCACCTGCGGCGCCGGCGCCCGGAAGGACGCCGCGCGGGGCGCCGGTGCGCGGCGGAGGGGCACCCCGGCCCAGCCGCGCCCCTTCACTCCTCGGCGCGGGCGCCGGTGCGCCGTAGGGTGGGTCGGCGCCACCGCGGCCCGTCCGCGGCCGGCTGCCCCGTCACGGTACGGCCGAGGCGGATGCCGCACGGCGAGGAGAACGCCGTCGGGACCGGCGCGAGGAAGGAACGACCGGATCATGGGCTCTCGCCGCACGCCGCGCACTCGTCGGCGCCGGACCGCCGCACCCCCCTGCCCGCCTTCGGCGGCGCACCGGACGGGGGTGCGCGGGTGACCGAGGCGCTGCTGCTGACCCTCGCCCTGCTGCTGACCCTCGCCTGCGGGGTCTTCGTCGCCGCGGAGTTCTCGCTGACCACCGTGGAACGCGGCGCCCTGGAGCGCGCCGCCGAGGCCGGGGAGGCGGGGGCCGCGGGCGCGTTGCGCGCCGTGCGCTCGCTGACCTTCCAGCTCTCCGGCGCCCAGTTGGGCATCACGGTCACCGGACTGATCATCGGCATGCTCGCCGAGCCCTCGGTGGCGGCGCTGCTGTCCGGGCCGATCGAGGCCGCCGGACTGCCCGCCGCGACGGCCTCCTCGGCCGCGCTGGTCCTCGGCACGGCGCTCACCACCGTGGTGCTGATGGTGATCGGCGAGCTGGTCCCCAAGAACTGGGCCATCTCGCGGCCGCTTCCGGTCGCCAAACGGGTGGCGACCCTCCAGCGCGGATTCTCGGCCGGCTTCCGGCCGCTGATCCGCCATCTGAACAACACCGCGAACCGCACGGTGCGCCGGATGGGCCTGGAGCCCACCGAGGAACTCGCCTCCGCCCGCTCCCCGCAGGAGCTCGTGGCGCTCGCCCGGCACTCCGCCCGGGAGGGCGCGCTGGAGGCCGACTCGGCCGAGCTGTTCGTACGGACCCTGCACCTGGCCGAGCTGACTGCCGAGAACGTGATGACCCCGCGGGTGCAGGTGACCGCGCTCGACGCGCGGGCCACCGCGGAGGACGTCGCCGACGCCACCCGCGCGACGGGCCTCTCCCGGTTCCCGGTCTTCCGCAGCAGCCTGGACAGCGTGATCGGCGTGGTCCACGTCAAGGACGTCCTGGCCGTACCGGCGGACCGCAGGCCCGGCCACCCGCTGACCGACCTGCTGCGCGAGCCGTTGCTGGTGCCGGAGTCGCTGACCGTCGACCGGCTGCTGGACCGGCTGTCCGAGACCCGGAGCATGGCCGTGGTCATCGACGAGTACGGCGGCACGGCCGGGGTGGTGACGCTGGAGGACATCGTCGAGGAGGTGGTCGGAGAGGTGCGCGACGAGCACGACCCGATGGAGGCGCCCTACCTGGCTCCGCAGGGGTCCGACGCGCAGGGGCGGGAGACGTACGACGCGGACGGAGCGACCCGGACCGACCAGCTGGAGGCCATCGGGCTGCGGCCGCCGGAAGGTCCCTACGAGACGCTCGCCGGGCTGGTCGCCACCGCGCTGGGCCGCATCCCGGTGGAGGGCGACCGCCTGGAGGTGGCCGACTGGGTCGTGGAGGTGGCCGACGCCACGGGCCGCCGGGTGGCCCGCGCGCGGCTGCTGGGCCCGCCGGACGACACCCAGGAGGCGGACGGCGGTGCCGACGGCCCGGACGACGCGCGCCCGTCCCCGCACCCCGGTCTGCGCGGAGCGGAGCCGCCGGAGGGCGGCCCGCCGCACGGCGGGCCCGCGGACGGCGGGGAGGGCGCCCGATGACCGCGCTGCAACTGCTGATCGGCCTGCTGACCCTGGTCGTCAACGCCTTCTTCGTCGGCGCGGAGTTCGCGCTGATCTCGGTGCGGCGCAGCCAGGTCGAGCCGCTCGCCGAGCAGGGCGACCGGCGCGCGGCACGGGTGGTGTGGGGCCTGGAGCACGTGTCCGCCCTGCTCGCCACCGCCCAGCTGGGCATCACCCTGTGCACCCTGGTGCTCGGCATCGTGGCCGAGCCGGCCATCGAGCACCTGCTGGAGCCCGCCTTCCTCGCCGTCGGACTCAGCGGCGCACCGGCCCACACCGTCTCGTTCGTCATCGCCCTGGCGCTGGCGACCTATCTGCACATGCTCTTCGGGGAGATGGTGCCGAAGAACATCGCCCTCGCCGAGCCCCAGCGCTCCGCGCTGCTGCTGGGTCCTCCGCTGGTGGCGGTCACCCGGGCGCTGCGTCCGGTGATCTTCACCATCAACACCTTCGCCAACGCACTGCTGCGGCTGCTGCGCGTCGAGCCGAAGGACGAGGTGGAGTCGGCC
This sequence comes from Streptomyces sp. TAA040, assembly GCF_000424845.1. Taxonomy (NCBI): domain Bacteria; kingdom Bacillati; phylum Actinomycetota; class Actinomycetes; order Kitasatosporales; family Streptomycetaceae; genus Streptomyces; species Streptomyces sp. TAA040. The sequence continues at coordinate 310,138 of NZ_KE384254.1, read as the reverse complement.
TTCTCCGACGACGCGCTGGCCCGGCTGGTGGCCGACTCCAGCGCGGCGGGGCTGCTGGACCAGAGGGCCACCCGGCGGCTGCGGCACGCCCTGGAGCTGGGCCGGCGCCCGGTGGCCGAGGTGGTCCGCCCCGGCGAGCGCGTCGTGGCCGCGCGGCTGGGCGTCACCCCGGAGGAGTTGGAGCGGCTCTCGGCCCGTTCCGGCTACTCCCGCTTCCCGGTGGTCGACCGGGCCGGACGGGCGGTCGGCTACCTGCACGTGAAGGACGCGCTGAACGCCCGCTCCCGGGAGCGCCCGTTCCCGGTGGCCGCGCTGCGCCCGGTGGCACGGGTCCGGGCGGAGACTCCGCTGGACGACGTGCTGGGCGCGATGCGGAGCAGCGGGACCCACCTGGCGGCGGTGATCGGCCAGGACGGCCGCACCGCGGGGCTGGTCACCATGGAGGACGTGCTGCGGGAGCTGATGGGCCGCACCTCGGCGGCCGGACCGGGAGCGGAGGAGTCCGGCGGTACCGACCGGTAGCCGGTTGACCCGGGCAACCGTACCGGTGGTTATCATGGTTCCCGCCATGACCAACGCACCCAGGATCCAGAGCTTCGCCGCCCTCGGCGACTCCTTCACCGAGGGAATGTCGGACCTCCGCCCCGACGGGACCTACCGGGGGTGGGCCGACCGGCTGGCCGACCGCCTGGCGGCCCGCTCCGACGGCTTCGCCTACGCCAACCTGGCGGTGCGCGGCAAGCTGATCCAGCAGATCGCCGAGGACCAGGTGGCCCCGACCGTGGCCATGGGGGCCGACCTCGTCACCCTGGTCGGCGGCCTGAACGACGTGCTGCGCCCGAAGTGCGACCTCGGCCGGGTCCGGGGCCTGCTGGAGGAGTCGGTGGAGAAGCTCGTCCCCGCCTGCGGACAACTGGTCCTGATGCACAACCCCGGCCGGAACGGCCCGGTCATGGACCGCTACTACCGGCCGCGGATGGAGGAGCTGTACGGCTTCATCGACACGCTCGGCGCCCGCACCGGCGCTCTCGTCGTCGATCTCTACTCCTCCCCCGCCCTGGCCGATCCGCGGATGTGGGCGGACGACCGGCTGCACCTGACGGCGGAGGGCCACCGGCGCGTGGCGGAGGCCGTCTGGCAGCGGCTCGGACTGCCCGCCGAGGCGGACTGGAACACCCCGCTGCCGGCGGCGCCGCCGCCCGCCTGGCACCGCCGCCGGCACTCCGACGTCCGCTTCGCCCGGGAGCACCTGGGCCCGTGGGTCGCGCGGCGGCTCAGCGGGCGGTCCTCGGGCGACGGCCGGCCCCCGAAGCGTCCCGACCTGGCCCCGCACGCCGTCCGCGACACCCCGTAGAATCCGGCAGCGTGACTGACAAGCCCCGCATTCCGAACGTCCTGGCCGGCCGCTACGCCTCGGCGGAACTCGCCGTCCTGTGGTCCCCCGAGTACAAGGTGACGCTGGAGCGGCGGCTGTGGCTCGCCGTGCTGCGCGCCCAGAAGGACCTCGGCATCGAGGTGCCGCAGGAGGCGCTCGCGGACTACGAGCGGGTCGTGGAGCGGGTCGACCTGGCGTCCATCGCCGAACGGGAGCGGGTCACCCGGCACGACGTCAAGGCGCGCATCGAGGAGTTCAACGCGCTGGCCGGACACGAGCAGATCCACAAGGGCATGACCTCCCGGGACCTGACGGAGAACGTGGAGCAGCTCCAGGTCCGGCTGTCGCTGGAGCTGGTGCGGGACCGCACGGTCGCGCTGCTGAGCCGGCTGGGCCGGCTCGCGGCCGAGCACGCGGCCCTCGTGGTCACCGGGCGCTCGCACAACGTCGCCGCCCAGGCCACCACGCTCGGCAAGCGCTTCGCCAGCGCCGCCGACGAACTACTGGTCGGCTACGACCGGCTGGAGAATCTGCTGGCGCGCTACCCGCTGCGCGGCATCAAGGGGCCGGTGGGCACCGCGCAGGACATGCTGGACCTGCTCGGCGGGGACGCGGACGCGCTGGCGGAGCTGGAGCAGCGGATCGCCGGCCACCTGGGCTTCGCGCACTCCTTCACCTCGGTCGGCCAGGTCTATCCGCGCTCGCTCGACCACGACACGGTGAGCACGCTGGTGCAGTTGGCCGCCGCGCCCTCCTCGCTGGCCCGCACGATCCGGCTGATGGCGGGGCAGGAGCTCGTCACCGAGGGGTTCAAGGAGGGGCAGGTCGGCTCCTCGGCCATGCCGCACAAGATGAACACCCGCTCCTGCGAACGGGTGAACGGCCTGACCGTGGTCCTGCGCGGCTACGCCTCCATGGCCGCCGAGCTGGCCGGGGACCAGTGGAACGAGGGCGATGTGTCCTGCTCGGTGGTGCGCCGGGTCGCCCTGCCGGACGCGTTCTTCGCCCTGGACGGCCTGCTGGAGACCTTCCTCACGGTGCTGGACGAGTTCGGCGTCTTCCCTGCGGTCGTCGCCCGGGAGCTGGACCGCTACCTGCCGTTCCTGGCCACCACCAAGGTGCTGATGGCCTCGGTGCGGGCCGGCGTGGGGCGCGAGGCCGCCCACGAGGCGATCAAGGAGCACGCGGTGGCCTCGGCGCTCGCGCTGCGGGCCGGGGCCGAGCGGAACGAGCTGCTGGACCGGCTGGCCGCCGACGACCGGATTCCGCTGGACCGGGGAGCGCTGGACGGCCTGATGGCCGACCGGCTGTCCTTCACCGGCGCCGCCGAGCGCCAGGTCGCCGTCGTGGCAGCCCGGATCGAGGACGTCGCCAAGGCCCACCCGGAGGCGGCGGGCTACTTCCCCGGAGCCATCCTCTGACCGCCTCCGACGCACCCCCCGGCGGCGGCACCGGTCCGCACGCGTCCGGGCCGGACGGCCGCGGGCCGGGCGTCGGACCCGACGACGGGCCGGTGCCGGACGTGATCGCGGAGGGACTGCGGGTGCTGTTCTGCGGCATCAACCCGGGGCTCACCTCCGCCGCCACCGGCCTGCACTTCGCCCGTCCGGGGAACCGCTTCTGGCCGGTGCTGCACGACGCCGGATTCACTCCCCGCCGGTTCGCCCCCGCGGAGCAGTACGAGCTGCTCCGCCACGGCCTGGGCATCACCAACGTGGTGCAGCGGGCGAGCGCCCGGGCCGACGAGGTGGCCGCGGAGGAGTTCCGCGAGGGCGGGCGGCTGCTGACCGCGAAGGTCGAGCGGTTCCGGCCGGAGGTGCTGGCGGTCGTCGGGATCACCGCCTACCGGACGGCGTTCGGTGAGCGCCGCGCGGTCGTGGGCGAGCAGCCCCGCCGCGTCGGCGGCAGCCGGGTGTGGGTGCTGCCCAACCCCAGCGGCCTGAACGCCCACTGGAGCCGTGCGGCGATGGCCGGGGAGTACACGGCGCTGCGCGTCTCGCTCCGCTGAGGGCCCCACCGGGGCCCGGAGCGGACCTGGGGCCGGACGGTCAGCGTACGGTCGGCGGGGCGTGCGCCGGACGGCCCTCGGGGCGTCCGGATCGGTACCGGACGGTGATCATCGCCACACTCGCCGTGGCCCGCTCCCGGCCGATACGATCCGGACACGCGTACGGCAGGGAGGCGTCAGGTTGGGGAGGCTCACCGGCAGGGACCCGTCCCTGCTGCGCAGGATCAACTCGACGGTGGTGCTGCGGGCGCTGCGCACCGCGGACAACTGCCCGACGCTCACCGAACTGGTCCGGAGCAGCGGGCTGTCCCGGCCGACCGTGGAACAGGTGGTCGACGGCCTGATCGAGGGCGGGCTGGTCGCCGAGGCGACTGCGGACCCGGCGGACGCCCGCCGCCAGGGCCGGCCGGCGCGCCGTTACCGGTTCCGGTCGGAGGCCGGGCACCTGCTGGGCATCGAGATCGGTCCGCACCGGGTGTCCGCGGTGCTGTCCAACCTGCGCGGCAAACTGCTGAGCGCGGCGGAGCGGCCGGTCTGCGAGGAAGCGTGCGCCGACGAGCGGCTGGAGGCGGCCCGGGCGGCCGTCTCGGACCTGCTGCGGCGCTCGGAGGTCGCACGCTCCAGTCTGCGGGCCGTGGGGGTCGGCAGTCCCGGGATCGTCAGCGGGGACGGCACCGTGCGGCTGTGCACGGCGCTGCCGGGCTGGACGGGGCTGCCGCTGGGCGAGCGGCTGCGCCGGTCTTTCCGCTGCCCGGTGCTGGTCGAGAACGACGCCAACGCCGCCGTCCTGGCCGAGCGGTGGAAGGGCGCGGCGGTCGGCTGCGAGGACGCGGTGATGGTGCTGGCCGGGCTGAGTCCGGGTGCCGCCTCGCTGATCGGCGGGCGGCTGCACCGCGGCTACGGAGGTGCGGCGGGCGAGATCGGAGCCCTGCACCTGCTGGGTCGCGAGGCCTTCCCCGAACGGCTGCTGTCCACCACGGGTGAGCCGCTCCACCCGCTGGACGAGGCCGCGGTGGCCCGGGTGTTCGCACTGGCCCGGGAGGGGGACGAGGGCGCGCGGCAGGCCGTCGACCGGTTCCTCCAGCGGTTGGTGCACGACGTGGCCGCGCTGGTGCTGGCACTGGACCCGGAGCTGGTCGTGATCGGCGGCTGGGCCGCCGGGCTGGAGGGGGTCCTGGAGCCGCTGCGCGGTGAGCTGGCCCGCTACTGCCTGCGCCCGCCGCGGGTGGCGTCCTCCCTGCTCGGGGAGGCGGCCGTGGCGACCGGGGCGCTGCGGCTGGCCCTGGACCACCTGGAGCAGCAGCTCTTCACCGTCGGCGACGAGGCAGCCGTCTGACGGTCGGACGGCCGGCCGGGAACCCGCCCCGCGGACCGTCCGCCGCGTACCGGGCGCGGGTCAGCTCGCGAGCAGTTCCACGCCGCCGCCGGCCTCGCCGAAGGTGAGCCGGCAGGTGTCGGCACGGTAGGTGGCCACGCCCACAGCGGCGGTGCGCCCGGCGGCGAGGTAGCGGGTGGTGACGACCAGCACCGGCGCGCCGGGCAGCCGGTCGAGCCGCCGGGCGGCGTCGGAGCCCGCCGAGCCGAGCTCGACGGAGCGGTCCTGGCCCTCCAGCCCGGAGGCGTGCAGGGCCTGGAGCACGGCCTGACCGCGGACGGCGCCCGCCGCCTCGGCCGGCACCTCGGTCAGCGGGGTGTAGAGCAGCTCGGTGGCAAGGGGCTGTCCGTGCGAGCGGCGGGTCCGGTGCACCACGTGCGCCGCCCGGCCTTCCGGGAGGTCCAGCAGCCGCCCGACTGCGGCGGGCGGCGCCGCCTCCGTGCAGTCCTCGGTCTGCCAGGCGTCGCCTGCCGCGCCGGGCCGGGTGTCCCTCGTCGGCGCGACGTCCACACCGACCCGCGGCGGGGCGACGGTGGTGCCCACACCGCGCCGGCGCTGCAGCCGGCCCTCGAACTCCAACTGCTCCAGCGCCTGCCGGAGCGTCGCCCTCGCGACACCGTAGCGCGCCGCGAGGTCGCGCTCGTTGGGCAGGATCTGCCCGACGGAGAACTCGGAGTCCAGCGCCTCGGAGAGCACCGTCTTCACGTGCCAGTACTTGGGCTCCGGCACTGCCTCAAGCTGCGTGGTCCCCACCCTTGCCTCCGCCTCGGCCGTGTTGCCCGCGGGCAACGACCCGCCTGCCTTTATGCGTGCTTGTTTATTAAAGGTTGTTGCGTATGCCTTCGACCCTAGGACGAGCGGACCCGTTGGTCAAGACCAATGCCCCGGGGCACGGATGGCCACGGCCTCGCGCACCCCATAGCCTCGACCACCCGGGACACACGCAGGAGAACGGCGGCCAGGGGCGACGGACCGTTCGGTGGCACGAGGGAGACGCAGGCATGGCACGACCGGTCACAGTGGTCACGGGCGGAAGCCGCGGCATCGGGGCGGCGGTCGCCCGGCGGCTGGCCGCCGCCGGGCACGACGTCGGCGTCGGTTTCGCCCGGTCTTCGGAGGCTGCCGAGGAGACCGTGGCCGCGGTGCGCGCCGCGGACGGGTCGGCGGTCGCGGTCCGAGTCGACACCGCGTCGGAGGAAGAGGTAGACGCCCTGTTCGGCACCGTGCGCGAACGGCTCGGGCCGGTCACCGGCCTGGTGAACAACGCCGGTGTCACCGGGCCGCTGGGCCGCTTCACCGAGACGCCCCTCGCCGAGATCCGGCGGGTGGTCGAGGTGGATGTGGTCGGCGCCATGCACTGCGCGCGCCGCGCGGCACTGGAGATGTCCCACCGGCACGGCGGCGGGGGCGGGGCGATCGTCAACATCTCCTCCTGCGCCGCCACCCTGGGCAGCCCCGGGGAGTACGTGCACTACGCCGCGGCCAAGGCCGCGGTGGACGCGCTCACGGTGGGGCTCGCCAAGGAGCTGGCACCAGAGGGGGTGCGGGTGAACTCGGTGCAGCCCGGGACGATCGTGACGGACATCCACGCGACCATGGGTGATCCGGAGCGGCCGTGGCGCCGCGCGGACCGGGTGCCGATGGGACGCCCCGGGGAGCCGGACGAGGTGTCCGGCGCGGTGGCCTGGCTGCTGTCGGCGGAGGCCTCGTACACCACCGGGGCGATCCTGCGCGTCGCGGGCGGGCTGTGAGCGGCGGGGCACCTCGGGCACGGCCCGCACGGCACCGCCGGCAGGCGCCTCGCGGACGGCAGGCACGGCACGGACGTCGTGGTGGGTCTGGACGCGGGCGCCCTGCGAGTGCGCGGCCGGTGCCGCGTGGTGTGGAGCGAGCACGGACCCGAGCGCGCGGGTTTCGGCTACGGGACCCTGCCAGGCCATCCGCTGCGCGGCGAGGAGGCCTTCGTCGTCGCGCGGGGGCCGGACGGATCGCTGTGGCTGGAGGTCTTCACCTACAGCCTCCCGGCGACCCGGTGGACGCGCGCGGCCCGGCCGCTCGTGCGGTTGCTGCAACGGGCCTCCGCGCGGGAGTGCGGACAGGCCCTGCGCAAGCTGCTGCGGAATGGCTGAAAACCGCCCCAAGCGGGTGGACTCCCCCTTAACCAGTCGGTCACAGACCGTTCGTGATCACGCAACACCCGTGCGACACCGTGGGAGCATGACTGACGCCTCCTCCCGCAGCACCGCCCTGCGCCGCCACCACTGGCGTCGTGACCTGGTCGAACTCGCCGCCCTGTTCACCGCCGTGACCCTCGCCGACAGCATCGCCAAGACGGTCGTGCACGGCCCGGACGGACCGGTGCTGCTGGTGGCGTCCGCGCTCGTGCTGCTGGCGACGGCGGGCTTCCACACCTGGTGGGCACGGCGGCACGCGCACGAGCCGCCGCCGGTCGATACCGGGCCCGCCCCCGGCTCCGCGGGTGGGCCCGGGGAGCCCGGTACCGCCGCGGTGCTCTGGCGGATGCGCACCACGGTGCGGGACACCCCAGGCTCGCTGGCCGCGCTGTGCACGGCGCTGGCCGCGAGCGGCGTGGACATCCTGGCCCTGCAGACCCACCCGCTCGGGGACTCCACCGTGGACGAACTGCTCCTGCGCGCGCCGCAGCGCCTGGGCCCCGGCACCCTCAAGGGACTGGTGGGCGACGCGGGCGGCAGCGGCACCTGGTTGGAGCGCGCCGACGCCCACGACCTGGTGGACGCCCCCACCCGGATCCTCGGCATGGCCACCCGCACCGCCCTGGACGCCTCCGAACTGCCCCTGGCGCTGCGGGAGCTGCTGGGCCGTTGCAGCATCCGCTCGCTGCCCGCCGGCTCGGACCTGCCGGCGGAGGGCGTGCTGGAGGAGACGGTGCTGCGGCTGCCGGACCCGACCGGCGGTGCGCTCGTCGTCGAGCGCGCCCACCTGCCCTTCACCCCCACCGAGTTCGCCCGCGCCAGGGCGCTCGTCGAGCTGGACGCCCGGCTCGGTCAGCGGCTGCCGAAGCAGTGCGACGTGCTCACCCTCCCGGAGGGCGGCGCGCTCACCGTCCGCCGTGCCGACACCCGGGACCTGGCGGCGGCGACCGCGATGCACGAGCGGTGCTCCTCGGAGACCCTCGCGCTGCGCTATCACGGGCCGGCCAGGGACGCGGACCGCTACCTCCGGCACCTGCTCTCGCCCCGCTTCGGCCGGACCCTGGCGGTCGAGTCCGCCCCGGGGGAGCTGGTCGGGCTCGGCCATCTGCTCTGGGACGGCGACGAGACCGAGGTGGCCCTCCTCGTCGAGGACGACTGGCAGCGCCGCGGCCTCGGCACCGAGCTGCTGCGCCGGCTGACCGAGCAGGCGGTCGAGGCGCACTGCGCGCAGGTCTACGCGGTGACCCGCAGCTCCAACACCGGCATGATCGCCGCGATGCGGGGCCTGGGGCTCCCGTTGGACTACCAGATCGAGGAGGGCACCCTGGTGATCAGCGCAGAGCTGACTCCGGCCGCCGCGAGCGAGACTCTGCCGGACGGCCGCTGAGCGCGGCGTCCAGATCCGCCCACAGGTCCTCGACGTCCTCCAGGCCGACCGACATCCGCAGCAGCCGCTCCCCGACGCCGCTGCCGTGGCGGTCGGCCTCGTCGACGATCCGGTGGCTGATCGAGCCGGGGTGCTGGATGAGGGAGTCGACGCTGCCGAGGCTGACCGCCGGGGTGATCAACCGGACCGCGGCGATCACCTCGTGGGGGTCGCCGTGCACCTCGAAGGCCACCATTCCGCCGCCGATCCGCGGGTAGTGGACCCGGGCGATCCGCGGGTCGTCCGCGAGCCGGCGGGCGAGCTCCGCCGCCGAGGCGGACTGGGCCCGCACCCGCACCGGCAGCGTGGACAGGCCGCGCAGCAGCAGGTAGCCGGCCAGCGGGTGCAGTACGCCGCCGGTGGCGAACCGGACCTGCCGCAGCCCGCGCGCGAGTTCCTCGTCGCACGCGACCACGCCGCCCAGGACGTCGCCGTGGCCGCCGAGGTACTTCGTGGCGCTGTGCAGCACCAGGCGGGCACCGTCCCGCGCGGGCTGCTGGAGCACCGGGGTGGCGAAGGTGTTGTCGACGAGCAGCGGCACCTCCCCGCACTGCCGCGCCACGGCCGCCAGGTCCACCTCGGCCAGGGTCGGGTTGGCCGGGGTCTCGACCAGCACCAGCCCGGTGTCCGGGCGGACGGCGTCCGCCACTCCCGCCGGATCGGTCCAGGTCACCTCGGTGCCCAGCAGCCCGCTCTCCAGCAGGTGGTCGCTGCACCCGTAGAGCGGGCGCACCGCCACCACGTGCCGCAGTCCGGCGGAGCCGCGCACCAGCAGCACCGCGCTCAGGGCCGCCATCCCGCTGGCGAACGCCACGGCCGACTCGGTGCCCTCCAGCCGGGCCAGTCCCTCCTCGAACCGGGCGACCGTGGGGTTGTCGAGCCGGGCGTACACGGGGGCGCCGGTCAGCTGTGCGCCGGTGGCGGCGAACTCGTCGAGCCGGGCGGCCTCGGCCCGGCTGTCCCGGGACGGGTAGGTGGTCGAGAGGTCGAGGGGGACGGCGTGCAGGCCCAGCTCGGCGAGGTCCTCGCGGCCGGCGTGCACCGCCTCGGTGGCGAGGGAACGGGGTGTCGTCGGTGTCGTCTCCATAGGGGCAGCCTGAACAGCTTCCGGCCGGAAGCGGCGATCGGCCGTGCTATGTTCGACCGATGAGCGAATCCGTCACTCTTGACGCGGTGGATCTGGAGATTCTGCGGCTGTTGCAGAACGACGCCCGGACCACCTACCGGGAGTTGGCCGACGCCGTCGGCGTCGCCCCGTCGACCTGCCTGGACCGGGTGGGGCGGCTGCGGCGCTCCGGGGTGATCCTCGGACACGCTCTCCGGCTGGATCCGGCCAGGATGGGGCGTGCGCTGGAGGCGCTGCTGTCGGTGCAGGTCCGTCCGCACCGCCGGGAGCTGATCGGGCCGTTCGTGGAACGCATCCGCGGACTGCCGGAGTCGCGCGCCCTGTTCCACCTCACCGGCCCGGACGACTACCTCGTGCACGTCGCCGTCACCGGCACCGCCGACCTGCAACGGCTCGTCCTGGACGAGTTCACCTCGCGCCGGGAGGTGGCCCGGGTGGAGACCCGGCTGATCTTCCAGCAGTGGTCCTGCGGTCCGCTGCTGCCCCCGGCCGCCGAGCCGGCCCGGGGCACCTGACCCCGGGGGCGCGCCGACCGGCGGGTGGGGGTGACGCGCCCCGGGCTTCCGTACGAGGATGGGGCGCATGTCAACCAAGAACCCGAGCCCTCTGCCCCGCGAGGTCGCCGACGCCTACGTCGACTCCCTGGTCGCCCTCGATCCGATCGAGGGGACCTTCCTGGGTGTGCCGGAGAGCGCCGGCCTGCTGCCCGACCTCTCCCCGGCCGGCCAGGAGGAGACCGCCGCGCTGGACCGGGCCACACTGGAACGGCTCGCCGAGGCGGAGCAGCAGATCACCGGCGGGGACGCGGACAGCGAGCGCCGCTGCGCCCGCCTGCTGCGCGAGCGGCTGACGGCCCGGCTGGCGATCCACGACGCGCGCGAGGGACTGCGCGCGGTCAGCAACATCAGCTCACCGGTCCACGCGGTGCGCTCCGCGTTCACCCTCATGCCCACCGCGACGGACGCGGACTGGGCCGCCGTCGGACAGCGGCTCCGCGCGGTGCCCGCCTCGCTCGCCGGCTACCGCGAGTCGCTGGAGGCCGGGCTGGAGCAGCGGCTGCCCGCCGGACCGCGCCAGGTGGAGACGCTGATCGGCCAGCTCACCGAGTGGGCCGGCCGGGAACCGGGCGGCAGCTGGTTCGCCGCGTTCACGGCGGACGGGCCGGACTCGCTGCGCGGGGAGCTGTCCGAGGCCGCCGACCTGGCCGCCGCGGCGGTGGCCGAACTGCGCGACTGGATGCAGGACGTCTACGCCCCCGGCGTCGCCGGCGCCCCCGACACGGTGGGCCGGGAGCGCTACGCCCGCTGGGCGCGCTACTGGAACGGGACCGACCTGGACCTGGAGGAGGCCTACCGCTACGGATGGTCGGAGTACCACCGGCTGATGGCCGAGATGCGCACGGAGGCCGAGCGCGTCCTGCCCGGCGCGGCGACGCCCTGGGAGGCGCTCGCCCACCTGGACACCCACGGCGAGGCCGTGGAGGGGGAGACGGAGGTGCGGAACTGGCTCCAGGGGCTGATGGACGAGGCCATCGAGGCGCTGAACGGCACCCACTTCGAGCTCTCCGAGAGGGTCCGCCGGGTCGAGTCGATGATCGCTCCGCCCGGCGGCGCAGCGGGCCCGTACTACACGCCGCCCTCGCTCGACTTCAGCCGCCCGGGCCGAACCTGGCTGCCCACCATGGGCGAGACCCGCTTCCCGGTGTACGACCTGGTGACCACCTGGTACCACGAGGGCGTTCCCGGGCACCACCTCCAGCTCGCCCAGTGGGTGCACGTGGCCGACACGCTCTCCCGCTACCAGACCACGGTGGGCATCGTGAGCGCCAACGCCGAGGGCTGGGCGCTGTACGCGGAGCGGCTGATGGACGAGCTGGGCTTCCTGACCACCGCGGAACGGCGGCTGGGCTACCTGGACGCCCAGATGATGCGCTCCACCCGGGTGATCATCGACATCGGCATGCACCTGGAGCTGCGGCTCCCCGACGACTCGCCCTTCCACCCCGGGGAGGTCTGGACGCCCGCACTGGCGCAGGAGTTCTTCGGCATGCACAGCAGCCGGCCGGCGGGCTTCGTGGAGAGCGAACTGGTGCGCTACCTGGGCATGCCGGGGCAGGCCATCGGCTACAAGCTCGGTGAGCGCGCCTGGTTGCTCGGCCGGGACGCCGCCCGCAAGGCGCACGGCGACGCCTTCGACGCGAAGCAGTGGCACATGGCCGCGCTGTCGCAGGGCTCGCTGGGGCTGGACGACCTGACGGCGGAACTCTCCGCCCTCTGAACGGAGTCCGCGTCACGTCCGGAACCGCCGTCCGCCTCGTGCCGCCCTGGGCTGGCGTCCGCCGCGCCCGTACCGGCCCCGCCCGGTGCGGGCGGGGCACGGCGGCGCCGGGCGACGCGCGCCGCCCGGCCGGACGGGGGCGGTGGCCGGCGTCAGCAGCCCAGGAGGGCGGTCCGGGAGCCGGTGCGGGACTTGGCGATCTCCAACTGGGCCGGTATGCGCAGCCGGAGATCCGCGACGTGGCTCACGATGCCGACGCTGCGGTCGCGTTCACGCAGCGAGTCGAGCATCTCCAGCACCTCGTCGAGGGTCTGCTCGTCGAGGCTGCCGAAGCCCTCGTCGATGAACAGGGTGTCCAGCCGGGTGCCGCCGGCCTCGTCGCTGACCGTGTCGGCGAGGCCGAGGGCCAGCGCCAGCGAGGCGGAGAAGGTCTCGCCGCCGGAAAGGGTGGCGGTGTCGCGCTCCCGCCCCGTCCAGGAGTCCACGACGTGCAGCGCGAGACCCGAGCGGGCGCCGCGCCCGGCCCGGGCGTCGGAGTGCACCAGCGTGTAGCGCCCGCCGGACATCCGCTGCAACCGCTCCCCCGCGGCCGCAGCGACCTGTTCCAGTCGCGCGGCGAGCACATAGGTCTCCAGCCGCATCCGCCGCTCGTTGTCCGTCGAGGTTCCGGCCGTCAGGCCGGCCAGCCGTGCCACGCGCTCGAACCGGGCCCGCAGCGGGCCGAGGGTCCCCGCCTCCGCGGTGGCGGCGGCGGAGAGCCGGTCGAGCTCCGCACACCGGGTCCGCGCGGCGGCCCGCCGCTGGTCCGCGAGGCGCTCGCGGCGTGCGGCACCGGTCACCGCGTCCTCGGCCCCGGCCACCTCCGCGGGCGGCAGCTCGGCGGCGGCCCGCACCTCCTCGTCGGCGAGTTCGGCGCGCACCGACCGCTCCTGCGCCTCCCAGTCGTCCAGCGCGTCCTGGAGGGCCCGCTGGCGGGGGGCCGGCAGGACCGCTTCCGCCGCCGCGGACGGGGTGTCGAAGCGGGCCCGGTAGGCGGCCGCGGACAGCGCACCGTCCGTCTCCTTGAGCCGCTCGGCGGCGGCCTGCGCACGCTGGACCGCCCCGGATGCCTCGGCCAGGGCGTCGACGAGGCGGCTCAGCTCCCCGACCCGTTCTCCGACGCCGGTCGCACCGTCCGCGGCCCGCTCGATCCGGTCGGCGAGCGCGCGCTGCTCGTTCAGCAGCGTCTCCCGCCGGGCCGTACGGGCAGCCGCCCGGCTGCCCGCCTCCCGCTGCCGGTCGAGCCGACCGGCGTGCTCGCGCAGCGCCGCTTCCCTCGCCTCGCGGGCGGGGTGCGCGTCGGCCGCGGCCTCCCGGAGCGCGGTGTGCTCGGCGGCCACCTCGCGGAGCCGGGCGCCCAACGCGCCGGTGGGGGCACCGCCCGCCGATGCGTCGGCGGCCTCGCGGGCCTGCTCCAGCCGCTCGTACTCCCCCCTGGCGCGCTCGCGGCGGCCCTCGGCCTCGCGGTACCGGGCGAGGGCGGCGTCCTCGTCGGAGGGCGCCACGTGCTCCGCTCCGGTCCGGGCGGGCCGCGGGTGCTCCCTACCGCCGCAGACCGTGCACGGCTCACCGGGCCGCAGGGCCGCGGCCAGCTCGGCGGCGATGCCCCGCAGTCGCCGCTCCTTGAGGTCAAGCCAGCACTCGCGGGCGTCGCCCGCCGCGCGCGCCGTCCCGTCCCGCTCCGCGGCCGCCGTGCGCAGCTCACCGGCCAGCCCGTCCCGCTGCCGGGCGGCTGCCAGCGCCCGCTCGGCCTCGGCCCGGCGTCCGGCCAGGTGCTCGGCCGCGGTGGCGGCCTCCTGAGCGCGCTCGACGCGCGCCTGAAGCGCCGCCCGCCGCTCGGTCCAGTCGGCGAGCCACGCCTCGGCCTCGTCGAGGGTCTCGGCCTCCTCGACCGCCTCGCGCTCCAGTTCGTCCAGCTCGGCCCGCAGTTCGGCGCTGCGCCGCTCGGCCTGCCGCGCGGCCTCCAGGACACCCAGCTCGGTCCGCAGCCGTCGTTCCTCGGCGAGGAGCTGCCCGCCGCTCGCCCCGTCGAGCGGCGCCGGCAGCACGGCCCGCTGCTCCTCCTCGTGCCGGGCGCACCTCCGGTGCTCGGAGTCCGCACTCCGGTGGGCGTCCAGGAAGGGCACCACCGAGTCGGCGGCCCTGGCCCGGTCCAGCAGGGTGCGGGTGTGCTCCCGTTCCGCGGCTGCCCCGGCCAGTTCGGCGGCCCGCCGGCGGGCCGCCGCGTGCCGGCGTTGCAGGCGGTCGCGTTCCCGCTGCTCGTCGAGGCGGCGGCGGGCGGCGGCGTACTCGGCTCCGGCCCGACCAGCGGCGCCGGCGGTGATGTCGTCCAGTTCCCTGGCGGTGCTGCGCACCTGCGCGGCCCAGGCGAGCACGGCCTCGGCGAGACCGGGATCGCCGGGACGGTGGCCGGGCGGCGGGTGAGCGGCGGCACCGTCTCCGGCGGCCTGCTCGACCCGGTGCGCCAGGGCCAGGAGCTCCTCGTCGGCGGCCTGGACCCGGCGCTGTGCACTCGCCCGCAACTCGGCCAGGTGGCGCTCGACCCCGGCGAAGCGACGGGTGTCGAAGAGTTGCCCGAGGAGTTCGGCCCGCTCGTCGGCGCCGGCCCGCAGGAAGCGCGCGAAGTCGCCCTGCGGGAGCAGGACGACCTGGCAGAACTGCTCGCGGCTCATGCCCAGGAGGTCGCCCAGCTCCTGCCCGATCTCCTGGTGCGAGGTGCTGAGCGGCTCCCATGTCCCCGCCCCGGTCCGGTACTCGCGCAGCCGGGACTGGGCGCGGTCGGTGGTGAACCCCTCGCCGACCCGCTTGCGCCGCGGCTGCTCGGGACGCCTGGTGACCTCCAGCCGCCGGTCGCCCACGGTCAGTTCGAGCACCACCTCGGTCGCGGTGCCCTCGGCGGCGTGGTCGCTGCGCAGCCCCCCGCGCCCTTGGCTCAGCCGGGCGCCGGGCACGGCCGCGTAGAGGGCGTAGCAGACGGCGTCCAGCACCGAGGTCTTGCCCGCCCCGGTCGGGCCGTGCAGCAGGAAGAGGCCGCCGCCGGACAACCGGTCGAAGTCGACCTCCTCGGTCCCCGCGAAGGGGCCGAAGGCCGTGACGGTCAGCCGGTGGAGTCTCAACGGCCCGCCTCCGTACGGTCGTCGGCGATGCGGGCGTGGTCGAACGCCTCCGTCAGCAGGGCACGCTCCTCGCGGTCCGGGCCGTCCCCGCCCCGTACGTGGGCGACGAAGTCGGCGGCGATGCGGTGGTCGCCGCGGCCCCTGATCCGCGCGGCGTAGGAGGCGGTGTCCGCCTCCTCGCCGCGGTCGGGCTCGAAGACCAGGCTGAGCACCTCGGGGAAGCGCTCGGCGAGCCGGGCCATCGGGTCGGGCGGACGCACCGGATCGGTGAGCGTGGCCTCCACCCAGGACCCGGCGTGCACGGCCAGTGCCGGATCCTCCAGCAGAGCCGCCAGCGGACCGCGGAGCCGCACGAGCGGGCGGGGCACCGGGCAGTCGGTCCGGGCGGCGTCCAGCTCGCCGCCCGGACCGAGGTCGACGAGCCACAGGGACTTGCGGTGGTCCGCCTCGGAGAAGGAGTAGGCCAGCGGCGAGCCGGAGTACCGGACCCGGTCGGTGATCCGCTGGCAGCCGTGGAGATGGCCGAGCGCGGCGTAGTCCACGCCGTCGAACAGCGCCGCGGGCACGGCCGCCGCGCCTCCCACCGAGATGTCCCGCTCACTGTCGGACGGCTCCCCGCCGGTGACGAACGCGTGCGCGAGCACGATGCTGCGGGTGCCCGGGGGCCGGGCCGCCAGGTCGGCGCGCACCCGCTCCATCGCCGCGCCGAGCACCGCCGCGTGACCGCCCTGCGCCACGCCGAACCCGTCGCGCACCAGGGCCGGTTCCAGATAGGGCAGGCCGTAGCAGGCGACCGGTCCGTGCGCGTCGTCGAGCAGGACCGGCTCGGCGCAGTCCGCGGGGTCGGTCCGCAGGTGCACCCCGGCCCGTCCGATCAGGCCCGCGCCGACTCCGAGCCGTCGTGCGGAGTCGTGGTTGCCGGAGATCATCACCGTCGGTACGCCGAGGGCCGCCAGCCGGTGCAGGGCGTCGTCGAAGAGTTCCACCGCGGGGAGCGGTGGCACCGCCCGGTCGTAGACGTCACCGGCGACGAGCACCGCGTCCACCTGCTCGGTACGCGCGGTCTCGATCAGGTGGTCGAGGAAGGCTGCCTGCGCCGTGAGCAGGCTCACCCGGTGCAGGCTGCGGCCCAGGTGCCAGTCGGACGTGTGCAGAAATCTCACCGTGCCGCTCCGACCTGCATGTTTCTCCTAGCTCTGCACCCGCGAGCCCCCGGGCCCCGGTGCCGTTCACTTCGCGCTGCCTCGTCGTCCGCGCGGCCGGCACCACCGGCCCGCGGGCGGCGCGGGGTCCGTCCGGGGCGCCAGTCTGCCATCCGTGCCCTGGGCGCGGGGGCGGCCGCAGACATCGGCTGCCCGGATCACCCGCCCGGGGCGGGGGGTCACGCCGACATGGGCTGCTCGTCGCCCGCGGGGGCGTCCGCGCAGGCGGCGGCGAGGTCGTCCAGGGAGACCCCCAGGGCGTGGGCCAGGGCGGCCACGGTGAAGAACGCCGGAGTCGGGGCCCTTCCGGTCTCGATCTTCCGGAGGGTCTCGGCGGAGACCCCGGCGGCGGCGGCGACCTCGACCATGCTGCGCTCGCCGCGCACCCGGCGGAGCATGACACCGAAGCGCTCTCCGCGTGCCCGCTCCTGCGGACTCAAAGGAACTCTCACCATACCCGCGATACTAATACCGCACGGCGGCGGGTGCGGCAGCCGAAGTGCTGGAGCGGGCACGGAGGGACGGGGCCCGGGGCGGCCCCCGAAGGCACCGAGGGTCGTTTTCCGCGTCCGGATGTCAGTACCTCCTGCGAGGCTGGTCGGCATGACACCGCTGCTGCTGACCGACATCGAGCGGGCCGTGCGCGAAAGCTGGAGCGCCGACACGTGCACCCCCGAGTTCCGGGCGCGCTGGACTCCCGACAACCCGGCCCGGGACCAGTGCGGCGTCACGGCTCTGGTGCTCCACGACCTGCTGGGCGGCGAACTGCTCCGCGGCGAGGTCCGGGTGCGCGGCAGACGGACGGACTACCACTGGTGGAACCGGCTGGGGGCGGGTGTCGAAGTGGACCTCACCCGGGAGCAGTTCCGTCCCGAGGAGATCGTCAGCGAGGGTGTCGCCGTGCCCCGGCCCCCGCAGGCCGAGCCGTTTCGGCTCCGCGAGGAGTACGCGCTTCTCCGCAGTCGGGTCGCGGCGCGGCTGGATGCCGGACGGCCGCTCGGTTGACCCACCCACCGGGGGTCCGCGGGTGGCGGCCTCCGGGACCGCCGGTGGAGCGGGGAACCGCCGCCCCACCGGGACGGTGTCAGGCCAGCCCGAGCCTTCGCAGGGCGCGGCGCTGCGGAGCGGACGGTTCGGCGGGCCAGATGACGTACGCGACGCCTCCGGAGCCGGACTTCTCCCGGCCCTCGGCGTCCAGCCGCCTGGTGCGCAGCCACACCGTCTCGAACTGGCCCCGGGGGTAGACCCGCCGCACCGCGTCGTTGTCCGGGGCATTGGGGTCGTTGGCGATCACGTCGCCGTCGGCCGTGAAGCCGATCACCGTCATCAGGTGGCCGGCGGTGCCGTAGCCGGCCCCGTCCAGCTCGGTGGCCAGAAAGGACTGCGAGGTGACGAGCGGGATGCCGGCGGCGACCAGCAGCTCGGCCTCCCGCAGCGAGTCGAGCCGGGTCACGGTCGCGGCCGTCGAACGGTAGGTCGCGGCGTAGGCGGTGCTGAACGGCCAGTTGCCGCAGCCCTCGTACTGGTGGTCGTAGGTCCGCCGGGCGGCGTGGCAGACCTGCGGGTCGTCGTACTCCGGTTCCACCCAGGCGAGTTCCTCCGGGCGGGGGTGCCGCCCCCAGTACTCGACGATCATCTGGGTGGAGGTGGGGCCGCACCATGCCTCGCCCCCGTTGTCGTACTCCGGGTAGCGGCCGATGTGCACGTTCTGCGAGTAGCGGGGGACGTCGAGCTCGGTGCCCGCCGCCGGGCCGGGGGCGGTGGCCGGCACCTCGAAGCGGTCCGGGAGGTCGGAGGTCATCACGCCGAGGCGCCGGACCGCGGGGCGGGCCCCGCTCCCGGGCGCGCGCAGCAGGACGACCCGCAGCCGGTAGCCGGCGATGCGCAGGGCGCCCGCCGAGGAGTCCACGGAGAGCGTGTCGGTCCACACCGAACTGCGGCCGTCCCCCTGACCGTCCACCGAGGTCCGGCGCGGGACGTCCGGGCCGTCGCCCGCGGTCCAGATCCCCAGGGTGTACCAGGGCGAGTCGGTGCCGTCGGTGTAGCGGACCCGGACCTCCGTCCGCAACCACGTCCGGGCCGGGGTGCGGGCGTTCCAGGAGACGACGAGTTCCCTGGCGGGCACGCGCAACCGGTACGGTGCGGAGGTCCAGTCCGCGAACTCCCAGTGCTCGGTGGCCGTTCCGCCGTGCGGATCGCGGTACTCGGTGGTGCCGGCCGGCCCGCTGAAGGCGATGCCCTCGTGCGGGTCCTCGATCCGGACGCCCCGGCAGGTTCCGCTCTCCCAGTGCTCCGGCGCGCTCCAGTGCTGACGGCTCACGGTCCTCCTCGGGTGGCCGGGGGTCTCGGCCGTTCCTCCCGGGCCCTCGGGCGGCGGCTGCTTCCGGGCGGCGGCGGCCGCCGGTGGCGCGGCGGCCGCCGCCGCACCGCCCAGGGCGACGGCGATCAGGCTCCGGCGGGTGGGGGGTCGACTGCGCATAGGAAGTCCTCGGAGGTCGCTCGGTGGTGCGCCGCTCGGACGGTCCGGCTGCGCGGGCCCTCCACTATTGCCCGGGCGGGCGCCCGGGCACAGCCTCCGGCGCCCGACACGCCCGCGGCAGCCGGGCACGCCACGGAGGCGGAGCGGGCCGTGCAGCGATGCCCCGGGCGGGGCTTAGGCTGGCCGTATGCGAGAGGAACCGTCCGGCACCGCCCCGGAATCGCTGCCGCGCTTCGCCTCGCGGTTGCGGACCGCCGCCCCGACCTGCGGACCGGTGCGATTGGTGGCTGTCGACGGCCACGCCGGGTCCGGCAAGAGCACCTTCGCGGAGAGGCTGGCCGAGGAGCTGGGCGGCGCCCCGGTGGTCCGGACGGACGACCTCGCATGCCACCACTCGCTGTTCGGCTGGACCGACCGGTTGCTCGCCGAGGTCGTCAAGCCCCTCTCGGCGGGTCGGACCGCCTGCCACGAGGTGTACGACTGGCAGGGCGGGGCGTTCACCTCGCACCGCGCCGTTCCCGCCGCCGGCACCGTGCTGCTGGACGGGGTCGGGGCCGGCCGGCGCCGCCTGCGGCCCTGGCTGGCCGCGGTGCTGTGGATGGACGTGCCGGCCGGGGAGGCCTGGACCCGCGGCCGCCGGCGGGACGGGCCCGCACTGGCCGGCTTCTGGGACGGCTGGGTGGTGGCCGAGACCCGGCACTTCGCCGACGATCCGACCCGGCCGTTCGCCACGTTCACGGTACGACGGCCGTCGGGCGGCTACCGGCTGCGTCGGGCGGACGCGGTCTCCCTGGCCCCCGAGCCCTTTTCTGACGCTGAGTGATCACCTGGCCCCGGCTCGGAGCGGAGACCGGAAGCTGCGCCCCGGTCGGCGCGAAGCGCTTGACCGGGGCGCAGCGAGGAACTACGTTCGGTGGTATGGCCTGTACAGGCCATCCTCAGACGCGAAGCCCCCGATCGTTCCCCCGTGATCGGGGGCTTCGTGCTGCCCGCTCCGGGAGGGCGCCGTCAGGCCTACACCCGAGGGGCGGAACGTCACGCTCCGTTATCGATCGCAGCCGGTCAGCGACCCGGAGCCGGCCCGTCCGCCGCGTCACAGCCCCGGCACCCTCGGTAGGCGCCCTTCGGGGAGCGGTGCTCCCCGGGTACGATGCCACTGGTCGCCGGGCACGGCGGGCACCCGCGGGTGCCGGACGCCGATCGCCCGACGCGGCGCGACAGTTGTGGCCCAACGGCCGGATGGTGAGCTCCGGTCGCCGCCGCGGGGGACGATCGTTTGGGGGGATCGCGTGGACTTCGGAGCGCACCAGTCCCCCCAGTCGCATGCCCCGGCCGATCTGGCGTGGCTGCGCGGGGTGGACGCCTACACCGTGGGGGCCTACGCCCAGGCCGAGGAGGAGTTCCGGGCGGCGACGGCGCTGGACCCGGCGATGGCCGACGCCTGGCTCGGCCTGCACGCCCTGCGGGTGGACACCGCCGTCTCGCTGCTGCGCATGTTCGAGCACCGCGGCCGGTTCGGCGAGCAGCGCTCCCGCCACCGCCGCACGCTGAACTCCTGGTACTGGCTGGGCTGGTGGGTGCAGCCCGTGCTGGAGACCAGCCGCGACCTGCTGCTCGCGCACGCCTCGCACTGGCTGGACGGCCGCCATGTCGCCGAACTCGACCGGGCTCTGGCCAACTGCCCGCCCGCCGAGTCGGATCCGCAGGTCCGCTTCCTGCACGCCTGCCGCGCCTACCTGGCCAAGGACTGGGAGGGCCTCGTCGCCCACACCGACCCCCTGGTCGGGGACCCGCTGCTGGGCATCGAGACGGGGCTGTTCGCGGGCATGGCGAGAGTGCGTCTGGAGATGTACGGGCAGGCAGAGCCCCTGCTGTCGGCCGCGCTGATGCGGTGCAGGAGCGAGCAGCCGCAGCGCAAGGAGCTGCGGTACTGGCTCGCGCGGGCCCGCGAGGGGACGGGCCGCAGCGCGTCGGCGCTGCCGCTCTACCGCGCGGTGCACCGCGTCGATCAGACCTTCATGGACACCGCCGCCCGGCTCACCGCCATCGCCGACGGCGACGGGGCGGGCGAGGTGCCGCCGCTGGCGGCGATGTCGGTGGCGGGTGCGGGCCAGGACGTCCGCGAACCGGGCCCGGAGGCAGGACCGCTCCCGGCCGACCTCGGCGAGGCGCCCGACCCGGTGGCCGAGGGGCTGCGTTTCGGTGGCCCGGCGGGCGGCGCGGAGTCGGCGCCGGTGGACGCGGACGGGGTCCGCGAGCGAGTGGCGGCCCTGGCGGGACGGTCGGCGTCCACCCGGTGGCCGGCCGGCCCGTCCGACCCGGAACGGGTGGCGCAGGCACTGGAGGAACTGGAGCGGATGGTCGGCCTGGAGCCGGTCAAACGGCAGGTGCGGGCGCTGTCCGCCCAACTGCACATGGCGCGGCTGCGCGCGGCCCAGGGGCTGCCGGTGCAGCCGCCGAAGCGGCACTTCGTCTTCTCCGGCCCCTCGGGGACGGGCAAGACCACAGTGGCGCGCATCCTGGGCCGGGTGTTCCACGCCCTCGGGCTGCTGGGCGGCGACCACCTGGTCGAGGCCCAGCGCGCCGATCTGGTGGGCGAGTTCATGGGGCAGACGGCGGTGAAGGCGAACGAGCTGATCGACTCCTCGCTCGGTGGGGTGCTCTTCGTGGACGAGGCCTACAGCCTGGCGAACTCCGGGTACGCCAAGGGCGACGCGTACGGGGACGAGGCGCTTCAGGTGCTGCTCAAGCGGGCCGAGGACAACCGCGACCGCCTGGTGGTGATCCTCGCCGGATACCCGGAGGGGATGGACCGGCTGCTGAGCGCCAATCCGGGGCTCGGCTCCCGCTTCACCACCCGGATCGGCTTCCCGAGCTACCGCCCGCTGGAGCTCACCCGGATCGGCGAGGTGCTCGCCGCGGAGAACGGCGACGGCTGGGACGACGAGGCGGTGGAGGAGCTGCGCAGCATCAGCGGCCACGTGGTCGATCAGAACTGGGTCGACGAGCTGGGCAACGGCCGCTTCCTCCGCACCCTGTACGAGAAGAGCTGCGCCTACCGCGACCTGCGGCTCTCGCAGAGCGCGGGCGAGCCGTCCAGGGGCGACCTCGCCACACTGCGCCTCCCGGACCTGATGCAGGCCTACGGCGAGGTCATGTCCGGGCGCGGCCCGGCCGCCCCGCGTGCGGAGCCGCCGTTCACCGACTGAGCCCGCAGGAGCGGACCTCACCGGTAGCCGAACGATCGCCTCCCGGCGTGCGCCGCCGCGTAGAGGCATGGCGGAGGTGAGCACTGCGCGCCGGTGTCAACGTTCCGGCCCCGTGTCGGGCCGGTGGGCCGGGGCGTGTCCGGCGAGCATGGTCCGGACGGCCTGTTCCACGGCGTCGTGGACGTCGGAGGCCGCGGGGTTCCAGTCGGTCAGCAGTATGCGGGGCCACAGGACGTAGTTGGCGATCATGCCGAGGTACTGGTTCGCGGCGCTCACGGCATCCGGGACATCGGCGTTGCCCGCCTCGTACTCGGCTTCCAAGTAGTGCTGTACGGAGGTGAAGTAGGGCAGTTTGCCGAGCTGGAACTGCATCCGTCCCAGTTCGGGGAAGCGTGGCAGTTCGGCGATGACGATCCGGAACAGGGCCGTCATGCCGGGCCGGCCGACGAGGTCGGCGTAGCGGTGGCCGATGGTTGTCAGCCCGGAGCGCAGATCTCCGGTCTGCGGCCGCGCGGCGGCGTCACGCTGCCAGGACTCGGTGACGATGGCCTCGAACAGTGCCGCCTTGGTGGGGAACCGCTCGGACAGGATGGACTTCGAGACCCCGGCCGCTTCGGGGCCGACCGCCACCGATTGCCACGGTGGAGCGATGCGGGACGACGCCGGGAACGCCCGGGCGACGAGCGAGGCAGAGGCGGGCGGCGACGGACCCGACGCGCTCCCGGCCGGTCCTGCCCGCTTCCGTGCGCGGGAGCGCGGGGAGGAGGCCGCTCAGTGGCCGGCGGGGCCGGTGCCGTGGTGCTCGGTCAGGGAGCGGAGCGCGGCGGCGTCCCGCACCGCGTGGTCCCGGGCGATGCCCGGCTGGATGCCCAGCACGGGAAGGCTGGTGCCGTCCGTGAGGTCGAGGAAGACCCAGGGGTCGCCGCTGCGCAGGTGGACACCGAGGACCTCGGCCCACTCCAGCCGCCGGGTGCGGGTGAGGTTGACGACGGTGACGCCGTGCGCGTCGGCCTTCACATGCGGGCGGGCGAGCACGGCGAGCACGGCGCAGAACAGCGCGCCCGTCAGGATGAAGCTCACCCGCTCCCCCGCTCCCAGCCCTTCCAGCATCAGCCCGACCGTCGTCAGGACGGCGAACATGACCGCGCCGATGCCGAGCAGGACGACGCGGGTGCGGGTGGGGCGGAAGGTGGCCGGCAGGGCCGGTGCGGGGGTGTCGGCTGGCACGGTGGCTCGTCCTCGTCCGGGTGGGTGGGGCGGGCACCCCGGGCGGGGCACCCGCGGCGCCGGGCCCGGACCGCTGCGGGCGGCCGGGCCCGGGTCCGGCGTCAGAGCCGGCAGGCGTGGATGTGCGTGGTCAGGATGGCGCGGGCGCCCAGTTCCCAGAGGTCGTCCATGATCCGCTGGGCCTCGCGCGAGGGCACCATGGACCGCACGGCGACCCAGCCCTTGTCGTGCAGCGGCGAGACGGTCGGCGACTCCAGACCCGGGGTGAGCCGCACCGCCTTCTCCACGTGCTCGGCGCGGATGTCGTAGTCCATCATCACGTAGCGGCGGGCCACCAGGACGCCCTGCATCCGGCGGAGGAACTGCCGGACCTTCGGGTCCTCCTGCGTCGCCCCGCGGCCGCGGACGACGACGGCCTCGGACTCCAGGATCGGCGCGCTGATGGTCTCCAGGCCGGCGCTCCGCAGGGTCGTACCGGTCTCCACCACGTCGGCGATCACCTGGGCGACGCCGAGCTGGATCGCCGTCTCGACCGCGCCGTCGAGGTGCACGACGGAGGCGTCCACCCCGTGCTCCGCGAGGTGGCGCTCGACCAGGCCGGAGAAGGACGTGGCGACGGTCATCCCGCCGAACTCGGAGACGTCGCTCGCGGTGCCGGGGCGGGTGGCGTAGCGGAAGGTGGAACCGGCGAAGCCGAGTTGCAGGATCTCCTCGGCGTCCGCACCGGAGTCGAGCAGCAGGTCCCGGCCGGTGATGCCGATGTCGAGCTTGCCGGAGCCGACGTAGACCGCGATGTCGCGGGGGCGGAGGAAGAAGAACTCGACCTCGTTGTCGGCGTCCACGAGGACCAACTCGCGGTGGTCCTTGCGCTGCCGGTAGCCGGCCTCATGCAGCATCGCCGACGCAGGCTCGGACAGTGAACCCTTGTTGGGAACGGCGATGCGCAACATGTGACGGCTTCCTTCTGCTCGGGGGCGGCGCGGGCGGACGCGCCGGGCGTGAGGTGTGCGGAGCGGTGCTCCCGGCGGGCCGTCGGACCCCGCGCCGCAAGGGGCGGACTCGGGAACCTGGCGGCCGGGGCGGGACCGGAACCGGACGACGACGTCCGGAAGGGAGGGGCCGGGCCTCGGCTCACAGATGGGTGTAGACGTCGTCCAGCTCGATGCCGCGGGCGACCATCATCACCTGAAGGTGGTAGAGGAGCTGGGAGATCTCCTCGGCCGTCCGGTCGGTGCCCTCGTGCTCGGCGGCCATCCACACCTCGGCGGCCTCCTCCACCACCTTCTTGCCGATGGTGTGCACGCCGGCGGAGACCAGCTCCGCGGTGCGGGAGGTGCGGGGATCGCCGGTGGCGGCCTTGTGCCGGAGCTCGGTGAAGAGTTCCTCGAATGTCTTGTTCGCCATGGTGGTCCCAGCCTAAGGGGTGGCGGGACCGGCGACGCACCGCGTCTCGGTGGGTGGTCGCCGGTCCGGCTCCCGGGCCGGGCGCCGCGGCCGGTTCAGCGCCAGGGCTCGGCGACGGTCCGCAGGACGGTCGCGGTGGCGACGGCGGCCGTGACGGCCTCGTGCCCCTTGTCCTCCACCGAGCCCTCCAGACCGGCCCGGTCCAGGGCCTGCTGCTCGGTGTCGCAGGTGAGCACGCCGAAGCCGATCGGGACCCCGGTGTCCACCGACACCTGGGTGAGGCCCTGCGTGACGCCCTGGCACACGTACTCGAAGTGCGGGGTGCCGCCCCTGACGACCACGCCGAGCGCGACCACCGCGTCGTAGCCGCGTCCCGCCAGCACCTTCGCGACGACCGGCAGTTCGAAACTGCCCGGGACCCGCAGCACCGTCGGCTCGTCGATGCCGAGGTCGCCCAGGGCGCGCAGTGCGCCGTTCAGCAGCCCGTCCATGACCGTGTCGTGCCACTGGGCGGCGATCACGGCGACCCGCAGGTCCTCGCAGTTCTTCACGGTCAGCTCGGGTGCGCCCTTGCCGCTCACGGTGTCTCCTCGGTGGGTGGGTGGCCGGTGGCGCGCGCACGACCCGCGTGCGCCGCCGGAGGTCTCGCCCGCTCCCGGACACGGCGTGCGGAAGCGCGGAGTGGTGCGCCGGGGGCGGCCGTGCGGGAAGGCGGCCTGCGGCGCGACGGGGTCACTGACCGCCGCAGGCCGAGGCGTGCGGTTCCTCCAGCCAGGGCAGGTCGTGGCCCATCCGGTCGCGCTTGGTGCGCAGATAGCGGATGTTGTACTCGCCGGCCTGGACGGGCATCGGCTCGCGGCCGTTGATCCGCAGCCCGTGCAGGCGGAGCGCCTCCGTCTTCTCGGGGTTGTTGGTCATCAGCCGCAGCGAGCGCACCCCGAGGTCGGTGAGCATCTGCGCACCGGCCGCGTAGTCGCGGGCGTCGGCGGGCAGGCCGAGTTCCAGGTTGGCGTCCAGGGTGTCGTGGCCGAGCTCCTGGAGCTCGTAGGCGCGCAGTTTGGAGAGCAGGCCGATGCCGCGCCCCTCGTGGCCGCGCAGGTAGATCACCACGCCGCGTCCCTCGCTCTGCACCCGGGCGAGCGAGGCCTCCAGCTGGGGGCCGCAGTCGCAGCGCCGGGAGCCGAAGACGTCACCGGTCAGGCACTCGGAGTGCACCCGCACCAGGACGTCCTTCCCGTCGCCGATCTCACCCGCGACGAGTGCGATGTGCTCCACCCCGTCGAGGGCGGAGCGGTAGCCGAAGGCACGGAACTCACCGTGCTCGGTGGGCAGTCGGGTCTGGGCCTCGCGGCGCACGGTGGGCACCTCGGGCTCGGCGAGCGCCCTGCGGTACGCGACCAGGTCCTCGATGGAGATGATCGCCAGTCCGTGCTTGCGGGCGAACGGCACCAGTTCGGGCAGCCGCATCATGGTGCCGTCCTCGGCGGCGATCTCGACGATCGCGGCGGCGGGACGGAGCCCGGCCAGCCGGGCGAGGTCCACGCCCGCCTCGGTGTGGCCGCCGCGGACGAGCACGCCGCCCTCGCGGGCCCGCAGCGGGAAGACGTGGCCGGGTCGGTCGAAGTCGCCGGGGAGGCGGCCCGGGTCCGCGAGCATCCGGATGGTGGTGGCCCGGTCGACGGCGGAGATCCCGGTGCTGACACCGTGCTCGGCGGAGGCGTCCACCGACACGGTGAAGGCGGTGGCCATGGACTCGGTGTTCCGGGCGACCATCTGCGGCAGCTCCAGCCGGTCGAGCGCCGGGCCCTCCATCGGCACGCAGATCAGGCCGCGGCACTCGCTCATCATGAAGGCCACCACCTCGGGGGTGGCCTTCTCCGCGGCGAGGACGAGGTCGCCCTCGTTCTCGCGGTCCGCGTCGTCGACGACGACGACCGGCCGGCCGGCGGCGATGTCGGCGACCGCCCGGGCGACCGGGTCGAGCACCGCCTCCTCCTCGGCGGGCGGGGCGTACCAACTGCCGAGTGCGGTCATGCCGTCACTCCTTCCAGTTTCTCCGCCGGGGGCCCGTCGGGCGTCCCGGAACGGTTCTGCGAGCGCAGCCACCAGGAGCGCATGCCCCACAGCACCAGCACGAGGTAGACGAGGTAGACGAGACCGGAGAAGGCCAGGCCGCTGCTGAAGGCCAGCGGCACGCCGACGAGGTCGACCAGCAGCCAGGCGAACCAGAACTCCACCAGCCCGCGGGCCTGGGCGATCATGGCGGCGAGGGTGCCGGTGAAGATGTACGCGTCCGGCCAGGGGTTCCAGGACAGCGCGGGGAAGGCGCTGAAAAGCGCGCCGACCACAAGGGTGCCCAGGGCGGTGCCGACGAGCAGCGCCGCGCGCTCCCGCCCGGTCGCGAACCGGACGGCGATCGACCCGTCCTGGGCCTGCCGCCTCCCGGCGCGCCACTGCCGCCAGCCCCACAGCGCGACCGTGATGACCAGCAGCTGCTTGCCGACCCCGCCGCCGAGCTGGGCGGAGGCGTAGGCGCCGATCAGGATCAGGCCGGACAGCACCTGGACCGGCCAGGTGAGCAGCGAGCGCCGCCAGCCCAGGGCGAGGGCGAGCAGTCCCAGCGAGTTGCCGGCCACGTCGGAGCGGATGACCTGCTGGCCCAGCACCTCGAAGGCGGGGTCGTTCAGCCAGTCGAGCGCGCTCACCGGGAGACCTCCGCCGCCGCGTCGCGGTCGGCGCCGAGCAGGCGCTCGACGTACTTGGCGACGATGTCGACCTCCAGGTTCACGGGGGCGCCCGGCTGCTTGCCGCCGAGCGTGGTCAGCGCGAGGGTGGTCGGGATGAGGCTGACGGTGAACCAGTCCGGACCGGCCTCCACGACGGTCAGGCTGATGCCGTCCACGGTGATCGAGCCCTTGTCCACCACGTAGCGGGCCAGCGCCGCGGGCAGCGACACCCTCACGACCTCCCAGTGCTCGCCGGGGGTCCGCTCCAGGACGGTGCCGGTGCCGTCGACGTGCCCCTGCACGAGGTGGCCGCCGAGCCGGCCGCCGAGCGCCGTCGGGCGCTCCAGGTTGACCGGGGAACCGGCGGCGAGGACGCCGAGGGAGGAGCTGCGCAGGGTCTCGGCCATCACGTCGGCGGTGAAGACCCCGTCCGCGGTGCCGACGACGGTGAGGCAGACCCCGTTGACGGCGACGGAGTCGCCGTGCCGGGCGTCCTCGGTGACGAGCGGACCGCGCAGGTGCAGGCGGGAGGAGTCACCGAGGTGTTCCACGGCGGTGACCTCGCCCAGCTCTTCGACGATTCCGGTGAACACTCAGGACTCCTCGGGGAAGGCGGGAACGGCGGTGATGCGCAGGTCGGGGCCGAGCGCCGCGGTCTCGGTGACCGTCAGGCGCAACGCCTGCGCGAGGGTGGTGATTCCGGCGCCGGTGAGGGCCTGCGGCCCGTCGCCGAGCAGCACCGGCGCCAGGTAGGCGGTGACGCGGTCGACGGCGCGGGCGGCGACGAACGCGCCGGCCAGCGTCGGGCCGCCCTCCAGCAGCACGGACCGCACCTCGCGGGCGTGCAGCGCGGCGAGCAGGGCGGGCAAATCCAGGCCGTGCCCGCCGGGGGCCCGCGGGAGCCGGAGGACCTCGGCGGTCGACTCGGGCACGGGCACGTCGTCGGCGACGGCCAGGAGGGTGGGGGCGGCGTCGTCCAGGACCCGGGCGCCGGGCCGCAGTGCGGCCTCGGTGTCGACGACCACGCGCAGCGGCTGCCGGGCCGCGTTGACCCCGCGGGCGGCGAGGTGCGGGTCGTCGGTGCGGGCCGTCCCGGAGCCGACCAGCACGGCGTCGGACTCGGCGCGCAGCCGGTGCACGTCGGCGCGCGCCTCGGCGGAGGTGATCCAGCGGCTGGTCCCGTCGGCCGCGGCGGTCCGGCCGTCCAGGGTGGACGCGTACTTCCAGTGGACGTGCGGGCGGCCGAGCCGCAGCGAGGTGAGCCAGGCGGCGTTGCCCTCGGCGGCCTCGCGGGCCAGCAGTCCGCTCGCCACGTCCACGCCCGCCCCGGCGAGCACCGTGCCGCCACCCTCGGCGACCGGGTCGGAGTCGGCGACCGCGTAGACCACCCGGGCCACCCCGGCGTCGAGCAGCGCCCGGGTGCAGGGGCCGGTGCGGCCGGTGTGCCGGCAGGGTTCCAGGGTGACGACCGCGGTGCCGCCCCTGGCGTCGTCCCCGGCCTCGGCCAGCGCGTGGATCTCCGCGTGCGGGCCGCCGGCGCGCTTGTGCCAGCCCTCGCCGACCGTGCGTCCGGTGCGGTCCAGGACGACGCAGCCGACGACGGGGTTGGGGCTGGTGAGGCCGAGGCCGCGGGCGGCGAGTTCCACCGCGCGGTGCATGGCGGCGCGTTCGGCGGGGCGAGCGGGTGCGGCGTCCACCGGGTCCTCCTGCCTCTTCGGGCCAGGACTCCGGGGTGCGGGAATTCGTAACGGACACACCGGCCCCTCGGCACCGCCCAGTACCGGTGAATCCCCGGTCGCGAACGCGAGCACGGGCACGGGCACCGGGCACCCGGTGGCGGGTGACCGCTCCTGTCCGTCGCGCACTGCCTCCCATCCGGACTTTAACCGTCGGTCCAGGAGTTTCACCTGGTCAACCGACCGCTGGCTGCGGCCGGGTCGCGGACTTTAACCGCCGGTTCGGACTTTCACCGACCCCGGAGTGCGCTGACGTAGCTTCTCTCCGCCAATTCTGCCACGGATGCCGCACGCCCACGCGGGCACCGCCTGTGTCCTGGCTCACAGGGGCCGCCCACGACACACCGTGGTACCGGCGGCGGTCGCGCCACTCCCCGGCGCACCGGATCGAGCCGGGCGGGCTCGGTACCGGGTCGGACGGACCGGTAGTCGGCCCGTCCGCGCGCCGGCGCGGGCTGGTGTCCGTGCCGGCGGCGTGCGCGGAGGTCGCCGTGCACGCCTCCGTCGGGGGCACGGTGGTCCGGATTCCGCCCGCACCGGGAATGGCCGCGGCCGTCAGTCCTCCGGCAGCTCCACCGGGGCGATCTCGTCGTAGACGTCGCCCGGCCCGGGGTTGCCCGCGTCGGTGCCGCCACCGAACTGGTGCATCACGCCCCAGACCGCGTTGAGGGCGGTCTGCACGGCCCCTTCCGCCCAACCGGCCGTCCACGAGACGTCGTCGCCGGCCAGGAACAGCCCCCGCTTGTCGGCGGGCAGCCGGTCCTGCATGAAGTGGGTGAACAGCCTGCGCTGGTAGCGGTAGTGGCCGGGCAGGTTGGCCTTGAACGCACCCATGAAGTACGGCTCGTTCTCCCACGAGACCGTCACCGGGTTGCCGATGACGTGCCCCCGGATGTCGACGCCCGGGTAGATCTCGCCCAGCGACTTGAGCATCACCTCCATCCGGTCCCGCGCGCTGAGCGGCAGCCACTTGAGGCTGTCGTCGCACCAGGTGTAGGAGAGGCAGATGGTGGCCGGGCGGTCCGGTCCGCCGCCGTCCAGCAGGTAGGTGCCGCGGGTCATCCGGTCGGTGAGCGTCATGCTCATCGTGTCGCGGCCGGTGGGCACGCCTCGCGCGTCCACCGCCTCGTCCCGCCAGAACGGCCGGTCCACCGGCACGAACAGCTTGGACGACTCCATGTAGTGGGTGCGTTCGACCGCGGTCCAGTGGTCGATCGGCAGCAGCGAGTCGGAGCAGTCGATCTTGGACAGCAGCATCCAGGACTGCGCGGTGAAGACGGCCACCCGGTAGGTGCGGATGTCCCCGGCGGCGTCGGTGACGGTGACGCGGTTGCCGGCGGTCCGGTGCAGCCGGGTGACGGCCGGGCGGTGCGCGCCCTCGTGCAGCGAGCGCAGCGAGGTGCCCTGCGGCCAGTGCACCAGTTTGTCCGGCTCCCGCTCCCACAGGCGCAGCGGCAACTGCTGGCTGCCGCCGACGATCCCCCGGTGGTCGTCGTCCGCGCCGGTGTAGACGACGCGGAGGATCTCCAGGATGGAGTTGGGGAAGTCCGTGTCCCAGCCGCCGGTGCCGAAGCCGACCTGCCCGAAGATCTCCCGGTGGCGGAAGGAGGCGAAGGCCGGCGAGTCGCACAGGAACCCGTAGAAGGTCTGGTTGTCCAGCTTCTCCACCAGCGCCGACCAGATCTCCCGGATGCGCGGCACGTCGCGCTCCCGGACGGCGCGCTGCATGTCGGAGAAGTCGGCGCCCTCCTCCAGGCAGGCGTTCCACGCGTCCATCACCTGGTGGTAGACCTCGGGGAGGTCGTCCAGCGTCCGGGCGTAGTGCGAGCGCCCCTTGAGGTCGACCACCGTGGACGGGGTGTCGGGTGCCAGCGGGTTGGGGAACGCCTCGGTCTCCAGCCCGACGAGGTCGACGTAGTGGTGGAAGGCGGTCGAGGACGGAGGGAAGCGCATCGCGCCCATCTCGGCGGTCAGATCGGGGTCGCAGCCGTCGAAGGTCGCCGTCCGCAGCCGCCCGCCGATTTGGTCCGCCTCGTACACGACGGGCCGCAGGCCCATCTTCATCAGCTCGTAGGCCGCGACGATCCCGGAGAGGCCGCCACCGATCACGGCGACCTCGGTACCGTGCTCGGTGGCCGGGACACCGCCGAGCCCGGCCGGATGCCGCAGCCAGTCGTCGTAGGCGAAGGGGAAGTCCGGGCCGAACATCGTGACGGGTGGCTGGGACTGGGCCTCTGCGTGCTGCTCGTCGTGGACGGCGGCGGGCACGGTGGAGGTCATCGGCGCGGTTCTCCTCGCTCGGACAGGATCGGGTAGAGATCGGGGCGGCGGTCGGTCAGATACGGGTTCTCGGCGCGGGAGGCGGCGAGCAGCGCCGGGTCCGCGTCGGCGACGAGAAGGTCCTCGCCGGCCCCCGCCCGGGCGCGCACGGTGCCGTCCGGTGCGGCGAGGCAGCTCAGCCCGGCGAAGGCGAAACCGCCCTCCTGCCCGCAGCGGTTGGCGTAGGCGATGTGCAGCTGGCTCTCCCAGGCGCGGACCGGCAGCAGCGACCGGGCGACGAACTCGTACGGGCGCATCAGCGCGGTGGGCACGAGCAGCAGTTCGGTGCCGGCCAGCGCGTGCGCCCGCACCGACTCGGGGAACTCCACGTCGTAGCAGATCAGCAGGCCGAGCACGGTGCCGTCCAGCTCCGCCTGCACCAGCGGCTCGTCGCCGGGTGTGAAGCGGCTCGTCTCGTAGGAGCCGTAGAGGTGGGTCTTGCGGTAGTTCGCCAGCCGCTCGCCGCCGGGCCCGATCAGCTGGGCCGCGTTGTGCACGGCGTCGCCGTCCCGCTCGGGATAGCCGTAGACGATCGCCACGCCGTGGGCCGCGGCGACGTTCGCGACCGCGCGGCACCCGGGCCCGTCGGCCGGCTCGGCGGCGTCGGCGACGCCGTCGCCCAGCGCGTACCCGGTCAGCGAGAGCTCGGGGGTGACGAGCAGCCGGGCGCCGGACGCGGCGGCGCGGCGGGCCGCCGCGTCCAGGGCGGCGAGCCGGACGGCGGCGGTCTCCGGACCGGGTGCGGGCTCGGCGGGGCCCTGCAGGAGTGCGAGGCGCAGCGGCGTCATGAGTCCTCGGGAGGGGCGGAACGGGCGGGAGGCGTGGGTGGCGCGCCCGGTGACGGCGGGCGCGCGGTGGTGGGCGGTCCGAGCGGGGCGCGGGGCACCGGGTACTGCCGGACGGCCGCCGGGGCGGCGCGGCGGCATATCCGACGGTACGTTTCGGCCCAACCGGTGACAAGACTCATTTCTTGTGCAACCGCGCACGGTTCGTTGCGTGCCGCACGCCGCCCGCGGCGATTCGTTGCGCAGCACGGGCAGGCAGGCGTCCGTCCCCGGGGCGAGCCGTGCCGTGCGCCTCCCCGACCGGGGACGCAGGCGCTCAGACGGGGGTGTCCGCCGAGAACCGGCGCAGCAGGGGCGAGAGCACCAGCACCGACTTGGTGCGCTCGACGAACGCCTCGCCCGCGATGCGCTCCAGTACCCGCTCGAAGTGCCGCATGTCGGAGGCGAAGATCTGCACCAGCGCGTCCGCGTCCCCGGTGACGGTCGACGCGGACACCACCTCGGGGTACCGCGACAGGCCGCGGCGGATGTCCTCCGGCGAGGTGTTGTGGCGGCAGTACATCTCGATGTACCCCTCGGTCTCCCAGCCGAGGGCGGCCGGGTCCACCCGGACGGTGAACCCGGTGATGGCGCCCTCCGCCCGCAGCCGGTCCACCCGCCGCTTCACTGCGGGGGCGGAGAGGCCCACCTTCGCGCCGATGTCGGCGTAGGAGCGGCGGGCGTCCGCGGCGAGGGCGTGGACGATGCGTTCGTCGAGGTCGTTCAGTCGCACGGCGGGTCGTTCACTTCTCCTGGTCGGTGCGGTCCCTGCGGGTGTCGCGGGACCGGCGGTCGGCCCCGGGGGCAGTAGACCACGGCGGGCGACCGGCCGGTCAGCTCCAGCTCGCGTGCAGCGCCTTGCCCTCCGCGTAGCCGGCGGCGCTCTGCACACCGATCACGGCCTTCTCGGCGAACTCCGGCAGCGATCCGGCCCCCGCGTACGTGCAGGACGAGCGGACCCCGGCGATGATGGAGTCGATCAGGTCCTCCACTCCGGGCATTACCGGGTCCAGGAACATCCGGGACGTGGAGATGCCCTCCTCGAACAGGCCCTTGCGTGCCCGGTCGTAGGCCGACTCCTCCGAGGTGCGGTTGCGCACCGCGCGGGCCGAGGCCATGCCGAACGACTCCTTGTAGAACCGGCCGTCGGCGGTCTGCTGGAGATCGCCCGGCGACTCGTGCGTCCCCGCGAACCAGGAGCCGACCATCACGTTCGAGGCACCGGCGGCCAGCGCCATCGCCACGTCCCTCGGGTGCCGCACCCCGCCGTCCGCCCAGACGTGCCTGCCGTGCCGGCGCGCCTCGGCGGCGCACTCCAGCACCGCGGAGAACTGCGGGCGCCCCACTCCCGTCATCATCCGGGTGGTGCACATCGCGCCCGGGCCGACACCGACCTTCACGATGTCGGCGCCCGCCTCGACCAGATCGCGCACCCCCTCGGCGGAGACCACGTTGCCCGCCACCAGCGGGACCCGGGGGCCGAGCGCCCGGACCGCCTTCAGGGTGTCGAGCATGCCCTCCTGGTGGCCGTGCGCGGTGTCCACCACCAGCGTGTCCACGCCCGCGTCCAGCAGCGCCGCGGCCCGGCCCGCCACGTCGCCGTTGATGCCGACGGCGGCGGCGATCCGCAGCCTGCCGTCCGCGTCGGTGGCCGGGGTGTAGAGGGTGGCGCGCAGGGCGGCCTTGCGGGTCAGCAGCCCGACCAGCCGGCCGTCCGGACCGACCGCGGGGGCGAGCTTGCGGTGCGCGCCGTCCAGCCGGTTGAACGCCTCCCGCGGGTCGATGTCCGCGTCCAGCACCAGCAGCTCCCGCGACATCACCTCGGAGACCTGGGTGAAGCGGTCCACGCCCGTGAGGTCGGACTCCGTCACGACGCCGACCGGGCGGCCGCCCTCGACGACCACCCCGGCGCCGTGCGCCCGCTTGGGCAGCAGCGACAGCGCGTCCCCGGCCGTCGCCGACGGGGCGAGCACGATCGGCGTGTCCAGCACCAGGTGGCGCTGCTTGACCCAGGAGACCACCTCGGTCACCACGTCCAGCGGAATGTCCTGCGGGATGACCACCAGGCCGCCGCGCCTGGCCACCGTCTCGGCCATCCGGCGCCCGGCGATGGCGGTCATGTTGGCGACCACCAGCGGGATGGTGGTCCCGGTGCCGTCCGGCGCCGAGAGGTCCACGGCCTGGCGCGAGCCGACCGACGAGCGGCCGGGGACCATGAAGACGTCGTCGTACGTCAGGTCGTACGGGGGCCGCTGGTCGTTGAGGAATCGCACGTGCAGAACATCCAGTCCTTCGGAGGAGACCCCGGCCTGCGGGCCGGGGCAAAACGCACGTACTTGATCCTCGCACGGCCACCCCCCTCGGTGTCCACGGACGACGCACCGCAGGCCGCCACCCGGCTCTCGTGCGCTCCCGGCACGGAGACGCGGCCGTTCCCCCGGCGGGACCGTCCACGTCCGACGGGGACGCGCACGTTTCCGCCGCAAGGGCTACGCGCCGGCCGCCGGTGCCTCGCCCGCGCCCGTGACCGACGGCGGTGCGGGACCCCCGGAACCGGACCGGCCGGTGAGCCTCAGCGCCCGCGTCCCCAGCGGCTCGGTCCAGCGGGCCGCGAGCGGGCCGACGATCACGAGCAGCAGCACGTACGCGGTGGCGAAGGGCGCGATCCGCGGTTCGGCGCCGGTGGCCAGCCCGGCGATGATGATGGAGAACTCCCCGCGAGCCACCAGCGCTCCCCCGGCCCGGAACCGTCCGCGAGAGCTGATCCCGGCCCTGCGCGCGGCGTACCAGCCGGTGAGGATCTTGGTGAAGGTGGTGCCGATGGCCAGCACCAGCGCGGGGAGAAGCACCGGCGGTATGTCGGCGGGGACGGTGGACAGGCCGAAGAACACGAAGAACACCGCGGCGAAGAGGTCGCGCAGCGGCGTGAGCAGCGCGCGGGCACTGTGCGCGACCTCCCCCGAGATGGCGATGCCCACCAGGAACGCGCCCACCGCGGCGGAGACCTGGAGCCGCTGCGCCACACCGGCGACGAGCAACGTCAGGCCGAGGACCACCAGCAGCAGCATCTCCGGGTTGTTGGAGGACACGGCCCGACTGATCAGCCGGCCGTGCCGGAGTGCGAGGTAGAGGACCGCCGCGACGGTGCACAGCGAGATCGCCAGGGTGACGCTCCCGCTGGCGAGCCCCACGCCCGCGAGGATCGCGGTCAGCAGCGGCAGGTAGACCGCCATCGCCAGGTCCTCCATCACCAGGACGCCCAGCACCACCGGTGTCTCCCGGTTCCCGAGACGTCCCAGGTCGGTGACCACCTTCGCGATCACTCCCGAGGAGGAGATCCACGTGACGCCCGCAAGCGCCACCGCGCCGACCGGCCCCCAGCCCAGCACCAGGGCGGCAGCAGCCCCCGGCGTGGCGTTCAGCACGAAGTCGACGGCGCCGGAGGGGTACTGCGTCTTGAGGTTGGCGACGAGTTCCGAGGCGCTGTACTCCAGCCCGAGCATCAGCAGCAGGAGCAGTACGCCGATCTCGGCGCCGATCTCGAAGAAGCCCTCGCTGGTGTTCAGCGGGAAGATCCCGCCGTGCCCGAACGCCAGCCCGCCGAGCAGGTAGAGCGGGATCGGCGACATGCCGAGCCGCCCCGCGAAGCGGCCGACGAGTCCCAGGCCGAGGATCACCGCACCCAGCTCGATCAGCAGGATCGTGGTGTCGTGCACGCGGTCAGCCTCCCGAGACGAGATCGGTCAGGTCGGAGACGCCCTCGCGGGTGCCCACCACGATCAGGGTGTCTCCCGACTCCAGCCGGAAATCCGGTCCCGGCGAGGGCACCGCGCCGGTGCGGCGCAGCACCGCGACGATCGACGCGCCGGTCCGGGTGCGCGCCCGGGTGTCACCGAGCGGACGTCCGCGGAAGGCGGAGTTCGGAGGCAACGGCACCCGCTGCGTCACCAGGTCCAGCTCCAGGTCACCGCCGTGGAGGGCGTCGGCGGCGGAGAACTCCGGCTTCACCAGGTCGGCCAGCTCGGCGGCCTCCTCGGGCTCCAGCGGCACGGTCGCCCGGCACGCGTCCGGGTCCTCCGGGTCGTAGAAGCCGAGGAAACGCCGACCGTCCTGGTGGACGACGACGGAGATGTGGCGTCCCGCCCGGGTGACGACATCGAACTGAGTTCCGACTCCGGGCAGTGGGGTCCGACGTGTGGTCATGGCGCTCTCCCGGGATCGGGGCGGAGTGGCGGGTACCGGCGCTTCCGGCCCCGACCGGCCGAAACGACCAGCGGGTGCATCCTATTTCCGCCCACCCCGTCCCCGTCCCCGTCCCCGTCCCCGGGGCGCACAGCGGGGCGGGACGGCGCGGACGCGAGGAGCAGTCGTGCAGGAGGTCCACGGACAGCAACTCGATGGGACCATCCCCGCGTGCGCGGGGAGCAGGCCATCGCCGTCCACGACAACGCGGACATCGCGGGACCATCCCCGCGTGCGCGGGGAGCAGGCGAAGCCGGCCGCCGAGCCGCAGTGGGTGACGGGACCATCCCCGCGTGCGCGGGGAGCAGAATCGCCGGACCACCTCTTCCACCGAGACCTCGGGACCATCCCCGCGTGCGCGGGGAGCAGCGCTCTCCGTCATCATTGGCGAGCGCGTACACGGGACCATCCCCGCGTGCGCGGGGAGCAGCGGTGCGACGCGCAGGACGATGGGGATGGACAGGGACCATCCCCGCGTGCGCGGGGAGCAGCTGCCGGACCTGACCGGGCACAACTGGTCCGGGGGACCATCCCCGCGTGCGCGGGGAGCAGTCCTACCAGGCGACTCGAAGAGGGTGTGTGACGGGACCATCCCCGCGTGCGCGGGGAGCAGTCGGACCAGTCAATCCGTGTCACGTCTCCCAGGGGACCATCCCCGCGTGCGCGGGGAGCAGCCGGCCACCCCGGCTCCGGCCGGGGACCGCGGGGGACCATCCCCGCGTGCGCGGGGAGCAGCCGCAGTGCTTGACGCGGACCTGCCGGGGATTGGGACCATCCCCGCGTGCGCGGGGAGCAGTGCCGCTCTGGCCGGTCGATCAGTTTCCCGTCAGGGACCATCCCCGCGTGCGCGGGGAGCAGATTGCCGCCGCCGATCTCCGCTGGGTCGATATGGGACCATCCCCGCGTGCGCGGGGAGCAGCGCGCGGCCCTGTACCGCGCCTACATGGCCGCGGGACCATCCCCGCGTGCGCGGGAGCAGTGGTCGCCGCGGACCGGCGCCTGCGGGTGGCGGGGACCATCCCCGCGTGCGCGGGGAGCAGTCAGCTTCGTCGTGCTCCTGGGCGTCATCGTCGGGACCATCCCCGCGTGCGCGGGGAGCAGTGGTCCAAGCGAGGGATGCGGCGGACAGGAGGAGGACCATCCCCGCGTGCGCGGGGAGCAGCGCCTGAGCTCGGTGTTCTCCAGCGCCACCGCGGGACCATCCCCGCGTGCGCGGGGAGCAGGTAGATGCTGCGGAATCGGGCTCGGGTCCGTCGGGACCATCCCCGCGTGCGCGGGGAGCAGACGCCGGGCTCGATGGGCCCGGCGGCCGGGGCGGGACCATCCCCGCGTGCGCGGGGAGCAGGACACCGTGCATCTGCCGCTGCTCCTGGACGAGGGACCATCCCCGCGTGCGCGGGGAGCAGGAGCCCACCCCTGAGCCGGGTGAGCCGGAGGGGGGACCATCCCCGCGTGCGCGGGGAGCAGGACTCGCGGAAAACCTGCCCGTGGAAGAACGGGGGACCATCCCCGCGTGCGCGGGGAGCAGGGCTTTCCAGGGGGTGATGCGGGGGGCGACGCGGGACCATCCCCGCGTGCGCGGGGAGCAGCGCGCCGGGGCCACTGGCCTGCGGTTCGGCATGGGACCATCCCCGCGTGCGCGGGGAGCAGGAGCATGGGGGCGCTCTCCTGACTGTCTGCCAAGGACCATCCCCGCGTGCGCGGGGAGCAGTCGATCGCGGCCCGGCCCCAGGTGCCGACGGCGGGACCATCCCCGCGTGCGCGGGGAGCAGACTCGGTGACCTGGGGGTCTACCGGGGGCCGGCGGCGTTCTGAAGCACTTTCGTCGAATAAGACATAAAGGGCCAAACTACTCCCATCGGTATCCAGGGCACCCGGGCGGGCTTCGGAGACGTGCGGAGCGCGTCTGCACTACCACCATCGAACACGCAGGGGGCTGATTCCTCAAACCAGCTGCGGCAAGAGATCGTTCGCATGTATTCCTCTCACATGACTGCGAGTGACGGGGGCGTCGTCTCCGGACTGGGCGATCGACTCAGAGGCGGCGTGCGGAGTGTGTGGGCGAAACACGACCGGGACAGCGAGGGCTGGTTGCCGCTGTGGCGGCACATGGCGGACACCGCCGCGGTGGCGGGGCTGCTGTGGGACCACTGGTTACCGGCGAGTGTCCGCGGGCTGATCGCGGATACGCTGCCGGGCGGAGCGGAGGACGCCCGCTGCCTCGTTGTGTGGTTGGCGGGCGTCCACGACGTGGGGAAGGCTACGCCGGCCTTCGCGTGCCAGGTGGACTCGTTGGCGGACGGCATGCGGGCGGAAGGATTGGGGATGCCCACCTCACGCCAGTTCGGGCCGGACCGCAGGCTGGCGCCGCACGGGCTGGCGGGACAGCTGCTACTGGGCGAGTGGTTGGAGGACCGGTGCGGCTGGACCCGGCGGCAGGCGGGCCAGTTCACGGTGGTGGTGGGCGGGCACCACGGCGTGCCGGCGGAGCACGGCCAGATCAAGGCGCTCGACGACCGCGACCACCTGCTGCGCACGCCGGGAGCGGCCGAGTCGGTGTGGCGGCGGGTGCAGGAGGAGTTGCTCGACGCCTGCTCGGACGCGTTCGCGGGACGGGAGCGGTTCGGCGCCTGGCGGGGGGTGAAACTGCCGCAGACCGTTCAGGTTCTGCTCACCGCGTTGGTGATCGTGGCGGACTGGATCGCCTCGAACCCCGACCTGTTCCCGTACTTTCCTCAAGAGGAGCACCGGACGCACGAGGAGCGGGTGTCCGCGGCGTGGCGCGGGCTGGAGCTGCCTCCGCCGTGGCAGCCGGACGAACCGTCCGGCGGGACGGAGGAGTTGTTCGCGACGCGGTTCGATCTGCCGCCCGGCGCGCGAGTCCGGCCGGTGCAGCGGGCGGCGGTGGAGTTGGCGCGCGGGATGCCGGCCCCGGGGCTCGTGGTGATCGAGGCCCCGATGGGCGAGGGCAAGACGGAGGCGGCGCTCGCGGTAGTCGAGCTGTTCGCCGCACGGTCCGGCGCGGGCGGCGTGTTCTTCGCCCTGCCCACCATGGCGACGGGGAACGCGATGTTTCCCCGTCTGGTGGACTGGCTGGGGCGTCTACCCGCGTGGGAGGGGGGCCGGTCGGTCCTGCTGGCGCATTCGAAGGCGGCCCTCAACGAAGAGTACGCCGCCATGATGCGCGGGAGTCGTCAGCGGATCGCGGCCGTCGAGGTGGACGCGCCGGAGCAGCGGTGGAGTCCCTCGCAGCCGACGGCGGCAGCCGGGGCGCTGGTGGCGCACGCGTGGCTGCGGGGTCGCAAGAAGGCCATGCTGGCCTCGTTCGGGGTGGGGACCGTGGACCAGTTGCTGCTCGCCGGGCTCAAGAGCCGGCACCTGATGCTGCGGCACCTGGCCGTGGCGGGCAAGGTCGTGGTGATCGACGAAGCGCACGCCTACGACACGTATATGAGTGTGTACCTGGACCGGGTGCTGTCGTGGCTGGGGTCCTACCGGGTGCCCGTGGTGGTGCTGTCGGCGACGCTACCGGCCGTACGGCGGCGGGAGTTGGCCGAGGCGTACGCGGGAGCGGAGCCGGGTTCCCGCGAGTTCGAGCCGGTGGGGCGGGCTTCGCAGTACCCGTTGCTGACCGCCGTGGCTCCGGGGCGGGGACCGGCCGTGACAAGTCCGGACGCGTCGGGTCGGCAGGTCGAGGTGGCCCTGGAACGGCTTGACGACGACACCGGGCTGCTCGCACAGCGCCTTGCCCGCGAGCTGGACGGGGGCGGGTGCGTGCTGGTGGTGCGGAACACGGTCCGGCGGGTGCTGGAGACCGCCGCGGTGCTCCGCGAGCGCGTCCCCGGGGCCGAGGTGACGGTGGCCCACTCCTGCTTCGTCGACGCGGACCGGGCGCGCAAGGACGCCGAACTGCTGCGGTGGTTCGGTCCACCGGGCGAGGCGGTGGACCGACCGCGGGGGCCTCGTGTCGTGGTCGCCAGCCAGGTGGCCGAGCAGTCGCTCGACGTGGACTTCGACCTCCTGGTCACGGACCTGTGCCCGGTCGACCTGATGCTCCAGCGAATGGGGCGGCTGCACCGCCACCGGCGGGGTGCGGAGCAGACCGAGCGGCCGCCGCGGTTGCGCACCGCGCGCTGCCTGGTCACCGGTGCCGACTGGAGTGGTGACGTCCCCGTACCCGTGGCCGGATCGGTGGCGGTGTACGGGGAGTACGCGCTGCTGCGCTCCGCTGCCGCGCTGCTGCCGTACGGCGGCGGGGCCCTCCGCGCCCTGCGGCTGCCGCAGGACATCAGCCCCTTGGTCCAGGGTGCGTACGCGGACGGCGCGGCGGGGCCCCCGTCGTGGTCGGCCGCACTGGACGCGGCGCACGGGAAGCACGCGAAGCACCGGGAGAGCCAGGCCGAGCGGGCGGACGTCTTCCGGCTGGGCTCCGTGGGGCGGCCGGGGCAGCCGTTGTTCGGCTGGGTCGCAGCCGGTGCGGGGGACGCCGACGACACGCGGGCCGGACGGGCGCAGGTGCGGGACGGCAGGGAGAGCCTGGAGGTGGTCGCCGTGCAGCGACTCTCCGACGGCTCGCTGGCCACCCTCCCGTGGCTGGGACGGGACCGGCACGGCAACGAACTGGGCGGGCTGGAACTGCCGCAGGACCGGGTCCCGACGCCTCGCGCGGCGCGGGCGGCGGCGCAGTGCGGGCTCCGCCTGCCCTCGCAGTTCTCCTACCCGGAGGCGCTGGACCGGGCGATCGCCGAACTGGAGGAACTCTATGTGCCCGCTTGGCAGGGGAAGGACAGCCACTGGCTCGCCGGCCAGCTCATTCTCCCGCTGGACACGGACTGCCGGGCTCTCCTGGCGGGATTCCGGCTTCAGTACAGCAGAACCGACGGCCTGGAAGTGACACGTGTCTGAAGTACAGGAAGCCACCGCCGCGGGCGGCCCGGGTTTCGATCTGACCTCCCGGCCCTGGATTCCGGTGCTGCGGCGGGACGGCGTCCAGCAGGAGCTGTCCCTACGGGACGTCTTCGCCGGCGCCGCAGACCTCGTGCGGCTCGTGGGAGACCTGCCGACACAGGAGTTCGCCCTCGTCCGGCTCCTGCTGGCCGTCGCCCACGATGCCGTGGACGGTCCGAAGGACATGGAGGACTGGGCCGAACTGTGGGAGGACGAGAGGTGCTTCTCCCGCGTCCCGGCCTACCTGGACGAGCACCGCGAGCGGTTCGATCTCCTGCACCCGCAGGCGCCCTTCCTTCAGGTGGCCGACCTGCACACCGCGCGCCACGAGGTCTTCTCCCTCAACCGCGTCGTCGCGGACGTCCCCAACGGGGAACCGTTCTTCACCTCCCGCATGCCCTCGGTGACACGGCTCGGATTCGCCGAGGCCGCACGCTGGGTCGTGCACGCCCACGCGTACGACACCTCCGGCATCAAGACCG
The DNA here is from genome assembly GCF_000424845.1 of Streptomyces sp. TAA040. Lineage (NCBI taxonomy): Bacteria > Bacillati > Actinomycetota > Actinomycetes > Kitasatosporales > Streptomycetaceae > Streptomyces > Streptomyces sp. TAA040. The sequence goes on along the minus strand of NZ_KE384254.1, from coordinate 268,425 downwards.
GCATCGAGGGCGACCCGCGGGTCGTGGGCGGCCGGGTGTACCCGCTCGGCGTCGGCTGGGCCGGAACGCTGGGCGGTGTCATGGCCGAGGGCCGCACCTTGCGGGAGACGCTGCTGCTGAACCTGGTGGCCGCCGACGGCTCCGTCCTGCGCTTCGGCCCCGACGACCGGCCGGCCTGGCGCAGGGAGCCGTGCGGTCCCGGCGCGGCGGACCGACGGCCCACCGGGGTGCGCGACCTGTACACCTGGCAGACCCGTCGGCTGCGGCTCCACCACGACGCCGAGGGCGTGCACGGCGTCGTCCTGGGCTACGGCGACCCGCTCGTCCCGCGGAACAGGCACACGCTCGAACCGATGACGGGGTGGCGCCGCAGCCGGGCCCAGGAGAAGAAGCACGGCGAGTCCCCGTCGTACCTCCCCCGCGAGCACGATCCGGCACGCGCCGCCTGGCGGGGTCTGGCGGCTCTGCTGGCCGACCGCGCCGAAGCGGCCCAGGGCTCCGAGCCGGCCGACACCCTCCGGCCGGGAGTGCTGGAGTGGATCGCCCGTCTGGTGACGGAGGGCTTCCTGTCGCGCGGCTACCTGATCCGTACCCGGCTCGTCGGCGCTGTCTACGGCACCCAGCAGTCCGTGATCGACGAATCCGTGGACGACCGGATGACGATGGGCGTGGTCCTTCTCCACCAGCACGAGCGCGCGCACGCGCGGCAGGCCGTGGACGCCGTGGCCGACGTCGACCTGGCCGTCCGGGCCCTCGGCGATCTCGCCACCGACCTGGCCCGTGCCTCGGGCGCCGAACCCGAGGGGCGCCGCGTCACGGCGCGCGATCTCGGTTTCGCCGCCCTGGACGGCCCCTACCGCACCTGGCTGCACGCACTGGCGGCGGTCGAGGACCCGTACGAAGCACGCGCCCGCTGGCAGCGGGAAGTGCGCGACATCGTGGCAGGGCTCGGCGACCGGCTCCTGCACGACGCCGGTGACGCGGCCTGGGCCGGGCGCACGACGGACACGAAGACAGGCAAGACGTGGTCCAACTCCGCGCTCGCCGACACGTGGTTCCGCCGCCGCCTGGGTGACGCGCTCGGCCGCTCCCTCGCCTCCGACCCGCCGCCGGGCGCCAACGGCGTCCCGGGACCCGACCCCTCCCGGGAGGAACCCGAATGACCACGCTCGCAGCCCCGCTCGGCGCCCGTCGGCGCGTCGCGCACCTCACTGCCCGACTGATTTCCGACCTCCAACGGAACTATCTCGACGACCAGTCCCACGCCGTCGCGGCGCTGGCCCGGCTGCGCCGCGGAGCGGGCAAGGAGTTCGCCCAGGTGCCGGACCTGTGGGACCTGGCCGACACCGGACCGCTGCACGAGGCACCGCCCGGCGGCGGACGACCCCTGAGCGAGAGCGAGCTCACCCGGGCCGAGGACTCGGTGCACGTCGCCCTGACTCTCTGGGCGCTGCACCAGCAGTCCCGCGGCACGGGCATGCACCGGCCGGACAGCCGGAAAGCGCCTGCCGGGCTCGGCGCGGCGGTCCGCGCGCTGATGCCGCCGGGCGACCTCGACGAGGCGGTGCGCAAACGCCTCGTACGGGCCGGCACGGCTCCCGACCTGGTCACCCTCGCCGTACGGCTGCGGGACCTGGTCCTGCTGCTGCGCCGCGAGGACATCGCCCTCGACTACGGGCTTCTCTCCGGGCAGCTCTACCGATGGCAGGAGGCCGGAGGCCGCGACGACGTCCGCCGCGCCTGGGGCCGCTCCTTCCACGCCCACCGCTCCGGTACCACCGAACCGACCGGGCCCGGTACCACCGACCCGACCACCGAACCGACCGGACCCGGTACCACCGACCCGACCACCGACAGGGACGCCTCGTGAACCGCCTCTTCCTCGACGTGCACGCGCTGCAGACCGTGCCGCCCAGCAACCTCAACCGCGACGACACCGGCGCCCCGAAGTCGGCCGTGTACGGCGGGTGCCCCCGCGCCAGGGTCTCCAGCCAGGCGTGGAAGCGGGCCACCCGCACCTACTTCGACACCGAGAAGCTGCTCGATCCGAGCGAGCTCGGCGTGCGGACGAAGAAGGTCGCCGAAGCCCTGGCCGACCGGGTCACCGTACTTGACCCGTCCATCGAGACCGGCCGGGCGCTGGAGCTCGCCGCCTCCGTCCTGTACTCCGCAACCGGCTCCAAGATCGAGGCTCCCAAGCGCAAGGCCGACGCCGCCAAGGACACCGCGCAGGAGCCGGCGCCCGAGTCGAAGTACCTCATGTTCCTCAGCGCCCGGCAGCTCGACGGGCTCGCCGCGCTCACGGTCGAGGGCGCGGCCGACATGACCGCCCGTCTCAAGGACAAGAAGTTCAAGGCCCGGTTGAAGGAGGTCGCCGACACCCACCACTCGGTCGACATCGCGCTCTTCGGCCGGATGGTGGCCGACGCGGCCGACTTCAACGTCGATGCCGCCGTCCAGGTCGCCCACGCGATCAGCGTGCACCGGGTGGAGAGCGAGTCGGACTACTACACCGCCGTCGACGACCGGAACACCGACGCCGAACCGGGTGCCGGCATGATCGGCACCGTCGACTTCAACTCGGCCACCCTCTACCGCTACGCAGCCCTCGGGGTGCATCAGCTCGCCGCCAACCTCGGAGAAGGCCTGCACGCGGGCGCGCGCCGTACCGAACCCGTCCGCCGGGCCGTCGAGGCGTTCGTCCACGCCTTCCTCGCCTCGCTGCCCACCGGGAAGATCAACACCTTCGGGCACCACACGCTGCCCGAAGCCGTCGTCGTCAAGCTGCGCACGACCCGGCCCGTCAGCTTCGTCGCCGCCTTCGAGGAACCCGTCACCGCACAGGCGCACAGCGGTCACCTGCGCGGTGCCGCCGCGCGCCTGGCCGAGTTCGTTCCCGACATCGAGCGGGCCTACGGCGACGACGAGTCCACGATGACCTGGGTGCTGCGCGTCGGCCCGAACACCGCGCAGCTCGCGGACCTCGGCCGTGAGGAGACCCGTCTGACCGAACTCGTCGCCTCGGTCGGCAGAGCGGTCGCCGAGCACCTGGACAAGCCCGCATGAGCGTGCTGACCCTGCAACTGGCCGGACCTCTCCAGTCCTGGGGGGCCTCCGCCCGGTTCGTCCGCCGCGGGACCGAGTCCGCCCCCACCAAGAGCGGCGTCCTCGGTCTCCTCGCCTCCGCCCAGGGGCTCGAGCGCGCTGACGAGCGTGCGCTGGCCCGCCTGGCCGGCCTGCGGTTCGGTGTCCGTATCGACCAACCCGGCAGCCGCGTCCGCGACTTCCAGACCGCCCACCACGCGGTCACCGGGAAGTCGATGCCGCTCTCCGAGCGCTTCTACCTGGCCGACGCCGTGTTCGTCGCCGCCCTGGAGGGCGAGGCGGCGCTCTTGGAGGAGCTGCTGGCCGCGCTGCGCGACCCCGTGTACCCGCCCTACCTGGGCAGGCGCTCCTGTCCACCGGCCCGGCCCGTGGAACTGGGCCTCCACCACGGCGCCGATCTGCACGGCGCCGATCTGCACAGCACACTGCGCCGCGAACCCTGGCGTGCGGCCGCCTGGTACCAAAGGCTCCACCGCGGGCAGCGCAGCGTGCCGTTGACCGTGCTGCACGAGGCGCTCCCCGAGGAGGACGGGGACACCCTGCGCGACCAGCCACTCAGCTTCGCCGCCGAGCACCGCCGACACGCGCTGCGGACGGTCGTGGCCGCCACGGTGGAAGTCTCCCACCCCGAGCACGCAGGCGCCCGACGCGCTCCCGCGCACGAACCGTTCGCCGCGCTGGAGGAAGAGGAAGACCAGCACTGATGTTCCTGACCCGATTTCGCGTCAACACCGCCCGGCCCGGGGCCCGTCGTCTGCTGTCCTCGCCGCAGGCCCTGCACGCCGGTGTGATGTCCTCCTTCCCGGACCTGCTACCCGCGGACGCCGGAGCCGGCCCCCGCAACTCCCCCTCCCCCGGCGCCCCGCGGGTGCTGTGGCGACTGGATCACAACGCCCGGGCCGAGGTCTTCCTCTACCTCGTGGGCCCCGCCCGCCCCGACCTGACCCACCTAGTCGAGCAGGCCGGCTGGCCCGCGGCGGCACTGGACCCACTCACGCCCGGCTGGCACACCCGCCCCTACGCCCCCTTCCTCGACCGCCTCAATCCCGGCAGCACCTGGGGCTTCCGCCTCACGGCGAACCCGGTGCACCACATCCGCCGCAAGGACGGCGAACCCACCAAGCGCACCGCCCACCTGACGCCCGTACACCAGAGGTCCTGGCTCCTCGACCCCGAGCGCCAGGAGCGGGCGGGCTTCCGCATCACCGAGAAACCCACCGACAGCCGCCTGCTGCCGGGCGGCACCACCTACAGGACCAAGACCCCGCACTACGGCGATCGCTTCGAACTCGCCGTCCGTGACCACCGCACCGTGTCATTCTCCAAAGCAGGCGACGGCAAGGGAGCGTCGAGAAGGGGCCCGGTCAGTCTGGTGACCGTCACCTTCGACGGCCGTCTCGAAGTCACCGACCCGGAGGCCATGCGCCGAACCCTGACCCAGGGCCTCGGCAAGGCCAAGGCGTACGGCTGCGGTCTGATGACCCTCGCCCCGCTCCCCTCCGGCACCGCGTTGGGCCACGAGGACGAGAGCAGGGGCGGGAACAGCGACGGGACGGGGAGCGCCGGATGACGACCGTAGGCCAGCGCACGGCGCTCACTCCTCGCCACCTCACGCGCGCCGGAGAACGTCTCTCTTTCGTATACCTGGAGCGCTGTGTCGTCCACCGGGACGCCAACGCCATCACCGCGGAGGACACCGAGGGCACCAGGCACATCCCCTCCGCCACCATCGGCACACTCCTCCTCGGCCCCGGCACACGCATCACCCACCAGGCCATGAGCGTTCTGGGCGAAACCGGGGCGGCGGTTGCCTGGGTGGGGGAACACGGCGTCCGCTACTACGCCGGCGGGCGGGCTCTGACCCGCTCCGCCGCCCTCGCCGAGGCACAGGCTGCCCAGTGGGCCAACGTGCGCTCGCGCATCGCGGTGGCCCGCGCGATGTACCGCCTGCGCTTCCCCACCGAGGACCCCGCCGGCCTGACCCGGCACGAACTCCTCGGTCGTGAAGGCACCCGAGTGAAGGAGTGTTACCGCGCCCAGGCCCGCCGCACCGGCGTCGAGTGGAAGGGACGCGTCTACACCCCGGGCGACTTCACCAGCGGCGACCCCGTCAACCAGGCCATCACAGCCGCCGCGCAGTGCATGTACGGAATCGCGCACGCCGTCGTCGTCTCCCTCGGTTGCAGCCCCGCGCTCGGCTTCGTCCACTCGGGCCACGAGCTGTCCTTCGTCATGGACATCGCCGACCTCTACAAGACCGAGGTGGGCATCCCGCTCGCCTTCGACGTCGCGGCGGAGGACGGGGAGGACGTGGGCCCCCGCACCCGCAGAGCCCTTCGCGACCGGATCACGCAGACGTCCCTGATGGACCGGTGCGTCAGCGATATCAAGCAGTTGCTGCTCCCGGACGGCGACCCGACGGAGGCGCAGGACCTCGTCACCCTACAGAGCGACGGTGGCCGCGAGGTCGCAGCCGGACGCAACCACGGCGACGCGGCGGCTTCCTGGTGACCGTCATCGTCCTCTCCAGTTGCCCACCCGGACTGCGCGGGTTCCTTACCCGATGGCTGCTGGAGATCTCGGCGGGCGTCTTCGTCGGGAACCCCTCGGCCAGAGTTCGCGACGTGCTGTGGGAAGAAGTGCAGCAGTACGCCGGACAGGGACGGGCCCTGCTCGCCCACACCACCAACAACGAGCAGGGTTACACCTTCCGCACCCACGACCACCACTGGCACCCGGTCGACCACGAAGGCGTCACCCTCATCATGCGCCCCAACCTCGACGCCCCACCTCCGGGCCCCGCCCCGAAACCCGGCTGGAGCAACGCGGGGCGACGCCGACGATTCGGACCCCGATGAGCCGTCTTCCGACACCCCTCATGCCCGGAATGTCGCAATCGACGAAAGTGCTCGAACCCCGCCCCTCCTCGCCGTAAACTCGCAGGTCACCGAGTCTGCTCCCCGCGCACGCGGGGATGGCCCCCACTCCGCGACGTCGAGACCGGGCACCGTGTGCTGCTCCCCGCGCACGCGGGGATGGCCCCGGCTCACCAAGGGCACCACCGCTCAGCTCCTCCTGCTCCCCGCGCACGCGGGGATGGCCCCACCGACACCGGTGAGTCCGTAGTGGTCGACCACTGCTCCCCGCGCACGCGGGGATGGCCCCATCCGACGGGACCGGATGACGACCCCCTCCGCCTGCTCCCCGCGCACGCGGGGATGGCCCCGCCTCGCTGCGCCCGCCGCTCGGCAGCCTCACCTGCTCCCCGCGCACGCGGGGATGGCCCCGATGCGCGAGATCCGCGACGCCCTCGGCCACACTGCTCCCCGCGCACGCGGGGATGGCCCCCGGTCGGCGAAGGCGACGGCGGGGGTGGAGTGCTGCTCCCCGCGCACGCGGGGATGGCCCCTCGGAGTGCTGCGGGCGGCTCCGCCGCCGACCCTGCTCCCCGCGCACGCGGGGATGGTCCCCACAAGAGCAGCGAGCGCGTCGAGGCTCCGGACTGCTCCCCGCGCACGCGGGGATGGTCCCAACTGGCTCCGTACACGCCGAGTTCGGCGTGTCTGCTCCCCGCGCACGCGGGGATGGTCCCTTCTGGCATGCCTCCGGTGAACCGGTGCCCGGCCTGCTCCCCGCGCACGCGGGGATGGTCCCCCCGGCACCCGGTACACGCCGGGGTGTACACCCTGCTCCCCGCGCACGCGGGGATGGTCCCCAGATCACCAGCACCAATCCCATGACCGGCGACTGCTCCCCGCGCACGCGGGGATGGTCCCGAGAAGGCCGGCACGACCGAGGGTCTGCGCAACTGCTCCCCGCGCACGCGGGGATGGTCCCCTGGCGCCGCCAGGCCGCCCGGTGGTCGGCCCCTGCTCCCCGCGCACGCGGGGATGGTCCCCGCCGGACCGGCCTACTCCCTCACTGACGCGCCTGCTCCCCGCGCACGCGGGGATGGTCCCTCGGGCCCGGGGGCGAACACGGCGACGCCTTCCTGCTCCCCGCGCACGCGGGGATGGTCCCGAGCGGGATTCCAGCACGGTGGAAGCCATGATCTGCTCCCCGTACGGGCGGCGGAGCCGGGTGTCGAGCGGGCGCCTCCCCGCTCGGCCGACGCCCCCGGCCCCGGCCCCGGCCCCGGCCCCGGCCCCGGCCCCGGCGAAACGGACACGAGCGGTGCGGGAAACACGGCCCGTCGTCTCAGAGGCCGGAGCTGGCGTCTCCGATGGCTTCGTCCAGGATGGCCAGGCCGAGGGAGAGTTCCTCCTCGGTGGCGGTGAGCGGCGGGGCGATGCGGAAGATGCCGCCCATGCCGGGGAGTTGGACGATGTTCATGTGCAGGCCGAGTTCGAGGCAACGGCGGGTGACGCGGGCTCCGAGTTCGTCCGAGGTCTGCTTCGCCTCCGGGTCGGCGGCGAGTTCGAGTCCGGCCATCAGACCCCGGCCGCGGATGTCACCGACGACGGAGTGCCGGTCGGCGATCTCCGTGAGGCCCTTCCGCAGGAACGCGCCGAGCGTCCGGGCGCGCTCGTCGAGGCGGTCGCGGGTGAGTACGTCGAGGACGGTGTTGCCGACTGCGGCCACCAGCGGGTCGGAGACGTGGGTGGTGAAGAAGAGGTAGCCGCGCTCGTGTGCCTCCTGCTCGATCTCGGCGGTGGTGAGCACCGCGGCCAGCGGCAGGCCCGCGCCGAGCGTCTTGGAGAGGGTGAGGATGTCGGGGACGACGCCGTCGCGTTCGAACGCGTACCAGGTGCCGGTACGGCACAGGCCGGTCTGGGCTTCGTCGAGGATGAGGAGCATGCCGCGCTCGCGGCACTTCTCCTGCAACGCGGCGAAGTAGCCCAGCGGCGGTTCGATGACGCCGCCGGAGCTGAGGATCGGCTCGACGAGGCAGGCGGCGAGGCTGCCGGTCGACTGGGCGTCGATGAGGTCGAAGGCGAAGTCGAGTTGGCGGCGCCAGTCCAGCGAGCCGTCGGCCTCGGTGAAGTCGGGGCGGTAGGGGTTCGGGACGGGGATGGCGAAGTTGCCCGGCGCGGACGGGCCGTAGCCGCTGCGTCCCGCGCTGTACGTGGCGGAGGCGGCGGCCTGCGTCATTCCGTGCCAGGAACGGGCGAAGGAGACGATCTCGTGCTTGCCGGTGACGAGCTTCGCCATCCGGATCGCGGCCTCGTTCGACTCCGCTCCGGTGGTCAGCAGCAGCGCCTTCTCCAGCGGCGCGGGCAGGGTCTCGGCCAGTCGGCGGACGAGGTCGACCACCGGGCGGCTGAGCATGCCGCTGTAGAGGTGGTCGAGGGACGCGACCTGGCGCTGGACGGTCTCGACGATCTCCGGGTGGGAGTGGCCGAGGATGGCGCTCATCTGCCCGGAGGTGAAGTCGAGGAGCCTGCGGTTGTCGGCGGTGAAGAGGAAGCTTCCGGAGGCGCGGTCGATGATCTCGCGAGTGAAGGCGCCGCCGTAGCGGACGAGATGCCGGTCGGCATCGGCCCAGAAGGCCTCGGAGGTGTGCGAGGGGTGGTCGGAGCAGCCATGCCCTCGACGGTAGGCCGCGCCGGAGTGACACGTCCATCTCACGATTCCCGCTTTCCTGTACGGCTGTGCCGCACAACCATGGACGATGTGATGAATCCGTGGAGACTGCGTCTGCTGAGCCGCCTGGACACGCTGGGGACCGTCCGGGCGGTCGCCCAGGCGGCCCGCCTGAGCCCGTCGAGCGTCTCCCAGCAGTTGGCCGTGCTGGAGTCCGAAACGGGCACGCAACTGCTGGAGCGGACGGGCCGCCGGGTGCGGCTGACCTCGGCGCGGACGAGCCGTGGGCCTTCGACATTCCGCAGTCGTACATGGCGAACCTCGCGCTGCGCCTGTGCCGGCAGGCGAGCTTCGATCCGCGGGTGGTGTGCCGCTTCAGTAACTGCATGCTCACCCTCCAGCACGTGGAGGACGGAGGGGTGTTCGGCGCCGGTGGCGTCGGCGGTGCGCAGGCGGAGCCGGTACGCGTGCCGCAGGCGCAGGCGCAGGCGCAGGGCAGTCTGGTGAAGCTGCCGGTCGGGGAGGACGCAGCCCTGCTGCCGTCGCTGCTGACCCTGGCCGACGTCTACGGGACGGGCTACCACGCCGCCAAGCAGGCCCGCGTGGACGCGCGCACCACCGTGACGGTGGTCGGGGACGGCGCCGTCGGACTCCTCGCCGTGCTGTCCGCGAAGCAGCTCGGTGCCGAGCAGATCATCCTGATGGGGCGGCACCGGAATCGTACCGATCTGGGGGTGGGGTTCGGGGCCACCGATGTCGTCCCGGAGCGCGGGGAGGAGGGAGTGGCGAGGGTGCGCGAGCTGACCGGCAGCGAGGGCACTCACACCGTCCTGGGGGCAGTCGGCCACCTGCCGGCCTACGAGATGGCTGTCGGCGCCGTCCGCCCGGGCGGGGTGATCAGCCGGGTCGGAGTGCCCCAGTACGAAGAGGCCCCGATCGGCTTCGGCAGCCTCTTCGGGCCGAACGTCACGCTGCCCGGCGGGCCCGCTCCCGTCCGGGCGTACATCGAGGAACTGCTGCCCGCGGCGCTGGACGGGACCGTCCAGCCCGGACGGGTATTCGACCGGGCGGTGCCGCTGAGCGACACGCCCGAGGGCTACCGGGCCATGGACCAGCGGGAGGCGCTGAAGATCCTCATCACTCCGTGACCGCGGGGCCGGGCGTGCGGCGCCCCGAAACGGCCCTGCGGCGGTGCCAACCGGCGCCGCGGCAGGGCCGGGAAGGGCGTTCTCCCGCGATCAGCGTCCCGCGGCGAACCGCGTGAAACGGGACCAGCTCGCGCCGCCCACGGTCAGGTGCGACCGCGACGGTTGCTTCGAGTCACGGACGAGCACCGAGGTCTCGTCCGTCGCGACCTCGACGCACTCGCCGCCCTCGTTCGAGCTGTAACTGCTCTTGAACCATGCGAGTGCACTCAGCGCCGTCGGGTTTTCCAGGGACTTCATCGCTCTTCCAGCAACCCTTCGATCAACAACAGGGACTCACGCGGACTCAGGGCTTGAGACCGGATGCTTCCATACCGTGCGGCCAGGATACGGACGTCCGCCATCTCCGTGAGCAACCGGCTGAAGTTCTGTACTTCCAGGTAGCCGACCTGGGCTCGGCCCGCAGGCGTGAGAAGGATGAAGGGGCCTCCCATTCCGGCGTGCTCCCCTCGCTCCTGCGGCATCACCTGCAACTCGACACTTCGCAAGCGGCCCAGCCTGGCCAACTCCCCCAGCTGCGCACGATGCGTGTCACTCGAACCGATCGGACGACGGAGCACAGCCTCCTCTACGACGCAGTTCACCATGGGGGCGGGCCGGCTCGTCAACAGTGCCTGCCTCGCCAGACGAGACGCCACTCGTTGTTCGATCGTCTCCTCATCGAGAAGCGGCTTGCGCATCTCGTAGAGCGCACGCGCGTGCGCCTCCGTTTGGAAGAGGCCTGGGATGGTGTGGTTGCTGTAGTAGGAGAGCTCGACCGCGTCCGTCTCCAGGCGGGCGTAGTCCTTGAACCAGCTCGGGTGCTTCACCCGCGCTCTCGCCTTGGCCCGGAGGACGTCCTCCTTCGCCGCCCGCAGCAGCCCGCTCGCGCCGAGCAGTTCGTCTGCCGCGTCGAGGAACTCCGGCTGCGGGGTCCTGCGTCCGCGCTCCAGCGAGCGGATCAGGTCCTCGCTGTAACCGAGTCGCTCGCCCAACTCGCGCTGTGTCAGCTCGGCACGCTCCCGCAGCAGCCGGAGCTGTCGACCGACTGTCCGGAACAGGTCGGTCGCGTCCTCCGATTCGTCGCATGCCCCGATTGTCTCGGCTGTCTCCACGCCGTCACCGTCCCCAGACTCTGCACCGACACCGCTCGTACCGTCCCCGGTCACGGGGAACGGCCGGTACGCGCGCTCCGACTCAACGTGACGGAGGCATCGCGTACCGGAGTCACTGCTGGTCAGCGTAACGAAAGTCACTCAGGCTGAGTGCCATGAAGAGAGAATCCGCACCGATCGACGTACCGGGGCCCGCGGCGCCTCCGGTCCACTTCACCCAGCTTCTGAGCGCCACCCCGCGGGGCGCCCGGCTGGCCCGGCTGCTCGCCGTCGAGCAACTCGTGCGCTGGGGACGGGAACGGGACAGCACACACGTCCGCTCCGCGGCACTGGTCGTGTCGGAACTGGCGACGAACGCCGTTCTCCACGGAAGGTCGGCGGGACGGAGTTTCCGCCTCTCGCTCGCGCTGCTTCCGACCGGAGGGCTGCGGGTCGAGGTGACGGATTCGCGCGGTGAACGGCTGCCCGCGCTGCTCCGCGGGGACGACGAGGGCGGGCGCGGGCTGCTGCTGGTCGACGCGCTCGCCGACGACTGGGGCGTCACGCCGTACCTGCCCAGCGGCAAGACCGTCTGGGCGGAGATCCCGCCGGACCGGTAGCTCCCGCGGTGGGCGTGTCCCCGGGCGGAACGACGGGGCCCGGTGTCCAGCAGGTCAGCGCCGAGCGGATCGAGGGCCCTGGAGCGCCGTCCGCGGCAGTTTCAGCAGCACGACGGTCTGGTGGACATCGTGCGCGGCGCCGGCCTGGTGGCCGTCTCCTGGAACGTCTTCGAGTCGAAACTGGTCGCCGAGTACAACGCGTTCACCCTGGCCGGGGAGTTCGACGAGGCGCAGGTCCTCAGGAAGTGGTCGGAGGCGCCGCTCACCGCGGACCACAACCTCGTCAACGCCCGGTGGACCGACCTGGTCGCCATCCAACGCCGAGGCGCCGGAGGAGCACCTGGAGGAGGGAGCCGGGTGGGCCCCGACCCTGCGCACCAAGGTGCACCACCCGCGCGCTGCCCGTGCGCCGTGCCCGCCGTGCGGCCCGCGTCCCCGGCGCCGGACCGGTGGGCGCGGGCCGCGCGGCCGGGGCTCAGAGGTCGTCCGGGTCCGCGCGGTCCAGGGCGCGGCGGGGGGCGGGGCCGGCCCGCAGCAGGTCGTCGGCCGCCGCGGTGTCGGTGACCAGGCTGGTCACGAGCCCGGAGCGCAGCACCGCGCCGATCGCCTCCGCCTTGCGCCGCCCGCCGGCGATCGCCACCACCTCGGGGACCCGGCGGAGCCGGTCCGCCTCCACGGTGATGCACCGCTCCCCCAGGTCGCGGCCGATGCGGCGGCCCTGGACGTCGAAGAGGTGCGCCGACATCTCCGCGGCGGCGCCGAGCGAGGCGTAGTGGCCGCGTTCGGCGTCGCTGAGCATGTCGTGCACGGTGGAGACGCCGGGCTCCCAGGAGCCGATGGAGACCGCGGCCACGGTGACCTCGTCGAAGTACTCGAACGCGGCGGCGATCCCGGTCTGGTTGCGCAGGGCCGCGGCGGTGGCCGGGTCCGGCAGCAGCATCGGGGCGTAGATCGGGTGCGCCTGACCGCCGGCCACCTCGGCGGCCCTGCGGACCGCCTCGACCGAACCGCGGTCCGCGGTGCCCGCGTCGTAGACACCGGTGAGCTGGACGACCGTGCACGGCGGCAGCCGGCGCAGGGCGGTGGCCATGTGGATGGTGGAGCGGCCCCAGGCGAGACCGAGCACGGCGCCCTCGGTGACGAGTTCACCCAGCAGGTCGGCGGCGACCTCGCCGAGGTTCTCCGGATCGGCCGCATCCTCGGTCGCCTCCGCGGGCGACTCAACGACCACGACGTGACGCAGCCCGTAGTGGGCGCGCAGGGCGTCGGAGCGCTCGGCGTCGAGCTCCGCCGGGACGCGGATCTCGATCCGTACCAGGTCGCGTTCGAGTGCCGTCTCCAGGACCCGGGCCACCTTGAAGCGGCTCACGCCGAACTCGTCGGCGATCTGGATCTTGGACTTGCCCTCCAGGTAGAAGCGCCGGGCCATCGCCGCGGCCTGCATGAGCTCGGCGGGCCCCATCCTCGTCACTGCCCGACCCGTCGACACGGCAACTCACCTCAACCTTCCACCGCACGTGCGCTCGCGCGCCGAGGGTTCATCCTCGCAGATACCGGCGGCCCTCGATCCGTTCCGTGCAGGGCACAGGCACCGGCCGGGGCCGGACCCGCGCCCCCTGGTGGCGGCCCCTCGCGTCAGAGCGTCCCGGCACGTCCCGACGCCTCGGTCGCCTGCTTCCGCAGAGCATGGACGGCGGCCTCCGGGTCGTCCGTACCGTAGACCGACGAACCGGCGACGAAGACGTCGGCGCCCGCCTCGGCGCACTGCTCGATCGTCTCCGCGGAGACCCCGCCGTCCACCTGGAGCCACAGCTCCAGACCGTGCCTGTCGATGAGCTGACGGGTGCGGCGGATCTTGGGGAGCATGATGTCGAGGAACGCCTGGCCGCCGAACCCGGGCTCCACCGTCATCACCAGGAGCATGTCGAGCTCCGGGAGCAGGTCCTCGTAGGGCTCGATCGGAGTCGCGGGCTTGAGCGCCATCGAGGCACGGGCGTCCTTGGCCCGGATCTCGCGGGCGAGCCGGACGGGCGCCGCCGCGGCCTCCGCGTGGAAGGTGACGGACCCGGCGCCGGCCTCGGCGTAGGCGGGCGCCCAGCGGTCGGGCTCGTCGATCATCAGATGGCAGTCGAGCGGAATGCTGCTCGACTTGTGCAGCGCCTCGACGACCGGGAGGCCGAGCGTCAGATTGGGCACGAAGTGGTTGTCCATGACGTCGACGTGCAGCCAGTCGGCGCCGGCCACGCGCTCGGCCGACTCGGCCAGTCGGGCGAAGTCGGCGGACAGGATGCTGGGGCAGATCTGAACCATGCCCCCAGTATGGACGCCCCGTGCGTCCGACCGTCGACCGGTCCCGGCACGGCCGCACCGGCAGCGCCCGCCGGTGCGGCCGGGGTCCGGCCGCGTCAGCCGGTGCGGCGCAGCAGGGCCAGGTACATGGCGTCGGTGCCGTGCAGGTGCGGCCAGAGCTGGATGTCGGGCCCGTCGCCGAGGTACGGCACTCCGGGCAGCAGCGGTCGGGCGTCGACGGGTTCGCAGCCGATCCGCCGGGAGACGTCCGCGACCACCTCGCCGGTCTCGGCCGGGTGCGGTGAGCAGGTGGCGTAGCCGACCACGCCGCCCACCCGGACCGCGCGCAGCGCCTCCTCCAGCAGGCCCCGCTGGAGGGGCGCGAAGCCGTCGAGGTCCTCGGGACGCCTGCGCCAGCGGGCCTCGGGACGCCGGCGCAGGGCGCCCAGTCCGGTGCAGGGGACGTCGACCAGCACCCGGTCGAAGGTGCCGGGGCGCCAGGGCGGCCGGGTGCCGTCCGCCGCGACGACCTGGTACGGGCCCGGGTTGCCGCTCAGGGCTCCGGCCACCAGCCGGGCGCGGTGCGGCTGCTTCTCGGCGGCCACCAGCGCGGCACCCCGCTGCGCGGCGAGACCCGCGAGGAGGGCGGCCTTCCCGCCGGGGCCGGCGCAACCGTCCAGCCAGCGGGTGTCGCGGCCGTCCAGCGGCGCGTTCGCGAGGGCGAGCGCGACCAACTGGCTGCCCTCGTCCTGCACGCCGGCGCGGCCCTCGCGGACCGCGTCGAGGGCGCCGGGCTCGCCGCCCGCGAGCCGGACGGCGTACGGGGACCAGCGTCCCGGACGGGCGTCGGGGGTGAGCAGTTCCTCGGCGGTCGCCCGTCCGGGACGGGCGACGAGGGTGACCTCCGGGCGCTCGTTGTCCGCCTCCAGCAGTTCCTCGATGCCCTGCCGGCCGCCGCCGAGCGCGTCCCACATCGCGGAGACCACCCAGCGGGGGTGGGAGTGCACGAGGGCGAGGTGGGCCTCCGGGTCGTCCTCCCAGGGCGGCGCCACCTGCTCCAGCCAGCCGTCCAGATCGTGGGCGGTGATGCGGCGGAGGACGGCGTTGACGAACCGGGCCCGTCCGTCGTTCAGCACGCACTTGGCGAGTTCCACGGTCGCGCTGACCGCCGCGTGCGGGGGGATGCGGGTGCCGAGCAGCTGGTGCGCGCCGAGCGAGAGCACGTCCAGCACCGGCGGGTCCACCTCGGCCAGTGGACGGTCCACGCAGCGGGCGATGACGGCGTCGTAGGTGCCCTGGTGGCGCAGGGTCCCGTAGACGAGTTCGGTGGCGAGGGCGGCGTCCCGGTCGTCGAAGCCGCCGGCCTGCCGGGCCTTGCGCAGCAGGGGCGGGAGCGCCAGGTTCGCGTAGGCGTCCCGCTCGTCCACCGCGCGCAGCACCTCGTAGGCGAGCGCCCTGACCGGGTCGCGCACGGGTGTGCGGCGCGGCTTCGCGGGTCGGCGGGACGGGCGGCGGGACTGGTCTGCCACGGGAAAGGTGCTCCGGAACTGGGATGACGTCGGGCGGGGTCCAGGTTACGCGCCGAGCCGCTCGCCCTCCGCCACCCGTACCCCGCGGGCCCAGTCCGCGGCCTTCATCGGCTTCTTGCCCTGCGGCTGCACCCAGACCAGTTCGACGGCGTGCGAACCGGTGCCCACGTGGACCGCGTTCTTCCCGGCCGCGACCTCGCCCGGCGCGAGCCCGGTGCGCTCCACGGCCGGGGCGGCCTGGACGAGCTTGAGCCGCTCGCCGCGGAAGCGGGTCCAGGCTCCGGGGTGCGGGGCGCAGCCGCGCACCACCCGGTCGACGCGGAGTGCGGGAGCGGTCCAGTCGACCTCGGCGTCGGCGACGCCGAGCTTGGGTGCGAGGCTGACGCCCTCGGCAGGTTGCGGAACGGCGGTCAGGGTGCCGTCCTCGATGCCGTCCATGGTGGCGGCGAGCAGGCCGGAGCCGGCGAAGGCGAGGCGGGTGAGCAGGTCACCGCTGGTGTCGGTGGGCCGGATCTCCTCGGTGACGACTCCGAACACCGGCCCGGTGTCGAGTCCCTCCTCGATGCGGAAGGTGGCGGCTCCGGTGAGTTCGTCGCCGGCCAGCACGGCGTGCTGCACGGGCGCGGCACCGCGCCACGCGGGCAGCAGCGAGAAGTGCAGGTTGACCCAGCCGTGCGGCGGGACCCCGAGCGCGGCGGCGGGCAGCAGGGCGCCGTAGGCGACGACCGGGCAGCAGTCGGGGGCGATCTCCCGCAGCCGGGCCAGGAAGTCCTCCTCGCGCGGGCGCGCCGGTTTGAGCACCTCGATGCCGGCTTCCTCGGCCCGCTGCGCCACCGGTGAGGCGACCAGCCGTCGACCGCGGCCGGCGGGGGCGTCGGGCCGGGTGACCACGGCCGCGACCTCGTGGCGCTCGGAGGCGAGGAGGGCGTCGAGAGAGGGGACGGCGACCTCGGGGGTGCCGGCGAAGACGAGCTTCATCGGGGCGGGACTACCTCTCCAGGCGGCGCGGACGGACGGGCCAGTCTACGGCGCGTCAGCGGCAGGCGCCTGCGGGGGCGCGGAGCGGGACGCTCACGCTCACTCGCGACTCCTGGCGCCCGGGGCCGTGACCAGAGCGGGCGGTGCCGCGTTGGTCAAGGGGATTTGACCGCTGGCACCCCGCAGGGAGCGCCGACGCCACGCATGCGGCCCGCCGCAGGCGACCGGCGGGCGCCGCTCCCCTCCGCACCCGCCCGTTTCCCTACACGCCCCCTACACGCCGGTTCGAGAGGCTTCCTCATGGCCGACCACGCCACCCATGACGCCCAGGCACGCGCAAGTCTGCATCTGCTGGTGCGGGACATCGAGCGGGTCCGCCGGCAGGTGGACGCGCTGCGCACCCTCACCGCACAACTGGGCAACGTCTACCGGCCGCGCCGGACCGGTCCGTCAGCGGGCTTCGTCGTCTACGGCCGGGCGCCCGCCCCGACGGTACGGCTCGCCCAGGAGCTACGGGACAGCGTGGAGACGCTGGTGACCTCCGCCGTCGAGTTCGACCGCTCGCTGGGCTTCTCCTGGGACGCGGTCGGCTCGGCCCTCGGCGTCACCAAGCAGGCCGTGCACCGGCGCTACGGGGGACGCCGGGCAGCCGAGCGGGCCGCGGCCGGAGGCGAGAGCGAAGCGGCCGGCGCCCCGCCTGCGGACTCCGCTGCGCCGTCGCCGGAACGCACCGGCATGCCGACCGTCCCGGTGGCCCGCACCGAGCAGGCCGGCCCGGCGGCAGGCGCCACGGGCACACCGGGGCCCGGCTCCGAGACCGGTGCGGAGAGCGGGCCGGTGCGCGGCCCCGAGGCGCCGCGGTCCGGCCGGCTCCCCGGGCTCCCGGCTCCGCGCAGGGGCTGACCGGACGGCACGCGGGCACGCCTCCGGCGGGCAGCCGGCTCTCCGCCTCGGCGGGCACGCCGATCCCGTCGAGGCCGGGACGTCGAGGCGGGCCCGCCCCGGCGGCGGCGCGTCGGCGCGGGCACTCCGGTGTGCCTCCCGCGGCGCCGGGCGGCGGGTCAGCCGATGTCCGGCGGGTCGATCCGCACCCGCACCGGGGGGCCGTCGCGGCGGGACAGCCGCCCGGCCTGGGCCGTCTTCAACGCGGCCGCAAGCGCGGCCCCGGTGCCGGGCGGAACCCGTACCAGCGCCCGCTCCCACTGGGCGCCCGGCGGCGGGTCACCGACCCGGCGCGGCCGGTCGCGGCCCGGCACGGGCAGCGGCACCGGGCCCATCACCTCGGCCTGCGGGGGCAGTCCGGCCGCGACGAGGAACGGCCCCACGGCGCCCTCCGGCGCGCTGACCGCCGCCATCCGGGAGACCGGCGGGTAGCCCAGTTCGGCCCGGTCCGCCAGCTCCCGGGCGGCATGCCCCTCCGGGTCCCAGCGGACCAGCGCCTGCACCGGGCGCAGTACGGGTTCGGCGAGCACCACCACCGTGCCGCCCTCGGACTGCGGACGGACCAGAGCCGAAGCGGCCAGCCAGCGCCGCAGCGCCTCCTCCCCCGCCCGCAGGTCGGGACGGCCCAGCAGCGCCCAGCCGTCGAGCAGCAGCGCCGCAGCGTAGCCGGGCCCCTCAGGGACCGGCTCGGCTCCGGGGGTGCTCACCACCAGGGACGGCTGGTCCGGGACGGTGTCGAGGACGTGGTCGCGGCCCGAGGTGCGCACCGGTACGGCGGGGAAGGCGCGGCCCAGCTCCTCCGCCGTCCGGCGGGCGCCGATGACGCTGGCCCGCAGCCGCGTCCCGTCGCACTCCGGGCACTGCCAGCGAGGGGCGGGCACTCCGCACCAGCCGCAGTGCAGGGCCTCGGCCGGCCCCTCGGAGCGGAGCGGGCCCCGACAGCGGCCGCAGCGGGCCGGCTCCCGGCAGCGCTCGCAGGCGAGACGGGGCGCGTATCCGCGCCGCGGCACCTGCACCAGCACCGGACCGGCGGCCAGCCCCTCCCTGGCGGCGTTCCAGGCGAGCGAGGGGAGCCGCGCGGTACGGGCGGCGGGGTCGCGCTCCTCGTCGTGCTCGCTGACAGTGCGGATCAGCGGGGCGGCCTGCCGGACCGCTGCCCGGTCGGCGGTGAGCGTCCCCGCCCAGCCGGTCTCGACCAACTGGGCGCCCTCCGCGGTGCGGGAGTGCCCGCCGAGCAGGAAGGCGGCGCCCTCGTGGGCGGCCCGCAGCAGCAGCACCTCGCGGGCGTGCGGCTGCGGCGCGTGGTCGTCGGCGTGCGCCGGGTCGGCGTCGTCCCAGAGGGCCACCAGGCCCAGGCCGCGCACCGGGGCGAACATCGCCGCGCGGGTGCCGATGACGACGGAGGCGGCACCGCGGCTCACCGCCAGCCAGCGGCGGTACCGCGCCTGCGGCCCGGCGTCGGCCGTCAGCAGCACGTGGTGCCCCGTGCCGACCAGCGCGGTGAACGCCGCGTCCACCCGGGCGGCGGCACGGCCGTCCGGCAGGACCGCGACCGCGCCCCGTCCCGCGGCGAGGGCCGCGGCCAGCGCGCGGGCCAGTTCGTCCGGCCAGCCAGGGCCGGGCAGCGCCGTCCACACCGCTCGGGGCGCCTCCCCCGCGGTGAGGGCGTCGAGGTAGGCCGGGCCGTGCGGGTAGCGGGACCAGCCGCCCGGCTCGGGCGGGCCCGGCCGGGCCGGGGGCTCGGGTGCGGGGCTCTTCTCGGCGCGGGCGACGCGGGGCGGGACGGCGAGTTGCACGACGTCGGCCAGAGCCCCCGCGTACCGGTCGGCGACGGCCCGGCAGAGAGCCAGCAGGGCCGGGGTGAGGACCGGCTCGGGGGACAGCACCTGGGCGATCGGGGCCAGCACGCCGGGGTAGTCGCTGTCGGCGCGGCGTTCGACGATGAAGGCGTTCATGAGTCTTCCGCCCTCGCGGCGGCCGTCCCGCTCCCCCGCGCCGAACCGCACCCGGACCCGCGCACCGGGCCGGGCGTCGGCGTCCAGCGCCGCGGGCACCGCGTAGTCGAAGTAGCGGTCGAGGTGGACCAGGCCCTTGTCCACCAGGACCCGCGCCACCGGCAGTTCGGCGGCCCGCTCGGCGTTCCGCCAGGTGCGCGGTCTCGCGCGCGGCGCGCCCTTGCGGACGGCGTCGCGGATCAGGGCGAGCTGCTCGGGCGGTGCTCCCGTCGCGGGCTCGGACCGGCCGTTTTCGCTGCTCACCCGTCCAGTACTAGCAGACGTGCCGGACAGTCCGGCGTCCTGTGCACCCGGGCGACGCGGAGGGCCCGGGTGCGCCGGTGCCGGACGCGCGCCGTGCGCGGACCCGGGCACCGGCTCACCGGCGCGGTCCGGGTCCGCGCACGCGGTGTGCGCTCCGGTCAGCGGCCGACCGCTGCGCGCAGTGCGTCGACCCGGTCGGCGCGCTCCCAGGTGAAGTCCGGCAGCTCGCGGCCGAAGTGGCCGTAGGCGGCGGTCTGGGCGAACATCGGCCGCAGCAGGTCGAGGTCCCGGATGATCGCGGCGGGGCGGAGGTCGAAGACCTCGGCGATGGCACTCTCGATGCTGGCGACCTCGGCGGTGGCGGTGCCGAAGGTCTCCACGAACAGGCCCACCGGCTCGGCCTTGCCGATCGCGTAGGCGACCTGGACCTCGCAGCGGGACGCGAGCCCGGCGGCGACCACGTTCTTGGCGACCCAGCGCATGGCGTAGGCGGCCGAGCGGTCCACCTTGGAGGGGTCCTTGCCGGAGAAGGCACCGCCGCCGTGGCGGGCCATGCCGCCGTAGGTGTCGATGATGATCTTCCGGCCGGTCAGTCCGGCATCGCCCATCGGGCCGCCGATCTCGAACCGCCCGGTCGGGTTCACCAGCAGCCGGTACCCGTCGGTTTCGATCTTTATGCCCTCGTCGACGAGGCCGTTCAGCACGTGCTCGACGACGAACTCCCGGATGTCCGGGGCCAGGAGCGAGTCGAGGTCGATGTCCGAGGCGTGCTGGGAGGAGACGACGACGGTGTCCAGACGGACCGCCTTGTCGCCGTCGTACTCGATGGTGACCTGGGTCTTGCCGTCGGGGCGCAGGTACGGGATCGTCCCGTTCTTGCGGACCTCGGAGAGCCGGTTGGACAGCCGGTGCGCGAGGGTGATCGGCAGCGGCATCAGTTCGGGCGTCTCGTCGCAGGCGTAGCCGAACATCAGGCCCTGGTCGCCGGCGCCCTGCCGGTCCAGCTCGTCGCCGTCCTCACCTTCGGCGGTGCCCTCGACGCGCTGCTCGTACGCGGTGTCGACACCCTGTGCGATGTCGGGCGACTGCGAACCGATCGAGATCGAGACGCCGCAGGAGGCGCCGTCGAAGCCCTTCTTCGAGGAGTCGTACCCGATGTCCAGGATCTTGCTCCGGACGAGGGTGGGGATGTCGGCGTAGGCCTTGGTCGTCACCTCTCCGGCGACGTGGACCTGGCCGGTGGTGATGAGCGTCTCGACGGCGACCCGGGAGGCCGGGTCCTGTGCGAGCAGAGCGTCGAGGATGGTGTCGCTGATCTGGTCAGCGATCTTGTCAGGGTGGCCCTCGGTGACAGATTCCGAGGTGAACAGGCGGCGGGACACATCGCTCCCTGGGGTTGCAGCGGCTGCTGGCTGATCGTTTTACGGGCCGACCGGGGGCTGCGCCACGGGACGGTCCGGTGACAGTTTATCCGTAGGGCCTCACGTGGTGGTCGTGGTGTCTCACAGAGCAACACGGAGTCTTCCAGGATCGGGGCGCACTGAACAGTGGGCGTGCCGGACCCCGGGTCCCGCGGACGCTGCTCAGGACGGGCTCAGCGGGCCGGCAGCCGCGGCACCACCAGGTCCCAGACGGTGTCGGCGAGTACCTCCTTGGGGCCGTGCGGCACCAGGGTCTCCCCACCACCGGCGGCCAGCACCACCGCCTCGTTCTCCGCCGACCCGAAGGTGCGGTCCTCCCCGACCTCGTTCACCACCAGCAGGTCGCAGCCCTTGCGGGCGAGCTTGGCGCGGCCGCCGGCGAGCACGTCCTCGGTCTCGGCGGCGAAACCGACGACCACCTGACCGCGCGCCGGCCGGTCGGCCGCGACCTCGGCCAGCACATCGGGGTTGCGGACCAGCTCGACCGGCTCCGGCTCACAGCCATCGCGCTTCTTGATCTTCCCTGCCGCGTAGTGGGCGGGCCGGAAGTCGGCCACCGCGGCGGCCATCACCACCGCGTCCGCATCGGCAGCCGCGGAGAGCACCGCCTCCCGCATCTGGAGGGCCGTGCCGACCGGGACGACGTCCACGCCGGCGGGGTCCGGCAGGGCGCTGTTGGCGGACACCAGCGTCACCCGCGCGCCGCGCGCGGCGGCGGTCGTGGCAAGGGCGTGGCCCTGGCGCCCGGACGAGCGGTTGCCGAGGAAGCGGACCGGGTCGAGCGGCTCCCTCGTGCCGCCCGCGCTGACCACCACGTGCCGCCCGGCGAGGTCGGCGAGGTCGGCGACCGGTACCGCTCCCCGGGCAAGCACCCGTCGGCAGACCTGGAGGATCGCCTGCGGGTCGGGCAGCCTGCCCTTGCCGGTGTCCGCACCGGTGAGCCGGCCGACGGCCGGCTCGAGCACCACCGCGCCCCGGGCGCGCAGGGCGGCGACGTTCTCCCGGGTGGCGGGGTGCTCCCACATCTCGGTGTGCATGGCCGGCGCGAACACCACCGGGCACCGGGCGGTGAGCAGCGTGTTGGTGAGCAGGTCGTCGGCCAGTCCGTGCGCGGCTCTGGCAAGGAGGTCGGCGGTGGCGGGGGCCACGACGACGAGGTCCGCCTCCCGGCCGATCCGCACGTGCGGGACCTCGTGGGCCGACTCCCACACTCCGGTGGCCACCGGGTTGCCGGACAGGGCGGACCAGGTGGCCGCGCCGACGAACTGGAGCGCGGCCTCGGTGGGCACGACCTGCACCCGGTGCCCGCTCTCGGTCAGGCCCCGCAGCAGCTCGCAGGCCTTGTAGGCGGCGATTCCGCCGCTCACGCCGAGTACCACCCGGTTGTTGTCCATCGCTTGCCCTCTCCCGCGCTGCCTGGCGCGCGCCGCTCGGCGCGCCCGTGTCCGCGACCGCCCGGGCGGGGTCCGCTGCCGGGTCTCCCCCGCACGACCGCCCGTCCGGTGTGCCGCACTTCCCCGGCGTCGCCGTTCGCGTCGGCCGCAGCGCCGGGAGGCGGGCGACGCACCGCGGGCCAGGCAGCGGCTGCTGCCTGGCCCGTCGGGTCGGGGACCGGTGCTCAGGTGGGCGGGGCCTCGACGGCCTCCGAGGTGAGCAGTCCGGCGTTGATCTCACGGAGCGCGATCGAGAGCGGCTTCTCGTGGACGTGGGTGTCCACCAGCGGGCCGACGTACTCAAGCAGGCCCTCACCGAGCTGGGAGTAGTACGCGTTGATCTGGCGCGCGCGCTTGGCGGCGTAGATCACCAGGCTGTACTTGGAGTCGGTGGCCTCGAGCAGCTCATCAATCGGCGGGTTGATGATGCCCTCGGGCGTGGAGATGGAAGAGGACACGCTCTGCCTTCCGACGGTGAAGAACGGGGACGCAAAATGATCAGTCGATACACACCAAGGTTAGCAGCTCAGCAGAGACGTCCTCGACCGAGGTATTGACGAGCGTGGTGTCGAACTCGGTCTCGGCGGCGAGTTCGACCCGGGCCGCGGCCAGCCGGCGCTCGACGACCTCGGGCGGCTCGGTGCCGCGCCCGGTGAGCCGCCGCACCAGTTCCTCCCAGCTCGGCGGCGCCAGGAACACGAGCCGGGCCTCCGGCATCGACTGGCGCACCAGCCGGGCGCCCTGGAGGTCGATCTCCAGCAGCACCGGCTCCCCGGCCTCCAGCCGCTCCGTCACGGCCTGCCGGGGCGTGCCGTAGCGGTTGCCGGCGAACTCGGCCCATTCCAGCAGCTCACCGTTGGCGACGAGCTTGTCGAACTCCTCGTCGGCGGTGAAGAAGTAGTGCACGCCGTGGCGCTCGCCCGGACGCGGGGAGCGGGTGGTGGCGGACACCGAGAGCCATACCTCGGGGTGGACCTTGCGCATGTGGGCGACGACCGTGCTCTTGCCGACCCCCGAGGGGCCGGAGAGCACGGTCAGCCGCGGACGTTCACTCATGCAGCGATTATCCCGGTTTCCGGGAGTGCTCCGCTCCCCGGGCGGCGGCTCGGGCCGCCCGGGGAACGCACGAGCACTCGGCTGTCTCAGTCGACGGTCAGTTGGCGCCGCCGAACTCGCGCTCCAGCGCGGCGATCTGGTT
Organism: Streptomyces sp. TAA040; assembly: GCF_000424845.1. NCBI lineage: Bacteria > Bacillati > Actinomycetota > Actinomycetes > Kitasatosporales > Streptomycetaceae > Streptomyces > Streptomyces sp. TAA040. The sequence goes on along the minus strand of NZ_KE384254.1, from coordinate 244,851 downwards.
GGAGCCCAGACCGCGGACGCGGCGGCTCTCGGAGATGCCGAGCCGCTCCATGATCTGCTTGGCACGGACCTTGCCGACGCCGGGCAGGCTCTCCAGGAGAGCGCTGACCTTCATCTTGCCGATGACGTCGTTCTCCTGTCCCTGCTTGATGACGTCATGGAGGGAGCCGTTGGAGTGCTTCAGCCGGTTCTTGACCTCGGCGCGCTCCCGGCGAGCCGCTGCGGCCTTCTCGAGCGCGGCTGCGCGCTGTTCAGGGGTAAGGGGCGGAAGAGCCACGCCTTCGTCACCTCGGATGTCGAACTGTCGGATACGGATCGGTGAGGAACCTAGTAGCCCCGCAACCACGGGGCAACGAGCAACGCGCCTGTTCACGCCGCTCCCGACGGAGACTAGCGGTCACGGGCCGCAGAGTCAGCGAGAACGGCGGAAAAGTGCTGGTCAGCCTCATCAGAAACGGACTTTTGCGGGCAAATGACCGGGTGAATCGCGGGAATGCGGAATCGTTCCGGTGCCCTGTGACCCGGCCAGCGGCCCGGCGGGCGACCGAACGGGCACCGACCCCGGGACGACACCCGTCACCCGAGGGACTCGGCGAGTTCCGCAGCGTAGCGGTCGGCCGTCGCGCGCAGTCCGGACGGAGACGGCCCCGCCCGCAGCACGCCCCGGCTGACGCTGGGGAGCACCTCCCGGACGGCGCTGCCGAAGATCCGCGGAAGATCCGCCGGAGTCGCCCCCTGCGCCCCGATCCCCGGCGCGAGCAGCGGCCCGTTGATGCCCAGCGGGAACCCGGCGCGCTCCAGCGTGGCGCCCACCACGGCACCGAAGGAGCCGAGCGGCTCCGCCCCGGCGTTCTCCGCCGCGAGGTGGTCGAGCATCAGCCGCCCGACCTGCCGGCCGTCCGGCGCGGTGGCGCGCTGCACCTCCGGGCCCTCGGGGTTGGAGGTGAGCGCCAGGACGAAGACCCCGCCGCCGTGCCGGTGTGCCAGGTCGAAGGCGGGCCGCAGGGACTCGTAGCCCAGGTAGGGGCTGGCGGTCACGGCGTCGCTGAAGAGCGGGGAGCCCGGGTCGAGGTAGGCGCCGGCGTAGGCGGCCATCGTGGAGCCGATGTCGCCGCGCTTGGCGTCCATCAGCACCAGCGCCCCCGCGCTGCGGGCGTCCGCCACCGCGCTCTCCAGGACGGCGACCCCGCGGGAGCCGAAGCGCTCGAAGAAGGCCGACTGGGGCTTGAGCACCGCGACCCGGTCGGCAAGGGCGTCCACCACGGTGCGGGCGAAACGTTCCAGGCCGCCGACGTCGTCGGGCAGCCCCCACTCGGCCAGGAGCGCCGGATGCGGGTCGATGCCCGCGCACAGCGGGCCGCGGGCCTCGGTGGCGGCGCGCAGCCGCGCGCCGAAGGGTTCGGGGGTCACGGCGCGGGGTCCGCCTCACGGTTGTCGGCGCCGACGGCGTCGGCGAGGGTGGCGTGGGGCCCGGCCTTCACCCGTCGGGCCAGCCCGCGGTGCACGGACCTGGCCCAGAAGGGCCCCTGGTAGACGAGGGCGCTGTAGCCCTGGACCAGGGTGGCCCCGGCGAGGATGCGGCGCCAGGCGTCCTCGGCGCTGCTGATGCCGCCCACGCCGATCAGGACGAGCCGGTCGCCCACCCGGCGGTGCAGCCGGCGCAGGACCGCCAGGGACCGCTCCTCCAGCGGCGCGCCGGAGAGCCCGCCGGCCTCGGCCAGCAGTTCGGGCCCGCTGCGCAGGCCCAAACCCTCCCTGGCAACCGTGGTGTTGGTCGCGATGATGCCGTCGAGGCCCAGCTCGACGGCCAGATCGGCCACCGCGTCCACGTCCTCGTCGGCGAGGTCCGGGGCGATCTTCACCAGCAGCGGGACGCGCCGGCCGTCGACCGCCCGGTCGGCGGCCTCGCGGACCGCGGTGAGCAGCGGACGCAGCCGGTCGGCGGCCTGCAGGTCGCGCAGCCCCGGGGTGTTCGGCGACGAGACGTTGACCACCAGGTAGTCGGCGTGCGGGGCGAGCCGCTCGGCGGAGGCGACGTAGTCGGCGACGGCCTCGTCCTCGGGAACCGCCTTGGTCTTCCCGATGTTCACCCCGACGACGGTGCGGAAGACTTCGGCGCGGCGTGCCAGGCGGGTCGCGACGGCGGCCGAGCCTTCGTTGTTGAAGCCCATCCGGTTGATCAGCGCCCGGTCCCCGGTGAGCCGGAACAGCCGCTGCGGCGGGTTGCCGGGCTGCGAGAGCGCGGTGACGGTGCCGATCTCGACGTGGTCGAAGCCGAGCATCGCCAGGCCGTCGATGCCGACCGCGTTCTTGTCGAAGCCCGCCGCGAGGCCCAGCGGGCCGTGCATCCGCAGCCCCAGCGCCTCGGTGCGCAGCTCCCGGTACCGCGGGGCGAGTACGGCCGCCAGCAGCGAGCGCAGGACGGGGACACGGGCCACGCGGCGGATCCAGCCGAAGGCCAGCGCGTGGGCCTTCTCGGGGTCCATCCGCCGGAAGAGCAGCTGGAACAGCAGGCGATACATAGGAGCGGCGGTGCCTTCTGTACGGGCCGCGCGGGCGGCGGCCTGGGTGGGTGCGCGGAGGCGCGGGTGCACGGGTGCGCGGAGGCGCCGACGGTGAGGTGCCCCGGGGGCGTGGGAGGGGCGCCGGGGCACCCCTCCTGGACGCCTCACCCGGCGCCGGTGCTGCTCCCGGTCCGTGCGGAGTCCAGCCGGGCGGCGTGCTCCTGGAGGGAACGCACGCCGACCTCGCCGCGTGTCAGGGCCTCGATGCCCTGAACGGCGGCGGCCAGCGCCTGCACGGTGGTGAGGCAGGGCACCCCGCGGGCGACGGCCGCGGTGCGGATGTCGTAGCCGTCGAGGCGGCCTCCGGTGCCGTAGGGGGTGTTGACGATCAGGTCGATCCCGCCCGCGTGGATGAGCTGGACGACCGTCGGCTCGCCGTTCGGGCCCTCACCCTCGCTGTGCTTGCGGACGACGGTGGCGTGGATGCCGTTGCGCTTGAGGATCTCCGCGGTGCCGGAGGTGGCGACGAGCTCGAAACCGAGGGCGAGCAGTTCCCTGGCCGGGAAGATCATCGAGCGCTTGTCCCGGTTGGCCACCGAGACGAAGGCGCGGCCCTTGGTGGGCAGGGCGCCGTAGGCACCGGCCTGCGACTTGGCGTAGGCGCTGCCGAAGACGGTGTCGATGCCCATGACCTCGCCCGTGGAGCGCATCTCGGGACCGAGCACGGTGTCCACCCCGCGACCCTGCACGTCCCGGAACCGGGACCAGGGCAGCACGGCCTCCTTGACGGAGATCGGGGCGTCCAGCGGCAGGGTGCCGCCGTCCCCGGTGGCCGGCAGCATGCCCTCGCCGCGCAGTTCCGCGACGGTGGCGCCGAGCGAGATCCGGGCCGCGGCCTTGGCCAGCGGGACCGCCGTGGCCTTGGAGGTGAAGGGCACCGTGCGCGAGGCGCGCGGGTTGGCCTCCAGGACGTAGAGGATGTCCCCCGCGAGGGCGAACTGGATGTTGATGAGCCCGCGCACCCCGACGCCCCGGGCGATCGCCTCGGTGGAGGCGCGCAGCCGCTTGACGTCGAAGCCGCCGAGGGTGATCGGCGGCAGGGCGCAGGCCGAGTCGCCGGAGTGGATGCCGGCCTCCTCGATGTGCTCCATGACGCCGCCGAGGTAGAGCTCGGTGCCGTCGTAGAGCGCGTCGACGTCGATCTCGATGGCGTCGTCGAGGAAGCGGTCGATCAGCACCGGGTGCTCGGAGACGAGGCCCGCGTGCCGGTGCAGGTACTCGCCCAGCGAGGGCTCGTCGTAGACGATCTCCATGCCGCGGCCGCCGAGCACGTAGGACGGCCGGACCATGACCGGGTAGCCGATGCCGGCGGCGATGGCCTTGGCCTCGTCGAAGGAGTACGCGGTGCCGTACTTGGGCGCGGGCAGTCCGGCCTCGGTGAGGACCCGGCCGAACGAGCCGCGGTCCTCCGCCGAGTGGATCGCCTCCGGGGAGGTGCCGACGACGGGCACGCCGTTGTCCTTGAGCGCCTGCGCCAGCCCCAGCGGGGTCTGGCCGCCGAGCTGGACGACGACCCCGGCGACCGGCCCGGCCTGCGTCTCCGCGTGGACGATCTCCAGGACGTCCTCCAGGGTGAGCGGCTCGAAGTAGAGCCGGTCGGAGGTGTCGTAGTCGGTGGAGACGGTCTCCGGGTTGCAGTTGACCATGACGGTCTCGTAGCCGGCCTCGGAGAGGGCGAAGGAGGCGTGGACGCAGGAGTAGTCGAACTCGATGCCCTGGCCGATGCGGTTGGGCCCGGAGCCGAGAATGATCACCGCGGGCTTCTCCCGGGGCGCCACCTCGGTCTCCTCGTCGTAGGAGGAGTAGAAGTACGGGGTCCGGGCGGCGAACTCCGCGGCGCAGGTGTCGACCGTCTTGTAGACCGGACGCACGCCCAGGGCGTGCCGCACCTCGCGCACCACGTCCTCGCGCAGTCCGCGGATGCCGGCGATCTGCGCGTCGGAGAAGCCGTGCCGCTTGGCCTCGGCGAGCAGGTGCGGGTCGAGCCGCTCGGCGGCGGCCAGTTCGCGGGCCACCTCGTCCAGGAGGAAGAGCTGGTCGACGAACCAGGGGTCGATGTTCGTGGCCGCGAAGACCTCCTCGGGTGTCGCTCCGGCCCGGATCGCGCCCATGACGCTGTTGATCCGGCCGTCGGTGGGACGGGCGGCCAGGGCGAGCAGTTCCCGCTTCTCCTCCGGGCCGCCGGGCGGGCCGGTGAAGTCGAACTGGCTGCCGGTGCGCTCCAGCGAGCGCAGGGCCTTCTGCAGCGCCTCGGTGAAGTTGCGGCCGATGGCCATCGCCTCGCCCACCGACTTCATGGTGGTGGTGAGGGTGGAGTCGGCGGCGGGGAACTTCTCGAAGGCGAAGCGCGGCGCCTTCACCACCACGTAGTCGAGGGTCGGCTCGAAGGAGGCCGGGGTCTTCTCGGTGATGTCGTTGGGGATCTCGTCGAGCGTGTAGCCGACGGCGAGCTTCGCCGCGATCTTCGCGATCGGGAACCCGGTGGCCTTGGAGGCCAGCGCGGAGGAGCGCGAGACCCGCGGGTTCATCTCGATGACGATGATCCGGCCGTCCTCGGGATTCACCGCGAACTGGATGTTGCAGCCGCCGGTGTCCACGCCGACCTCGCGGATCACGGCGATGCCGATGTCGCGCAGGGTCTGGTACTCGCGGTCGGTGAGCGTCATGGCCGGGGCGACGGTGATCGAGTCGCCGGTGTGCACGCCCATCGGGTCGAAGTTCTCGATGGAGCAGACCACCACGACGTTGTCGTTGCGGTCGCGCATCAGCTCCAGCTCGTACTCCTTCCAGCCGAGGATCGACTCCTCCAGGAGCACCTCGGTGGTCGGCGAGAGGGTCAACCCCTGGCCGGCGATCCGGCGCAGTTCCTCCTCGTCGTGGGCGAACCCGGAGCCGGCGCCGCCCATGGTGAAGGAGGGGCGGACGACCACCGGGAAGCCGCCGAGGCCCTCGACCCCGGCCAGCACCTCCCCCATGGAGTGGCAGATGACCGAGCGGGCGGACTCGCCGTGCCCGGTCGCGGCCTTCACCGCGGTCACGACGTCCTTGAAGAGGTCGCGGTCCTCGCCCTTGTTGATGGCCTCGACGTTCGCGCCGATCAGCTCGACGCCGTACTCGGCGAGCGTGCCGGAGTCGTGCAGCGAGATCGCCGTGTTGAGCGCGGTCTGACCGCCCAGGGTGGGCAGCAGGGCGTCCGGGCGCTCCTTGGCGATGATCTTCTCGACGTACTCCGGGGTGATCGGCTCGACGTAGGTCGCGTCGGCGATCTCCGGGTCGGTCATGATCGTCGCCGGGTTGGAGTTCACCAGGATCACGCGCAGCCCCTCGGCCCTGAGGACGCGGCAGGCCTGGGTACCGGAGTAGTCGAACTCGGCGGCCTGGCCGATCACGATCGGGCCGGAGCCGATGACCAGGACGGACTGGATATCGGTGCGCTTAGGCACGCTGGCCCTCCATCAGGGAAACGAAGCGGTCGAACAGGTAGGCCGCGTCGTGCGGCCCCGCGGCTGCCTCGGGGTGGTACTGGACGCTGAACGCGGGCCGGTCGAGCAGGTGGAGCCCCTCCACCACACCGTCGTTGAGGCAGACGTGGCTGACCTCGGCCCGGCCGTAGGGGGTGTCGAAGACCCGGTCGGTGGGGGCGTCCACGGCGAAGCCGTGGTTGTGCGCGGTGACCTCGACCTTGCCGGTCGTCCGGTCCTGTACCGGCTGGTTGATACCGCGGTGGCCGTACTTGAGCTTGAAGGTGCCCAGGTCCAGCGCCCGGCCGAGGATCTGGTTGCCGAAGCAGATCCCGAACAGCGGGATGCCGCGCTCCAGCACCCGGCGCATCAGCTCCACCGGGTGCTCGGCGGCGGCGGGGTCGCCGGGCCCGTTGGAGAAGAAGACGCCGTCCGGGTCCGCCGCGGCGATGTCCTCGAAGGAGGCGGTCGCGGGAAGCACCCGCACCTCTATCCCGCGTTCGGCCATCCGGCGCGGGGTCATGCCCTTGATCCCGAGGTCGACGGCGGCGACGGTGAACCGCTTCTCGCCGACGGCCGGGACGGTGTAGGGCTCGGTCGTGGCGACCTCGCCGCACAGGTCGGCGCCCTTCATCTGCGGCGCGCCCTGCACCCGGGCCAGCAGGGCGGGCTCCTCGGCGAGCGCGTCGCCGGAGAAGATGCCCACCCGCATCGCCCCGCGCTCGCGCAGGTGGCGGGTCAGGGCACGGGTGTCGACCCCGCTGATGCCGACGACGCCCTGGGCGTCCAGCTCCTCGTCCAGGGTGCGCACCGAGCGCCAGTTCGATGGCCTGCGGGCCGGGTCGCGGACGACGTAGCCGGCGACCCAGATCCGGTGCGACTCCGGGTCCTCGTCGTTCACTCCGGTGTTGCCGATGTGCGGGGCGGTCATCACGACCACCTGGCGGTGGTACGAGGGGTCGGTGAGGGTCTCCTGGTAGCCGGTCATCCCGGTGGAGAAGACCGCCTCCCCGAAGGTCTCCCCCACCGCACCGTAGGCGCGGCCGCGGAACGTGCGGCCGTCCTCCAGGACAAGTACGGCGGGAGCACTGCCGGCTCCCCGGGCGGCGGTCGTCATCGTGCGCCTTCCTGATCGTGAGCGTCGTGCTGGTCGGCGGCCGCTTCTGCGGGGCCGCCGGAGAGTGCGTCCACGGCCGCCACCCAGGCGGCGTGCTCGGCGGAGGTGTCGGAGCGGAAACCGGAGTCCAGCCGGCGCCCGCCGAGCTGCCAGGTGACGACCAGCAGGCCGCCGGCCGTGGTCACCTTGCCGGCGATACCGGTGTCCAGGCGCGCGCCGCGCAGGTCCGCGGCGGGGATCCGGAAGTCCGCGGCTCCCGGTCGCCGCACGGTCAGGCCGCCGTCGTCGAGCGTGAGCCGGACCCGGCTGCGGGTGCCCAGTCCGTACGCCACGATCCGGTCGAGCCACTGCCCGGCGACGGTGGAGCCGTGGTAGCGCCCGTCCAGGGCGAGGCGCGGCTCCGGCCCGTCGGCCTCGTCCGGGGCGGGGGCCGGTGCGGGCAGGTCGCCCTGGAGGGTGCCTCGCCACTTCCAGCCCTCGCGCATCAGCCAGTACAGCAGCGCCACGAGGAGCAGCAGACCGACCACCCAGCCGATGCGGGCGGCCCAGTCCGTCACCTCCTGCGACCTGGGCTCGGCCGCGCCGTCCGCGAGGAGGGTCAGTATCGAAGGATTCACGCCAGCTTCCCGTCCACAACCGTTGCCCGGCCCCGCAGGAAGGTGTGCATCACCCGGCCCGGCAGCTCGCGCCCCCGGTAGGGGGTGTTGCTGCTGCGGGAGGCGAAGCCCGCGGGGTCCACTTGTCCACGGTAGGCGGGATCGGCCAGCGTGAGGTTCGCGGGCTCACCTGCCGAGACGGGACGTCCGTGCCCGGCGAGCCGGCTGATCGCCGCGGGCCGGAAGGACATCCGGTCGGCGACCTCGGCCCAGCCCAGCAGCCCGGTGTCGACCATGGTGTGCTGGACGACGGACAGGGCCGTCTCCAGCCCGACCATGCCCATGGCGGCGGCGCCCCACTCGCAGTCCTTGTCCTCGTGCGGGTGCGGGGCGTGGTCGGTGGCCACGCAGTCGATGGTCCCGTCGGCCAGCGCCTCCCGCAGGGCCAGCACGTCGGCCTCGGTGCGCAGCGGCGGGTTCACCTTGTAGACGGGGTCGTAGGAGCGGACCAGTTCGTCGGTCAGCAGCAGGTGGTGCGGGGTGACCTCGGCAGTGACGTTCCAGCCCTTGGACTTGGCCCAGCGCACGAGCTCCACCGAGCCGGCGGTGGACAGGTGGCAGATGTGCACCCGGGAGCCGACGTGTGCGGCGAGCAGCACGTCGCGGGCGATGATCGACTCCTCGGCGACGGCGGGCCAGCCGCCCAGGCCCAGCTCGGCGGAGACGATGCCCTCGTTCATCTGGGCGCCCTCGGTCAGCCGCGGCTCCTGGGCGTGCTGGGCGACGATCCCGTCGAAGGCCTTCACGTACTCCAGGGCGCGCCGCATGATGACGGCGTCGTCCACGCACTTGCCGTCGTCGGAGAAGATCCGCACTCCGGCGGCGGACTCGTGCATCGCGCCGAGTTCGGCCAGCTGGCGTCCCGCGAGCCCGACGGTGACGGCGCCGATCGGCTGGACGTCGCAGTAGCCGGACTCGGTGCCGAGCCGCCAGACCTGCTCGACCACACCGGCCGTGTCGGCGACGGGGAAGGTGTTGGCCATGGCGTGCACGGCCGTGAAGCCGCCGGCGGCGGCGGCCCTCGTCCCGGTGAGGACGGTCTCGGAGTCCTCCCGTCCGGGCTCGCGCAGATGGGTGTGCAGGTCCACCAGTCCGGGGAGGAGGACGAGGCCGCCCGCCTCGACAGTACGGTCGCCGGCTCCCGCGGGGGCTTCCAGCGCGGGCCCGACCTCGGCCACCCGCTCGCCGTCGATCAGTACGTCGGCGGTCTCGCCGCCCATGATGCTCGCGCCGCGGATCAGGGTCCTGCTCATGTCTGGTCGCTCTCCTCGGTGACGGTGCCGGCGTTCCGGGACGGGACTGCCGGGTGCGGCTCGGCGAGGGCCGCGGGATCGCTGACGGCCGGCTCCGAGCCGCCGAGCAGCAGGTAGAGGACGGCCATCCGGATGCTGACGCCGTTGGTGACCTGCTCCACCGCCGTGCAGCGCGGGGAGTCGGCCACGTCGGCGGTGATCTCCATGCCGCGGTTCATCGGGCCCGGGTGCATGACGAGCGCGTGCTCCGGCATCCGGGCCATCCGGCGCCCGTCCAGGCCGTAGCGGCGGGCGTACTCGCGCTCGGTGGGGAAGAAGGCCGCGTTCATCCGCTCCCGCTGGACGCGGAGCATCATCACCGCGTCGGACTTCGGGAGCACCGGGTCCAGCTCGTAGGAGACCTCGCAGGGCCAGCTCTCGATACCCACCGGCACCAGGGTGGGCGGGGCGACGACGGTGACCCGGGCGCCCAGGGTGCTGAGCAGCAGGACGTTGGACCGGGCGACGCGGCTGTGCAGGATGTCGCCGACGACGGTGACGTGCCGGCCGTCGAGGTCGCCGCCGACGGCGCCGCCGAAGCGGCGGCGCAGGGTGAAGGCGTCGAGCAGCGCCTGGGTGGGGTGCTCGTGGGTGCCGTCCCCGGCATTGACGACCGAGCCGCCGATCCACCCGGAGGTGGCGAGCCGGTGCGGGGCACCCGAGTCGTGGTGGCGGATGACGACGGCGTCCGCGCCCATCGCCTCCAGGGTGAGGGCGGTGTCCTTGAGCGACTCGCCCTTGGACACCGAGGAGCCCTTGGCGGAGAAGTTGATGACGTCCGCGGAGAGCCGCTTGCCGGCCGCCTCGAAGGAGATCCGGGTGCGGGTGGAGTCCTCGAAGAAGAGGTTCACGACGGTGCGGCCGCGCAGGGTGGGCAGTTTCTTGATCGGCCGGTCCGCGAGCCGGGCGAGTTCCTCTGCGGTGTCGAGGATCAGGACGGCGTCGTCGCGGGTGAGGTCGGCGGCCGAGATGAGGTGGCGCTTCATCTGTTCAGGCTCCGTGGGCTGAAAAGGCCGGGGCGCGCGGGCAGGCCGCGGCACGGCCCGGCGTGCGGGCGCGGCGGGTCGGGCGGGGAGCTACTGCTCGCCGGCCGGGAGGTGGTCGGCGGCCGGGAGGCTGTCGCGCCGGCCGAGCAGCACGTCGTCGCGGCCGTCCTCCTCGGAGAGCCGGACCTTGACCGTCTCGCTGTGCGAGGTGGGCAGGTTCTTGCCCACGTAGTCGGCACGGATCGGCAGTTCCCGGTGGCCGCGGTCGACCAGGACCGCGAGCTGCACCGCTCGGGGGCGGCCGATGTCGCCCAGGGCGTCCAGGGCCGCGCGGATGGTGCGGCCGGAGAAGAGCACGTCGTCCACCAGGACGACCAGCCGGCCGTCGACGCCGTCGCCGGGGATGTCCGTCCGCGCAAGGGTGCGGGCCGGGCCGAGGCGCAGGTCGTCGCGGTACATCGTGATGTCGAGCGAGCCGACCGGTGTCGGGCGACCGGTGATGTCCTCCAGCTTGGCCCCCAGGCGGCGGGCGAGGTGCACGCCGCGGGTGGGGATGCCCAGCAGCACCACGTCCTCGGCGCCCTTGGCGCGCTCGACGACCTCGTGGGCGATGCGGGTGAGGACGCGGGCGATGTCCGGTGCCTCCAGCACGGGACGTGCCGGGGTGGTGCCGTTGATGTTCATACGTGACGGAGCTCCTTCCCCGCCTCACGGGACGGGTCTTAAAGGACGCCGGAAAGTGCGTGCCCACTCTAGCAGGGGGCACGCACCGCCTCGCGGCCGAGCACATCGTCGCTGGTCGGCGCCCGAAGTGGTCCCCTCAGCTTGACGGCAGACATTACGCTGCGTAACCTCACAGTGAGTTACGAAAACCTCATCCGGGGAGCCATATGTCCAGCGAATACGCCAAGCAGCTCGGGGCCAAGCTCCGCGCCATCCGCACCCAGCAGGGCCTTTCCCTCCACGGCGTCGAGGAGAAGTCCCAGGGCCGCTGGAAGGCGGTCGTGGTAGGCAGCTACGAGCGCGGCGACCGCGCGGTGACCGTACAGCGTCTCGCCGAACTGGCGGACTTCTACGGAGTCCCGGTGCAGGAGCTGCTGCCCGGGACCACGCCGGGCGGCGCCGCCGAGCCGCCGCCGAAGCTGGTGCTCGACCTGGAGCGGCTGGCCCACGTGCCGGCCGACAAGGCCGGCCCGCTGCAGCGCTACGCCGCCACCATCCAGAGTCAGCGCGGCGACTACAACGGCAAGGTCCTGTCCATCCGCCAGGACGACCTGCGCACCCTCGCGGTGATCTACGACCAGTCCCCCTCGGTCCTCACCGAGCAGCTCATCAGCTGGGGCGTGCTGGACGCGGACGCCCGCCGGGCCGTCGCACACGACGACGTCTGACTCGCGCAATGTGAACTCCCGGCCGGTTCCGTGCTGATGACCGGCCGAACGGCGAACGGGCCCGGAACGCAGAAGCGTTCCGGGCCCGTTCGCCGTTCGGCTCGCGCCCGCCGGGCGGCGCCGGCGCGGTCAGCGGCCGAGGCTGGGCTTGAGCTCCTTGAGCCGGCCCAGCAGCCCGTTGATGAACCCCGGCGAGTCGTCGGTGGAGAACTCCCGCGCCAGCGACACGCACTCGTCGATGACCACCGCGTCGGGGGTCTCGTCCTCCCAGATGAGCTCGTAGGCACCGAGCCGCAGGATGGCGAGGTCGACCACCGGCATCCGGTCGAGCGGCCAGTCCACCGTGTGGGTGCCCAGCAGTTCGTCGATCCGGTCGATGTGGTGCGCGTAGCCCTCGACCAACTGCATGGTGTACTCGGTGACCGGCGGCTGGCGCTGGTCGCTGCGCGCGTGCCGCAGCCAGTCGGCGAGCACCTCGGTGACGGTGCTGCCCCGCTGGTCGGCTTCGAAGATGATCTGGAAGGCGCGCTTGCGGGCCTTGCTCCGAGCAGCCACGGTTAGCTGTTCACCCGGCCGAGGTACTCGCCGGTGCGGGTGTCGACCTTGATCTTCTCACCACTCGTGATGAACAGCGGCACCCCGATCTCGTAACCGGTCTCCAGCTTGGCCGGCTTGGAGCCGCCCGTGGAGCGGTCGCCCTGGACGCCCGGCTCGGTGTGCTCGATGACGAGCTCGACGGCGGCCGGCATCTCGACCGAGAGCGGGTTGCCCTCGTACATCGCCACCGTCGCCTCGAAGTTCTCGATCAGGTAGTTGGCGGCGTCGCCGACCACCTCGCGGGTGACGTGGATCTGGTCGAAGGTGTCCATGTCCATGAAGACGAAGTGCTCGCCGTCCATGTAGGAGAACTGCATGCTGCGTCGGTCGACGGTCGCGGTCTCGACCTTCGTGCCGGCGTTGAACGTCTTGTCGACGGTCTTGCCGGACAGCACGTTCTTCAGCTTGGTGCGCACGAAGGCGGGGCCCTTGCCGGGCTTGACATGCTGGAACTCGACAACGGACCAGAGCTGGCCCCCTTCGAGCTTGAGCACCATGCCGTTCTTGAGGTCGTTCGTGGTGGCCACGGTCGCGGAATCTCCTGAGACGCTGCTTCGGAAAACCAGGGAACCGGCCCGCCCGTGCCCCTGTTCCGGGCTAGAGAGCGAGCAGCTCCTTGGTCGTGATGGTGAGTAGCTCCGGCCCGCCGTCTGCTCGCGGGCGGACGACGAGTGTGTCATCGATCCGGACCCCGCCCCTACCCGGGAGGTGAACCCCCGGCTCGACGGTGACCGGCACACAAGCGTCCAGTTTACTCATGGCCGCCGGGCACAGCCGAGGGTCCTCACCGATTTCGAGCCCCACGCCGTGGCCGGTGCGCCCGCCGAGCGCCTCCCCGTACCCGGCAGCGGTCAGTACCGAGCGGGCGGCGCGGTCCACCGCACGGCACTCCGCCCCCGGCGCCAGAGCCTCCCGGCCGGCCCGCTGAGCTGCGAACACCAGGTCGTACAGCTCGACCTGCCAGTCGGCCGGTGGGGACCCGATGACGAAGGTCCGGCCGATCTGGCAGCGGTATCCGCGGTAGCGGGCGCCGAGCCGCACGGTGAGGAAGTCGCCCTCCTCCACCCGTCGGTCGGTCGGACTGTGGGTGCCGAGACCGGAGTGGCGGCCGGTCGCCACGGAGGTGGGGAACGCGGCGCCGTCGGCGCCGTGGTCGATGAGTCGACGCTCCAGCTCCAGCGCGAGGTGGCGCTCGGTACGGCCCACCAGAATCGACTCCAGCAACTCGCCGAGCGCCTGGTCGGTGATCTCGGCGGCGATCCGCAGCGCGGAGAGCTCCTGCCGGTCCTTCACCAGCCGCTGCTGCTCCACGACGCCGCCCAGGTCGGTCAGGCGGAGGGCGGGCGCGGCGGCGGCCAGCTCCCGGTGCCGGGCCACGGTCAGGTGGTGCTCCTCCACCGCCAGCCGCCGGGCGCCCGTCCGCAGCGCGAGTTCGGCCGCGGCGGCGGCCGGGTCCCCGCGGTCCGGCAGCTCGCGGACCCGCAGCTCGTCGTCCGGGTCCACCGGCCCCGGTCCGGGAGCCGACGGGCCCCCGGGCGGGCCGAGCAGGGTGTCCCGGCCGTCGGCGCCGAGCAGCAGGGCCGCGCGGGGCAGTTCGCGACCGGTCAGGTAGCGGAGGTTGGCGGCGCCGGAGACCAGCGCCGCCACCGCGCTGTCGGTCGCGGCGCAGCGGTCACGGAGGCGGTTCCGGCGGGCTGTGTGCACCTCGGGCATGTCCCGAGCGTACGAGCGCACCCGCGGGGGCGCCTGTCGGACGCGGCCGGACGGACCACCCGGACGGGCGGACACGGCCCGGCGAACGGGCGCGGTACGGCGACGCCGGGCCGCGCGGTCACCAGGTGGGCGGGCTGGCCAGGCTGCGGGCGACGATCTCGTCCAGCATGCGGGCAGTGGTGTCCACGTCCTGCCGCGAATTGTCGAGGATCGGCAGCCCGGAGCCGTACCAGCCGGCCATCCGGCCGTGGATTCGGGCGACCTCCTCATCGCTCAGCCGGCGGTTGCCACTGCGCTGCGCGTTGCGCTCCAGCACGACCTCCAGGCCGGGAAGCAGCACGACCGGTATCAGCCCGGGGCCGACGTGCCGCTTCCAGCCGCCGAGTCCGATCACCGGGCGGTCCGGGAAGACGGCGTCATCCAGGATGCAGGAGATCCGGTTGGCCAGGAAGTTGCGGGCGGCGAAGCCGCAGGTCCGCCGGGCCAGCCGGTACTGCGCCTCGGAGTGCTCGTTCCAACCGGTCTGCGGGTCGGCGAAACCGGCCCGTACCCATTCCCGCACGTCGTCGAGGCTGATGTGCGCGGTGGAGACCGGGCGACGGTCCGCCCAGTGACGCGCCACCGTCGTCTTCCCGGCGCCGGCGGGCCCGATGAGCAGCACCGCCACGGCCGCGTGCGCGGCGTCCACCGCGGCCGGGTCCGCCACCGCGGCGGGGATCTCCACCGGCCCGCCGGGCGGCAGCCGCACGTGGCCGGTGGCCTCCGCGGGCGGGCCCGGGGTGCGGGCGGCCGGCGGCGGCCCGGCGGGCCACGGCTGCTGCGGTGCGCCTGTCGGCGCGGGATGCGGCGGGGCGGGACGCGACGGCGCGGGGCCGGGCGGGGGCGCGGGGGCGGCCGGCTGCGGAGGCGCGGCGGGCTGCGGGACCGACGGCCCCGAGGCGGGCGGACGGGTGGGATGCGGAGGGCGCCCCGGAGGGTGCGGGTGCTGCGACCCGTAGTGCTGCATCCGGTCCCCACTCCGTTCCTGAGGGCAGTGTCCCGATGCCCGTCGCAGTCGTCGCCCGAACCGTATCGTCCCGGGCCGCCGTGGTGTGAACGGACCGGCGGGCCCGCGGGTGCCCGGCGGGCGGGACTTTCCCGCCCGCCCGTCCGCCGGCCGTCTCCTCAGCCGTCCAGCTCCTCGGCGAGCGCGCGCAGCGCGAGCCGGTAGGAGCCGATGCCGAAGCCCGCAACCGTCCCGCTGGCCACCGCGGCGACCACCGAGCGGTGCCGGAACTCCTCGCGGGCGTACGGGTTGGAGAGGTGCACCTCGATCAGCGGCGCGGTGCGCTGCGCCGCCGCGTCCCGCATCCCGTACGAGTAGTGCGTGAAGGCGCCGGGATTGAGTACCACCGGGAGCGAGCCGTCGGCCGCCTCGTGCAGCCAGCGGATCAGCTCGCCCTCGTCGTTGGTCTCGCGCACCTCCACCGCGAAGCCCAGCCGCTCGCCGAGCGCGGTGCAGCTCTCCACCAGGCCCGTGTAGGAGGTGCTGCCGTACACGTCCGGCTCCCGGGACCCCAGCCGCCCCAGGTTCGGGCCGTTGAGGACGAGGACCCGGCGTGGCGGGGGGCCGCTCACGCCGCGATCTCCGCGTGCGCGGCGAGCAGCATCGCCGGGTCGGGGCCCTCCAGGACGACGGGACGGGCCAGCCCGTCGAGCACGATGAACCGCAGCCGGTCGCCGCGGGTCTTCTTGTCGACCTTCATGGTGTCCAGCAGCTTCGGCCACTGGTCGCCCCGGTAGGTGACCGGGAGGCCGACGGACTCCAGGACGGCGCGGTGCCGGTCCGCGGTGGCGTCGTCCAGCCGGCCGGCGATCCGGCCCAGCTCGGCCGCGAAGACCATGCCCACCGCGACGGCGGCGCCGTGCCGCCACTCGTAGCGCTCGTTCTTCTCGATCGCGTGGGCCAGGGTGTGCCCGTAGTTGAGGATCTCCCGGCGGCCGGCCTCCCTGAGGTCGCCCGCCACGACCTCGGCCTTGACCCGGACCGACCGCTCGATCAGCTCGGCGGTGTGCGGCCCGGCGGGCGTGCGCGCGGCCTGCGGGTCGCCCTCGATCAGCTCCAGGATCGCCGGATCGGCGAGGAAGCCGGCCTTGATGATCTCGGCGAGGCCGCTGACGTAGTCGTGGACCGGGAGCGACTCCAGCGCGGCCAGGTCGCACAGCACGCCGGCAGGCGGGTGGAAGGCGCCGACGAGGTTCTTGCCCTCGGCGGTGTTGATGCCGGTCTTGCCGCCGACAGCGGCGTCCACCATGCCGAGCACGGTGGTGGGCACGGCCACCCAGCGGACCCCGCGCAGCCAACTGGCGGCGACGAAGCCGGCCACATCGGTCGTGGCGCCGCCGCCGACGCCGACGACGACGTCGCTGCGGGTGAAGCCGGTCTGCCCGAGCGCCTTCCAGCAGTACGCGGCCACCTCGGCCGTCTTGGACTCCTCGGCGTTGGGCAACTGCACGGCGATCGCCTCGTAGCCCTGGGCGGCGAGATCCTCGCGGAGCACCTCGCCGGTCTCGGCGAGCGCCTCCGGGTGCAGGACCGCCACCCGCTGGGCGGGGCCGATCAGCGCCGGCAGCTCGCCCAGCAGCCGGTGGCCGATGAGGACGTCGTACGGATCGGTGCCCGCGCTGCCGCCCACCGTGATCCGGACGGGTGCTTCGGGGGTCGGGGCTGGTCCGGTGTCGGCGTCGGTCACAGGGCCTGTCATTCCTTCAGCTCCAGAGCGTCGAGGACGCCGTCGGCGACCTCTTCGGGGGTGCGGTTCGCGGTGCCGACCACGGCCCGGGCGACCTCGGTGTAGAGGGGACGCCTGTCCTCCATCAGCCGGCGCCACTGCTGGCGCGGGTTGACGAGCAGCAGCGGCCGGGGGGCGTCGAGGCCGACGCGGCGGACCGCCTCGGCCACGTCCATCTCCAGCAGGGCGACGGGCCGGCCGGCGAGCAGGGCCCTGTTCTCGTCCGCCAGAACAGCGCCGCCGCCCAGTGCGAGCACGCCGTCGTGCTCCGCCAGCGCGGTGCGCACGGCGGAGCGCTCCAGTTCCCTGAAGCGCTCCTCGCCGTCGTCGAGGAAGATGTCGGCGACGGGCTTGCCCGCGGCGCGCACGACGTCGTCGTCGGTGTCGCGGAAGGGCAGGCCCAGGCGCTCGGCGAGCAGGGTGCCCACGGTCGTCTTGCCTACCCCCATCGGGCCGACGAGGACGAGCACCGGGCCGGTCACCGGACGGCCAGGTTGTCGAGGTAGCCGCGAACGTTGCGGCGGGTCTCCGGCACGCTGTCGCCGCCGAACTTCTCCGCGACGGCGTCGGCGAGGACCAGGGCCACCATCGCCTCGGCCACGATGCCGGCCGCCGGCACCGCGCAGACGTCCGAGCGCTGGTGGTGCGCCCTGGTCGCCTCGCCGGTGGCGACGTCCACGGTGGCCAGCGCCCGGGGGACGGTGGCGATGGGCTTCATCGCGGCCCGCACTCGCAGCAGTTCGCCAGTGCTGAGGCCTCCCTCGGTGCCGCCGGAGCGGCCCGAGCTGCGGCGCAGGCCCTCTTCGGTGCCGACGATCTCGTCGTGCGCCTGCGAGCCGGGCACCCGGGCGAGGTCGAAGCCGTCGCCCACCTCGACGCCCTTGATCGCCTGGATGCCCATCAGGGCCGCGGCGAGCCGGGCGTCCAGCCGGCGGTCCCAGTGCACGTGCGAGCCCAGCCCCACGGGGACGCCGTGCGCGGCCACCTCGACCACACCGCCCAGGGTGTCCCCGTCGGAGTGCGCCTGGTCGATCTCGGCCACCATGGCCCGGCTCGCATCGGGGTCCAGGCAGCGGACCGGGTCGGCGTCCAGGCGCTCCACGTCGCCGGGAACGGGTACCGCGCCGTACGGCGCCTGCGCCCGGCCCAGCTCCACCACGTGCGAGACCAGCTCGATGCCGGCCGTCTCCCTGAGGTACGAGCGCGCCACGGTGCCCAGGGCCACCCGTGCGGCGGTCTCCCTGGCCGAGGCGCGCTCCAGCACCGGGCGGGCCTCGTCGAAGCCGTACTTCTGCATGCCCGCGAGATCGGCGTGGCCGGGGCGCGGCCGGGTCAGCGGCGCGTTGCGGGCCAGTTCGGCGAGCTCCGCCGGGTCCACCGGGTCGGCGGACATCACCTGCTCCCACTTGGGCCACTCGGTGTTGCCGACCATGATCGCGACGGGTGAGCCGAGGGTGAGTCCGTGGCGGACACCGCCGAGGAAGGTGACCTCGTCGCGTTCGAACTTCATCCGGGCACCGCGGCCGTAGCCCAGCCGCCTACGGGCCAGCGCGTCGGCGACCGCCCCGGTGGTGATCGGCACGCCGGCGGGCAGCCCCTCGAGCGTCGCCACGAGGGCCGGTCCGTGCGACTCCCCCGCCGTCAGCCAGCGCAACCTGCTCAACGGTGCTCCTTCTGTTCGGGCGCGATCTGTTAGCCCTCCCGATCCTGCCACGTTCGCAGCCGGGGCCCGGACCACGGTCCAGCAGGCGGACCGGGACGCGGACGGCCGGGGCCGGGACAGCGCGGACGGGTCAGTTCCGGCGGGCCGCCGGGCCGGTGCGCTCGCGCAGGGCGGCCTCGCCCGCGGCGCGCATCGCCGCCAGCGGCGCCGGTGACCGACCCGTCATCAGCTCGACCTGCAGCACGGCCTGGTGCACGAGCAGGTCGAGACCTCCCAGCACCTCGCCCCCGCGCCGCGCCCAGGCCGCGGCCAGGGGCGTCGGCCACGGGTCGTACAGGACGTCGAAGAGCACACCGGGGCGCTCGGGCACCCCTGCCGCCAGCGCGTCGGTCGCACCGGCCGGGGTAGTGGCGACGACCAGCGGGGCCTCCAGGGCCGCGGCGGCCCGGGACCAGTCGACGGTCTCCACCTCGACGCCGAGGCTGCCGCCCCAGCCGCGCATCTCCTCCGCGCGCCGAGAGCTGCGTACGCAGGCGGTCACCGGTCCGGCGCCCAGCCGGGCGAGCGCGGCGAGCACCGACGCGGCGGTGGCGCCGGCGCCGAGCACCGTGGCCGGGCCGGCCCGCTCGACGCCGCGCTCGGCCAGGGCGGCGACAAGGCCGGGGACGTCGGTGTTGTCTCCGGTCAGCCGACCTTCGGGGGTACGCAGCACGGTGTTCACCGCCCCCACCGACACGGCGGTCGGCCACACCTCGTCCAGCAGCGGGACGACGGCGCGTTTGAGCGGCATGGTCAACGAGAGGCCGGCCCAGCTCGCGTCCAGACCGGAGAGGAAGGCGGAGAGGCCGCTCTCGTCCAGTTCGAAGCGCTCGTAGCTCCAGTTGTCCAGTCCGAGTTCCCGGTGGGCGGCACCGTGCAGCACCGGCGAGAGGGAGTGCGTGACGGGGGAACCGAGCACCGCCGCCCGTCGGGCCCCGGTGGTCACTCGCCCTCCTCGCGCTTCTTGCGCTGCTCGGCGTTGAAGTCCTGCACGTGCCGGTTGTGCTCCTCGATGTTCGAACTGAACCGGGTGTCACCGGGTTTGACGGTGACGAAGTACAGCCAGTCGCCCTCGGTCGGGTTCAGCGCGGCCTCGATGGCCTGGTGGCCCGGGTTGTCGATCGGGCCGGGCGGCAGACCGCGGTTCTGGTACGTGTTGTAGGGCGAGTCGATCTTCGTGTCGCCCACCGAGACGTCCAGTGTCGAGCGGCCGAGCGCGTAGTTGACGGTGGAGTCGAACCCGAGCTTGCCGTTCGTCGGGCTGTTCGCACCGGCGTCCAGGCGGTTGTAAACCACCTGCGAGACCTTGCCGAACTCGCTGTCCTCCTGGGCCTCCGCCTGGATGAGCGAGGCGATGGTGAGCACCTCGTAGGGGGTGCGGTCGATCTTGGCCGCCTCCGCCTCCATGTCCACCTTCGCGAACTCCTCGTTGGCCCGCTCCACCATCTTCCTGAGCACCTCCGCGGGGTCGGAGTCCTCGGTGACGCTGTACTTCGACGGGAACAGGAAACCCTCGATGCCGCCCTCCCCCGCCCAGTCGGGCAGCGGCAGGTCGGCGGAGTCGGCCGCCGCCTCGGTGGTGCCCTCCTCGGAGCCGGTCTCCTCGTCGATCAGCGCGTAGACGGCGGAGGCCCGCAGCCCCTCGGGGACGATCAGGCCCGCCTGGCTCTGCGGATCGAGCATCATCGCGATCGCGGCCTGCGCGGACATCTCCTCACGGAGGTTGTAGCTGCCCGCCTGGATGGTCTGGGCGCTGTTCCCGTCCTCCTGCGACGCCTGGACGAAGGCGTCGTGGCTCTTGACCACCCCCGCCTTCTTCAAGATGTTGCCCATGTCGGAGACCGAGGAGTTCTGCGGGATCTCCACCTGGATCTCACCGCTGCCCTCCCCCGCGAAGTCCGGGGCGTCCGCGAAGCGGGCGGCGAAGTAGTCGTAGCCGAGGTAGAGGACACCGCCGCCGCCGCCCACCAGCACGGTGGCGACGAGCAGGCAGGCCAGCCCGTTCTTCCGCTTGCCGCCACCCTTGCGGGGCTTGCGGCCGCCGCGGCGCCCGCCGTCGCGTCCGTCGTCACCGGAGACGTCCCGGTCGTCGGACCGGCCTGTCCAGTCGTCCTCGTCCGCACCGCTGAAGAACGCGTGCTCCCCCTGGTCCGGTCCCGGGTCCCACTCGGGGTCGGGTTCCGGTTCGCGCTCCTGCGGCCGGCGCTGCTCGCGGCGCGGCGGCGGGTAGGCGTCCGGCGTGCCGTAGGGGTCGTCCCGGCCCTGCGTTCCCTGCGGCGCCGCATAGGAGTCCGGGGGCAGTTGCTCGCCGTAGGGGTCCCCGACGCCGGTCGGGCCACCGTCCCAGCCCGGCTGCCCGTAGCCGCCCTGCTGCGGGTAGTGCTGCTCGTACTGCTGCGGGTGGGGGTGCTGCTGCGGGTCGTACCCCTGCGGGTGCCGGGGGTCGTACTGCTGCGGATGCTGCGGGTCGTGCCCCTGGGGCCCGTACTGCTGCTGAGGGTCCTGCGGCCCCGGATGCTGGTACTGCTGGGCGTCCTGCGGGTAGTACGGCTGCTGCGGCTGCTGGTACGCCCCGGCGCCCTGCGGCGCGTACGGCTGCTGCCCGCCCTGCTGGTAGGGGTCGTGCTGCGCCTGCGGGGAGTACTGCTGCTGCGCCGAGCCGTCCTGCGGGTAGTACTGCTGCTGGCTGCCGTCCTGCGGGTCCCGACCGGCCTGCTGCCGCTCGTTCCACCCCTGGTCGCCGTACAGCGGGTCCTCGGGATACCACGGTTGGGAGCCTCGGCCCCGGCCATACTCGCTCATCGATCCCCTATGCCGCGCCCGGACGCGCTGCCCCTTGTCGTACGGCGTTCGAAACGTTCTCGCGTCGCGCGGAACGTTACCGCACTGCGATCAGACAACCACTTCGACACACTGCCCCGGCGGCGCGCCGGACACCCGTTCGGTCTCCAGGGCGCTCTGCAGGATCACCACCGCCGCCGCCTGGTCAATACGTGCCCGACCCTTCCTGGCGTTCACGCCGGAGGCACGCATCGACTGCGCCGCGGTCACCGTACTCATCCGCTCGTCCACCAGGCGCACCGGGACCGGCGCGACCGCCGCAGCCAGCCGGGCGGCGAAGGTGCGCACCTTCGCCGCAGCCGGCCCCTCCCGCCCGTTGAGCGAGCGGGGCAGGCCGACGACCACCTCCAGCGGCTCGTATGCGGCGACGAGTGCGGTCAGCCGACGGCGCGCGGCGGGAAGGTCGCGGCCGGGGACGGTCTCCACCGGAGTGGCGAGGAGCCCGTCGGGGTCGCTGCTCGCGACCCCGATCCGGGCGTCCCCGACGTCGACCGCGAGGCGGCGTCCGCGGCGCATCATGCGGCGCTCTCCGCCACCAGTCGTTCGACGGCGGCCAGGGCGTCCTCGACGGCGGCCGGGTCCTGGCCGCCGCCCTGGGCCACGTCCGGCTTGCCGCCTCCGCCGCCGCCCAGCGTCTTCGCCGCGGCCCTGACCAGGTCGCCCGCCCTGAGGCCGCGTTCCCTGGCGGCCTCGTTGGTGGCGATCACGGTGAGCGGGCGCTCCTTGACCACGCTGAACAGCGCCACCACCGCGGGGCGGTCCCCGGGGACCCGGCTGCGCACGTCCAGGACGAGCGTGCGCAGGTCGTCGGCCGCGGTGCCGTCCGGCACCCGGGCGGCGGCCAGCGCGACACCGCGGACGTCCTTGGCCTCCCGGGCCAGACCTCCGGCGGCCTGGAGCACCTTCTCCGCACGGAAGCGCTCGATCTCCTTCTCGGCCTCCTTGAGCTTCGCCAGCATGCCGGACACCTTCTCCGGCAGCTCCTCCGGCCGCCCCTTGACCAGTTCGGTCAGCTGGGCGACGACGGTGTGCTCCTTGGCCAGGAAGTTGTACGCATCGGTGCCGACCAGGGCCTCCACCCGACGGACCCCGGAGCCGATGGAGGACTCTCCGAGCAGCTTCACCAGGCCGAGCTGCGCGGTGTTGTGCACGTGGGTGCCGCCGCAGAGCTCCTTGGAGAAGTCGCCGATCGTCACGACGCGGACCCGGTCGCCGTACTTCTCGCCGAACTCGGCGATGGCTCCCTGCTTGCGGGCGTCCTCCATGCTCATGACCTCGGCCTGCACGTCCAGCTCCCGGCCGAGGACCTCGTTGATCTTCTGCTCGACGTCGCCGAGCACGCTTCCGGGCACCGCGGCCGGGGAGCCGAAGTCGAACCGGAACCGGCCCGGCGAGTTCTCCGAGCCGGCCTGCGCGGCGGTGGGGCCCAGGGCATCCCGCAGTGCCTGGTGCGTCAGGTGCGTGGCGCTGTGCGCGCGGGCGATGGCACGGCGGCGGTCGACGTCGATGGTGGAGTGCGCCCCGGCCCCGACGGTCACCTCACCCACCTGGACGACGCCCTTGTGCACGGTCACACCGGCGACCGGCTGCTGGACGTCCCGGACCTCGATAGCGGCTCCGCTGTCCAGCCTGATGCGGCCGGTGTCGGCGAGCTGGCCGCCGCCCTCGGCGTAGAACGGCGTGCGGTCGAGCACCACCTCGACCTCGTCGCCCTCCTGGGCGGCGGGCGAGCTGACTCCGCCGACGAGGAGTCCGACGATCGAGGCCTCGCCCTCGGTGTGCGCGTAGCCGGTGAACTCGGTCGTGCCGGCGGTGTCCGCGACCTGGCGGTAGGCCGACAGGTCGGCGTGGCCGGTCTTCTTGGCGCGGGCGTCGGCCTTGGCCCGGTCGCGCTGCTCGCGCATCAGGCGCCGGAAGCCGTCCTCGTCCACCCGGAGGCCCTGTTCGGCGGCCATCTCCAGGGTGAGGTCGATCGGGAAGCCCCAGGTGTCGTGGAGCAGGAAGGCCTGGCCCCCGGAGAGGACCGTGCCGCCGGCGGACTTGGTCTCGCTGACGGCGGAGTCCAGGATGTTCGTCCCGGCCCGCAGCGTCTTCAGGAAGGCCAGCTCCTCTGCCAGCGCGACCGTCTCGATGCGGGTGCGGTCGGTGAGCAGCTCGGGGTACTGCCGGCCCATGGTCGTGAGCACCACGTCGACCAGCTCGCCCACCACGGGCTCGGTGGCGCCGAGCAGCCGCATGTTCCGGATGGCCCGGCGCATGATGCGGCGCAGGACGTAGCCACGGCCCTCGTTGCCGGGAGTGACGCCGTCACCGATGAGCATCACCGAGGTGCGCAGGTGGTCGGCGACCACCCGGAGCGAGACGTCGGTGTCCTCGGTGGCGCCGTAGTGGACGCCGGTGAGCCGGGTGGCCCGGTCCATCACGACGCGCAGGGTGTCGGTCTCGTACATGTTCCGGACGCCCTGGAGGATCATCGCGAGGCGTTCCAGGCCGAGGCCGGTGTCGATGTTCTGGCTCGGCAGGTCGCCGAGGATCGGGAAGCTGTCCTTGCCCGTGCCCTCGCCGCGCTCGTACTGCATGAAGACCAGGTTCCAGATCTCCACGTACCGCTCGTCGTTGACGGCAGGACCGCCCTCGGGCCCGAACTCCGGGCCGCGGTCGTAGTTGACCTCCGAGCAGGGGCCGCAGGGGCCCGGGACGCCCATCGACCAGTAGTTGTCGGCCATGCCGAGACGCTGGATCCGCTCGGCGGGCACGCCGACCACGTCGCGCCAGATCCGCTCGGCCTCCTCGTCCTGCTCGTAGACGGTGATCCACAGGCGCTCGGGGTCGAGGCCGTAGCCGCCGGCCGCCACGGAGGAGGTCAGCAGCTCCCAGGCCAGCTCGATGGCGCCCTGCTTGAAGTAGTCGCCGAAGGAGAAGTTGCCGCACATCTGGAAGAAGGTCCCGTGCCGGGTGGTCTTGCCGACCTCCTCGATGTCCGGGGTGCGGACGCACTTCTGCACGCTGGTGGCGCGGGCGTAGGGAGGCTTGACCTCGCCGAGGAAGTACGGCTTGAACGGGACCATGCCGGCCGGGACCAGCAGCAGCGTCGGGTCGTCCGCGATCAGCGACGCCGACGGCACGACGGTGTGCCCACGCTCCTCGAAGAAGCTCAGCCAGCGGCGGCGGATTTCAGCCGACTCCATCAGTGGTCCTCGTTTCCGGTCGTTCGGTGGTGCGGGCCGAGTTCGGCCCGGCGGTGCTGCTGCGGCCCGGCGGGGAAGGCCGCCGGGCCGGTGCCGCCCGGGCGCAGCGCGGCGGGTGCGGCGTCGTCCGGGTGGGCGTGCAGACCCAGCGCGTCCTGGAGTTCGTCCTCCCGCTGCGCCATCGCGGAGCGGACCTCGCCGGCGAGTTCGCGCAGTCGGTGCCCGGTGTCGACGGCCCGGTCCGCCGCGCGGGCGGCCAGGGACTCCGGGGTGAGCGCGCGGAGCTTGCGGTTGACCTTGTGGGTGGCCCAGACGCCGGTGGCGGCGCCCGCTCCGAACCAGAAGACTCGACGGAACATTGCGGCATCAGTCCTTTCCGCGGTCGCGCCGCCCGCCGCGGCGGGCCCGCGGCACAGAGCGGCCGAGCACGACGGTGCGGCGGGGGGTCGGCGGCGTGGACCGGCGGCCCAGTGCCCGGCGCACCCCGTACCCGAAGGCCGCGACCTTGACGAGGGGGCCGCCGAACGCGGTGGAGACGGTGGACGAGAGCGCCGAGGCGTTCGAGGCGACCTCCTGGACGTCCGACGCGATGGCGTCGACCCGTTCCAGCTGGCTCTGCGCGGAACGCACCGTCGCCGAGGCCTCGCCCAACAGGGGTACGGCCTTCTCGGTCACTCCCGCCACCAGATCGGTGGCGGCCCTGAGCGTCTGGGCCAGTCTCACCAGCACCACGGCGAGGAAGGACACCAGGATCGCCCAGAAGACGGCCACCAGGAGGCCGGCCACCTCTCCACCGGACACAGCGCACCGCTTCCGTCACATCGGTTGGTCTTGGGAAGTACTCACTCGGGCAGTACCCGGAACGCCGCTCGGCATCCCCGGCCGCCGCGCCGGTTCCCGGAAACGCGCCGCTCCCGGTGCGCCGACGGACAACGACCTTATCGCGCCACCGGTGCTGTCCCGTAACGGATTGCCGGGGCGGGGCCGTCTGCGCGTCCGGCGAAGGCGACCGGCCCCGTGCACCACCGGCGCGGAGGACGGTGGCGCACGGACGGTTGTACGGTGCGCGCACCGGTCAGTACGCTCCGTGTCCCATGCGAGAGCGCAGGCGCCACGACGCCCTTCCCCGACCGGACCGCCCGGACAACCTCCCCGCGGAACTCGACACGTTCGTAGGACGCGGCGCCGAACTGGAGGCGCTGGACCGCTGCCTGACCGGCGCCCGGCTGGTGACCGTCACCGGCGCCGCGGGGATCGGCAAGAGCCGGCTGGCCCGGCACACCGCCCGGCGCGTCCGTGCGCGCTTCCCGGACGGAGTGCGGCTGGTGGAGGCGGGGCTCCTCACTGCCGACGGCGTGCTCGACCTCGCCGCGGCCGAGGCGGTGGGGCTCCCCGACGCGGGCGGACGCCCGGTCCGCGCCGTGCTGCGCGAGCGGTTAGCCGGGCGGCGCACGCTACTGGTCCTGGACGGTTTCGAGCACCTCGTGGAGGAGGCCGCGGAACTGGTCCACGACCTGCTCAGGGCGGCACCGGAGCTGCGGGTGCTGGCCACCGGCCGGCGTCCGCTCGGCGTACCGGGAGAGCACACCGTCCCTCTCGCACCGCTCGGCACCGCCGTCCGCACCGGCAGCGGGACCGGTCCGGCGTCGGCCGGGGTCGCCGCGGACCACGAGGACGGTGCGGCGGAGCTGTTCGCGGCCCGCGCCGCCGCCGTCGTGCCCTCGTTCACGGTCGGCCCGGAGAACCGGGAGCAGGTGCGGCGGCTCTGCCGCCGGCTGGAGGGCATCCCGCTGGCACTGGAGTTGGCGGCGGGGCAGTTGCGTGCGCTGTCGGTCGACCAGTTGCTGGAACGGACGGACGACCGGTTCCGGCTGCTCGTCGGCGGCCCGCGGCAGGCACCGTCCCGGCACCGCGCGCTGCGCACCGCCGTCGGCTGGAGCCACGAGCTGTGCTCCGGTCCGGAGCGCCTGCTGTGGGCCCGGCTCTCGGTGTTCGCCGGCAACTTCGACCTGGAGGCGGCGGAGTACGTCTGCTCCGGCTCCGAGCTTCCGGCGGAGGAGCTGTTCGACGTGCTGGCCGCCCTCGTCGGGCAGTCGGTGCTCCTCCGGGAGGAGGGGGCGCGGGGCGTCCGCTACCGGATGCTGGACACGCTCCGGGACTACGGCCGCGGCTGGCTCGACGCGCTCGGCGACACCGGGCGGATGCGCCGGCGGCACCGCGACTGGTACGTCGGTCTGGCCA
The DNA here is from genome assembly GCF_000424845.1 of Streptomyces sp. TAA040. Classification (NCBI taxonomy): domain Bacteria; kingdom Bacillati; phylum Actinomycetota; class Actinomycetes; order Kitasatosporales; family Streptomycetaceae; genus Streptomyces; species Streptomyces sp. TAA040. Next base: position 218,332 of record NZ_KE384254.1, on the reverse strand, counting down.
CCTGGTGCGAGTCGGACTGGTTCAGTTCCCGGCAGGAGCAGGTCAAGGAGAAGGTGGAGGAGGAGCTGCCGCAGCTGCGCGCCGCACTGGGGTTCAGCCTGGAGGACCCGGTGGACACGCACCTCGGGCAGCACCTGGCGGGCACCCTGTGGTTCTACTGGGTGGGCTGCGGCCAGCTCGCCGAGGGCCGCCACTGGCTGGAGCGGGCGCTCGACCAGCCCTGCGACCATGTGGAGTCCCGGTTGAAGGCACTGTGGGTGACCGGCTACACCTCGGTGCTCCAGGGTGATGTGGCGGGCGCCGTGGCCGCGCTCCGGGAGTGCCGGGAGGGCGCGAACCTGACCGGCAACGCCCTGGCCGCCGCCTACGCCGGGCACCGGATCGGATGCCTGGCGCTGCTCTCCGACGACCTGCCGCGCGCCGAGCGGATGTTCCGCCGGGCCCTGGCGGAGTACCGCGCGGTCGGGGAGCTCAACAGCAACGTCCTGATGGGCCAGGTGGAGCTGGCCATGGCGCTGGCGCACAAGGGCGACCTGGCGGGTGCCGAGACGCTCTGCGAGGAGGTCAGGGCGATCTGCGGGGATCACGGGGAGCGCTGGACCCTGGCCTACGCCCTGCACGTGCTGGGCTTCGCCGCCCTGAGCCGCGGGGACGTGCTCCGGGCCAGGGGCCTGCTCACCGAGTGCCTGGTCATCAACCACGCCTTCCACGACCTGCTGGGGCTGGCGCTGGGGCTGGAGCTGCTGGCGCTGGTCACCGCGACGGACGGACGGCCGTCCGAGGCGGCGGTGCTCCAGGGGGCGGCCGGGGCCGTCTGGCCGCTGGTCGGCCCGAAGCTGTTCGGCTCCCGGTACTTCTCGGCCCCGCACCTGCGGTGCGCGGAACTGGCGCGGAGCGCGCTCGGCGAGTCGGAGTACGCGCGGCTGCTGCGGGTGGGCGGGAGGCTGGACCTCGACGCGGCGGTACGCAGGGCCGTCGCCGTGCCGCCCGGCCGAAGCCGCCGGTCGGCCGCGGCGGCCGCCCGTGAGGAAGCGGCGTCCGCGCTGCCGGAGGGGGCGGACCGGCTCGACCCGGCACCGTGCGGTTCGGACCAGGCGGCCACCGGGCACCCCGGAAACACCCCTGCCCCACCGGCCGTGCGGCGCGGTGAGGCAGGGGACTGACTCGCTCGATCGGTCCGGCCGCTACGGGCGGCCGGCCGGATCAGCGGGCGTAGTACTCGACGACGAGCTGCTCGTCGCAGATGACCGGAACCTCTTTGCGGTTCGGGTCGCGGTCCAGGCGGAACGCCAGCGCCGGGAGGTTGACCTCCAGGTAGCGCGGGGTCTCGCCGTCCGTGTCGTAGCCACCCTCGCGGGCCACCTGGAAGGGGTGCTTGCTGCGGCTGCGCTCGCGGACCATGACGACGTCGTCCGGGCTCACCCGGAAGGACGGCTTGTCGACCTTCCGACCGTTGACGTCGATGTGACCGTGGACCACCATCTGGCGGGCCTGGTAGATCGTGCGGGCGATTCCCGACCGCAGGACGAGCGCGTCCAGACGGCGCTCAAGCTCGATGATCAGGGCCTCGCCCGTCTTGCCGTCGACCTTCCGAGCGCGGTCGTAGGCACGGGCCATCTGCTTCTCGCTGATGTCGTACTGCGCCCGCAGGCGCTGCTTCTCCAGCAGACGGACCTTGTAGTCACTGTTCTGCTTGCGGCCCCGGCCGTGCTCACCCGGCGGGTAGGGGCGCTGCTCGAAGTACTTGACGGCCTTCGGGGTCAGCGCGATGCCGAGCGCACGCGACTTCTTGACCTTGGGACGCGACTGGTTCACGTGGAACGAACCTCCATGTAGGTTAGGTTAGGTTTACCTTAGCGGAGGAGAAACGCATGTTTCGACCTGGGATCCCCCTGCCCAGCACCGATCACGATGCCGGGACGGGTCAGCCGCGTCCCATGGAAGAAGACCCGCGACAGCCCACGGCTGCCGAGCGGGTGCGCACCCTCGTGGAGTCCAGCGTATCCGCAACCCTGGGAATTCCGGGAATCGGGCCCGGGGAGCCCGGTTGCGGGGTGCCGGAGTCGAGAACCGTGAACGCCGACGGAGACGTGGTCGTGCTGGTCCCGGCGAACTCTCCGGCCGCTCGCACCGCAGCATACGCCCAGCACGACGACGTCCGCGCGGTGATGGAGATCACCGACGTCGCCCCCGTCTCGGTCCCGCACCGCATCCGGGGACGGGCCCAGGTAGCCGGCTGGCTCACCCCGGTCCGCGGCGGCGACCGCACCGGCAGCGCCCGGCTGCTCACCGTTCGGGTCCCCGGCGGCCCCGACCCGACCGGCCCCGGGTGGATGATGCTCCGCCTGGAGGTGGCGGAGGCACACGTCGAAGACCTCTGGGGCACCGAGCAGGTGGAGCCCGAGGACTTCTCCGCGGCCGAGCCCGACCCGCTCGCCCCGCACGAGGCCGAACTGCTCCAGCACCTGGCCGCCGCCCACGGCGACCAGGTGCAGCGGCTGCGCGCGCTGCTCGGGCACGGGGAGACGGCACACTGCCCGGGCGCCCGTCGCGCCGTCCCGCTGGCCCTGGACAGGCACGGACTCCGTATCCGCTACTGCGGCACGTCCGGGGGCTTCGACGTGCGCTTCGAGTTCCCCGAACCCGTCCGCGACGTCGCCGAACTCCGCCTGGCGATGCACCGGCTCTTCGAGGCGGCGGAGGAAGGCCGCTGACCCCGGCAGGGGCGGGCCGCGGGGCAGGGGCGCACGGCCGGGGCGCACCTGCCTCAACCGCTCTCCGGGGACTCCCCGCGCAGCCGGCCGCGTACGCGTTCGACGACGTCGGCGTAGCGGGCCTCCGCGCCGTACCGGGTCGGGTGGTAGTACTCCTTGCCGTGCACCTCGTCGGGCGCGTACTGCTGCGCCGCGATACCGCCCGGCACGTCGTGCGGATAGCGGTACCCCTCGCCGTGGCCGAGCTTCTTCGCCCCGGGGTAGTGGCCGTCGCGCAGGTGGCCCGGCACCGGCCCGGCCAGACCCGCCCTGACGTCGGCGAGCGCCGCGTCGATCGCCAGGTAGGCGGCGTTGGACTTGGGTGCCAGCGCGAGCGCGACGGTGGCCTGCCCGAGAGTGATCCTGGCCTCCGGGAAGCCGATCATGGCGACCGCCTGGGCCGCCGTCACCGCCGTCTGCAACGCGCTGGGATCGGCCAGGCCGATGTCCTCGCTCGCCGAGATCATCAGCCTGCGGGCGATGAACCGCGGGTCCTCGCCCGCCTCGATCATCCGGGCGAGGTAGTGCAGCGCCGCGTCCACGTCCGAGCCGCGGATGGACTTGATCAGGGCGCTGGAGACGTCGTAGTGCTGGTCGCCGTCCCGGTCGTACGTCACCGCGGCGCGGTCGACGGCCTCCTCCAGGGTCCGGAGCGTGACGCTGCTCTCGCCCTTGGCCATGGCCGCCCCGGCCCCGGCCTCCAGGGCCGTCAGCGCCCGCCGGGCGTCGCCGCCGGCTATCCGCAGCAGGTGGCCCTCGGAGTCCTCCGGAAGGGAGACGGCGTCCGCCAGTCCGCGCTCGTCGGACACCGCGCGGCGAAGCAGGCCGCGCAGGTCCTCCTCGGTGAGCGGTTCCAGGGTGAGCAGCAGCGAGCGGGAGAGTAGTGGCGAAATGACCGAGAAGTACGGGTTCTCGGTGGTCGCGGCGATGAGGGTGACCCACCGGTTCTCCACCGCGGGCAGCAGCGAGTCCTGCTGCGCCTTGCTGAAGCGGTGGATCTCGTCCAGGAAGAGGACGGTGTCCTTGCCGTACGCGCCGGAGGAGCGCCGGGCGCCCTCGATGACGGCACGGACCTCCTTGACGCCGGCGGTGATCGCGGAGAGCTCGACGAAGCGGGCGTCCGTGGCCCGGCTGACCACGTGCGCCAGGGTCGTCTTGCCGGTGCCCGGCGGGCCCCAGAGGATCACCGAGGAGGAGCCGGCGGGCCCGCCACCGCCCTCGCCGACCAGGCGCCGGAGCGGAGCCCCGGGGCGCAGGAGATGCTGCTGCCCCACGACGTCGTCGAGCGAGCGGGGGCGCATCCGGGCGGCGAGCGGGCTGGCGGACGGATCGGCCTCCCGGCGGTCCTCGGCAGCGGCAGTGAACAGATCGGGTTCCACGCCCGAAACCCTAGTCGACCCCACCGACAACCCGCGGCGGCCCGGACGGTGCCCGGCGCGGCAGCGCGGCCTGCTGCGGCCCTCCGCCGGGCTCCGGTGTCAGCTCACCCAGAAGTCCCACCAGCGGGTGAGGACCAGCATGCCCATGATGCCGACATGCACCACCGGCAGCACCCAGTGGAACTCCAGCAGCGCGCCGCGCAGCCCCCCGGGAGCCGGCAGCAACCGGTGCCGGACGTTGTGCACGAGGGTGTACCAGAACATCAACGCCGTGGCCACCCACGCCAGGCTGCACCAGAGGCAGAGCGCGTTGATCTCGTAGAGCGACTGGTACATCAGCCAGGTGCAGAAACCGACTCCGAAAAGGGTGCCGGCCTGGAGGCCGAGCCAGAACCAGCGCCGGTGCCGGGCACCGGACAGCGCGGCGACCCCGATGGACACGACCACCGCGTAGGTCACCAGCCCGAGCATCGGGTTCGGGAAACCGAAGACCGCGGCCTGGTCGCTCTCCATGATGTTCTCGCAGGAGACCACCGGATTCAGGCTGCACCCCGGGGTGAAGACGGTGCCGTCGACCTCCGCCTGGAGCAGCCTGAACTTGTCGAGGGTGATCACCCAGGCGGACAGCAGTCCGGCCGCACCGGTGACGACCAGCAGCCACGCGAAGGCGCGCCCGGCGGCGACGGCACCTCCCGGAGGCGGATCCTGCCGGTCGGTGCCGGCCGTTTCGGTGGGTGCCGTCGTCGTCATGGCGTGTGTCGTCCTGTCGTCAGGGGGCTGGCCTCATTGTGCCTCACCCGCCTCAACGAGAAGGGGGTCAGCCGAGTTTCGCCACCAGCTCGGCCACCGCCGCGTCGAGCGCGACGGCGGCCTGCTGGCCGGTGCCCAGATCCTTCACCTGCACGAGGCCCTCGGCGAGGTCGCGCTCCCCCGCCACCAGCGCATAGCGGGCGCCGGAACGGTTGGCGGACTTCATGGCGTTCTTCATGCCCTTGCCGCCGTGTGCGAAGTCGGCGGCGACCCCCTGCCGGCGCAGTGCGGTGACGATGCCGAACAGCGCGCGCCTGGCCTCCTCGCCGACGGGGACGGCGAAGACGTCCGTGCCGGCGGCGGGCGCGGGCGCGACGCCCTCCGCGCGCAGCGCGAGGACCGTGCGGTCGACACCCAGGGCCCACCCGACGGAGGGCAGCGCCGGACCGCCGATCATCTCCGAGAGCCCGTCGTACCGGCCGCCGCCGCCCACCGCGGACTGCGAGCCCAGGCCGTCGTGGACGAACTCGAAGGTGGTGCGGGTGTAGTAGTCCAGACCGCGGACCAGGCGCGGGTCGTCCTCGAAGTCCACCTCGGCCGCCGTCAGCAGCGCACGGACCTGCTCGTGGTACTCCCGGCACTCGGCGCACAGGTGGTCGCGCATCATCGGCGCGTCGGCGAGCTGCTGCTGGACGGCCTCACGCTTGTCGTCGAGCACCCGCAGCGGGTTGATCCCGATCCGGGCCCGCGTCTCCTCGTCCAGGTCGAGGCCGCACAGGAAGTCCTGGAGCGCGGCCCGGTAGTCCGGGCGGCAGCGGGCGTCCCCGAGCGAGTTCAGCAGCAGACGGAAGCCGCGCAGCCCGAGCGAGCGGTAGGCGTCGACGGCGAGGATGATCAGCTCGGCGTCGAGCGCCGGGTCCTCGGCGCCCAGCGCCTCCGCGCCGACCTGCGAGAAGTGCCGGTAGCGGCCGGCCTGCGGGCGTTCGTAGCGGTAGTACGAGCCGGAGTACCAGAGCTTGACCGGCAGCGCTCCGCGGTGCAGGTTCGCCTGGAGCGCCGCCCGCAGTACCGAGGCGGTGCCCTCGGGGCGCAGCGCCAGGCGGTCGCCGCCCTTGGTGGTGAGGGTGTACATCTCCTTGGTCACGATGTCGGTGGACTCGCCGACGCCGCGGGCGAAGAGTTCTGCCTGCTCGAACCCCGGTGTCTCGACGTAGCCGTAGCCGGCGCGGCGCAGCGGCGCGGAGAGCGCCTCGCGGACCGCGAGGAAGTCCGCCGACTCGGGCGGGAGCAGATCGTAGGTGCCCCGGGGGGCGGAAAAGGTGCTCACGGGAGTTCTCGTCACATTCCTCGTCGTGGGGCCGACGGTGCGTCGGGGCCCCGGCCGTCGGCCACTTCCCGCAGGAACGGGTTGGCGGCGCGCTCCCGACCGATGGTGGTCTGGGGGCCGTGCCCGGCGAGCACCACCGTGGAGTCCTCCAGCGGCAGGCACACTCGTGCCAGAGAGCGGAGGATCTCGGCGGGGTCGCCACCGGGCAGGTCGGTGCGTCCGACGGAGCCGGCGAACAGCAGGTCGCCCGAGAACAGGACCGGCGGTACGTCGGCCTGCTCGGGCATCCGGAAGGTCACCGACCCCCCGGTATGGCCGGGCGCGTGCGAGACGGTCAGGTCGAGGCCGGCCAGCCGCAGGGCGGCGCCGTCCGCGAGTTCCCGCAGGTCGTCCGGTTCGCCGACGGTGAGCTCGCCCATCAGCGGCTGGCCGATGGCGCGGCCGAGCGCCTTCTCCGGGTCGCTCATCATGTAGCGGTCGGCCGGGTGGATCCAGGCGGGCACGTCGTGCGCGCCGCAGACCGGTACCACCGAGGCGACGTGGTCGAGGTGACCGTGGGTCAGGACCACGGCGACCGGCTTCAGCCGGTGCTTGGCGACGGCCTCCGCGACGCCGTCGGCGGCCTGGTGGCCCGGGTCGATGATCACGCACTCCTCGCCGGCGGCGGGGGCGACCAGATAACAATTGGTCCCCCAGGCCCCGGCGGGGAACCCGGCAATGAGCACGATCGTCCTTCAGTCGTCCGGCAGCTTGGGCGGGCAGGCGCACCGCCTGCCGGGACGCCCGGCAGCGGCCGACGGCGTCCCCGCCCGAGCCTACCGGCGCGGGCGCCGCCGTCGCGAACCCGTATACGGTACGGGGCGGACTCCAGCAGCCGGGCGGGGAACCGGTCGGACATCGACACGGAAAAGAGGTCTCGTGGTCACCAGTGAGCAGCGGCGGAAGCAGCTCGCACGCGAGAAGTTCGAACGCCAGCAGCGGCGGCGGGCCACGGCGCGTCAGCGCGCGAAGACCCGCAACACGGTGATTGCCGCGCTGCTGGTCGTCCTGCTGGGCGCCGGGGGCACCTGGGCCGCGGTGAGCGCCGGCGGCGACGGCCAGGAGGCCGGGAGCGAGGACACCGCCGCCGAGAGCACCCCCAGCGCGGCGCCGGACCCCTGCGAGCAGCCCGCCGAGGGCGAGCCGGGCGACCAGCAGTGGAAGGAGGAGCCGGAGCTCACCGTGGTCGGGTCCGCCTCGTACACCATGACGCTGGAGACCACCTGCGGGGACATCGGCATCACGCTGGACGCGGAGAACGCCCCCCGGACGGTCAGCTCCTTCGCGTTCCTCGCCGGGGAGGGCTACTTCGACCACACCCGGTGCCACCGGCTGGTCGACCAGGGCATCTTCGTCCTCCAGTGCGGCGACCCGACCGGCACCGGACAGGGCGGGCCCGGCTACACGATCCCGGACGAGAACCTGGACGACCCCGCGGTGGCGGACGGCACGTACCCGGCGGGCACGGTGGCCATGGCGAACACCTACAACGCCCAGGCGGACGAGGGCCGGGACACCGGTGGCAGCCAGTTCTTCCTGGTATACGAGGACAGCCCGCTGCCGCCCGACTACACGCCCTTCGGTGAGATCACCGAGGGTATGGACGTCCTGAACAAGATCGCCGACGCCGGTTCGCGCGAGGACCAGGAGATCGCGGCGACCGTCCCCAACGCGACCGTGGTGATCGACCGGGCGGAGGTCGCCGAGGGCTGACGCCGGCCGGGCCGCCGCGACCCGGACGGGGAGGCATTTCTCCTCGCGCCGGATGCGGACAGCCCGGCCACCGGTCGCCTATGTTTGGCGTGGTGCGGGCCCGCTCCGGCCGGGCCGCCTGCACCGGGAACCTGACTGCCGGACGACAACCGTGGACGACGCCGGGGGCACCGCGCCCCGCCGGCGTCATGTGGAGGAGGCGCTGTGAGCAGCGACCCGTGGGGCCGCGTCGACGAGACGGGGACCGTGTACGTGCGTACCGCCGACGGCGAGGAGGTCGTCGGATCCTGGCAGGCGGGCTCGCCCGACGAGGCACTCGCCTACTTCGAGCGCAAGTACGAGGGCCTGGTCGTGGAGATCGGCCTCCTGGAACGCCGGGTGAGGACCACCGACCTGTCCACGAAGGACGCGACGGCCGCCATCGAGCACCTGCGCGAGCAGGTGGACGCGCACCACGCCGTGGGCGACCTGGCCGCGCTGACCGAGCGGTTGGACAAGCTGGCGGGCACCGTCGAGGCCCGCCGCCAGGAGCGCAGGGCGGCGAAGGCCAAGCAGGCGGAGGAGGCCAGGTCCGCCAAGGAGGCCCTGGTCGCCGAGGCGGAGGAACTGGCGCAGAGCGAGCAGTGGAGGGCCTCCGGCGAGCGGCTGCGCGCGCTGGTGGACACCTGGAAGGGACTGCCGCGGCTGGACCGCAAGAGCGACGACGAGCTGTGGCACCGGTTCTCGCACGCCAGGTCGGCCTTCTCCAAGCGACGCAAGGCGCACTTCGCCGCGCTGGACGCGCAGCGCGAGGAGGCCCGGCAGCGGAAGGTGAAGCTGGTCGCCGAGGCCGAGGCGCTCTCGGGTTCGCGCGACTGGGGCCCGACCGCGGCCAAGTACCGGGACCTGATGCAGGAGTGGAAGGCCGCCGGGCGGGCCCAACGGGAGCACGAGGACGACCTGTGGCAGCGGTTCCGCGGCGCACAGGACGTCTTCTTCCAGGCCCGCGGCGAGGTCTTCGCCGAGCGGGACGCCGAGCAGCGCGAGAACCTCGCCCGCAAGGAGGAACTGGCGGCCGAGGCCGAGAAGCTGCTGCCGATCACGGACCTGAAGGCGGCCAGGGCGGCCTTCCGCGGCGTCAACGAGCGCTGGGACGCCGTCGGGCACGTGCCGCGGGACGCCAGGCCGAGGGTCGAGGGCCGGATGCAGGCCGTCGAGCGGGCTCTGATGGAGGCCGAGGAGACCGAGTGGCGGCGCACCAACCCCGAGGCCAGGGCGCGCGCGGCCGGGCTGACCGGGCAGTTGCAGGACGCGGTGGACAAGCTCCGTGAGCAGGCCGACAAGGCCAGGGCGGCGGGCAACACCGCGAAGGCGGAGAAGCTGGAGAAGGAGCTCGCCGGCCGGCAGGCGCTGCTGGACCAGGCGCTGAAGGGCCTGGAGGAGTTCGGCGGCTGAGTCACGCACCGCGTGGCCGGGGCGCGGAAGGTCCTGGCCCCTCCCCCGCCCACGCACGGTGCCCCGGAGACCGACCGCGTCTCCGGGGCACCGTGCGTGCTGCGGCCGTCGCGGGCGGGGTGCCGTTCGGGTCCGGGCGGGCCGGCGTCAGGACTTGCGGGTGGACGTGACCCGGTAGACGTCGTACACGCCCTCCACCCCGCGGACGGCCTTCAGCACGTGTCCGAGGTGCTTGGGGTCGCCCATCTCGAAGGTGAACCGCGAGGTGGCCACCCGGTCCCGGGAGGTCTGCACGGCCGCCGAGAGGATGTTGACGTGCTGGTCGGACAGCACCCGGGTGACGTCCGAGAGCAGCCGGGAGCGGTCCAGTGCCTCCACCTGGATGGCGACCAGGAACACCGAGGACTGGGTGGGTGCCCACTCGACGTCCAGGATCCGCTCCGGCTCGCGGGAGAGCGAGTCGACGTTGACGCAGTCCGCGCGGTGCACCGAGACCCCGCTGCCGCGGGTGACGAAGCCGATGATGGGATCGCCCGGCACCGGGGTGCAGCAGCGCGCCAGCTTCACCCAGACGTCCTCGACACCTTTGACGACCACCCCGGGGTCCGCCGCCGACCGCCGCTTGCTCCGGGTGTTCAGCGGCGGCGCGGTCTCGGCGATGTCCTCGTTCGCGGCGTCCTCGCCGCCGAGCGCCTGCACCAGCTTCTGGACGACGTTCTGGGCGGTGACGTGGCCCTCGCCGATGGCCGCGTACAGCGAGGAGATGTCCGGGTAGCGCATCTCGTGCGCCAGCGTGACCAGGGAGTCGCCGGTCAGGATGCGCTGGATCGGCAGGTTCTGCTTCCGCATCGCCCGGGCGATGGCGTCCTTGCCCTGCTCGATGGCCTCGTCGCGGCGCTCCCGCGAGAACCAGGCCCGGATCTTGTTGCGGGCCCGGGGCGACTTGACGAAGCCCAGCCAGTCCCGGGAGGGCCCCGCGCCGGACGCCTTGGAGGTGAAGACCTCCACGGTGTCGCCGTTGTCCAGGGTGGACTCCAGCGGGACGAGCCGGCCGTTCACCCGCGCGCCGATGGTGCGGTACCCGACCTCGGTGTGCACGGCGAACGCGAAGTCCACCGGTGTGGCGCCCGCGGGCAGGGCGATGACGTCGCCCTTCGGGGTGAAGACGAAGACCTCGTTGACGGACAGGTCGAAGCGCAGCGACTCCAGGAACTCGCCGGGGTCCTCGGTCTCCTTCTGCCAGTCGAGCAGTTGGCGCAGCCAGGCCATGTCGTTGAGGGTGTCCTGGCCCTTGCCGACGTGCCGGGGCACGTCGGTGCGCACCTTGGAGGCACCGGCGACGGCCTCCTGCTTGTACTTCCAGTGCGCGGCGATGCCGTACTCGGCGCGGCGGTGCATGTCGAAGGTGCGGATCTGCAGTTCGACGGGCTTGCCGCCGGGACCGATCACCGTCGTGTGCAGCGACTGGTACATGTTGAACTTGGGCATCGCGATGTAGTCCTTGAACCGCCCCGGGACGGGGTTCCACCGCGCGTGCACGGTGCCCAGCGCCGCGTAGCAGTCCCGGACGGTGTCCACCAGGACCCGGATGCCGACCAGGTCGTAGATCTCCGCGAAGTCGCGGCCCCGCACGATCATCTTCTGGTAGACGGAGTAGTAGTGCTTGGGCCGCCCGGTGACCGTGGCCTTGATCCGGGCACCGCGCAGGTCAGCCTGCACCTCGTCGGTGACGGTGGCGAGGTACTCGTCCCGCTTCGGGGCGCGCTCGGCCACCAGGCGCACGATCTCGTCGTACATCTTGGGGTAGAGGATCGCGAAGGCGAGGTCCTCCAGCTCCCACTTGATGGTGTTCATGCCCAGCCGGTGGGCCAGCGGTGCGTAGATCTCCAGCGTCTCGCGGGCCTTCTGCTCCTGCTTCTCACGGCGCAGGAAGCGCATCGTGCGCATGTTGTGCAGCCGGTCGGCGAGTTTGATCACCAGGACCCGCGGGTCCTTGGCCATGGCGACGACCATCTTGCGCACGGTCTCCGCCTGCGCCGCCTCGCCGAACTTGACCTTGTCCAGCTTCGTGACGCCGTCCACCAGGAGCGCGACCTGGTCGCCGAAGTCCCGGCGCAGGGTCTCCAGGCCGTACTCGGTGTCCTCGACCGTGTCGTGCAGCAGCCCGGCCATCAGCGTCGCCGGGTCCATGCCGAGTTCGGCGAGGATGGTGGTGACCGCCAGCGGATGCGTGATGTACGGGTCGCCGCTCTTGCGCTTCTGGCCGCGGTGCCAGCGCTCGGCGACCTGGTAGGCGCGCTCGATCTGCCGCAGCACCGCCGTGTCGGCCTTGGGGTCGTTGCCGCGCACTATCCGCAGCAGCGGCTCCAGTACGGGGTTGTACGGCGTGGAGCGCTGCACCCCGAGCCGGGCCAGCCTGGCGCGCACCCGGTTGGAGGAACCGGACCGGCCGGAGACACCGGAGACGGCACGGGCGGGCACCGGGGGCTGCGCGTCGGGCAGCGTCTCGGAACCCGGAGCGGTGCCGGCCGCGGGCGCCTCCCCGCCACTGCCGTTCTCCGTCCCGGCGCTCCGGCTGCGGGCGGAGCCCTGCCGCTTCTTGCGCGACTTCCCCGGCCGGGTCTGCGGCGCCTCAGCCTGCTCGCTCTCGGAGGCGGGAGCCACCCCGGCGCTCCCGTGCCCGGGGGCGTCACGGCCGCCGGAACTCCGGCCTCCGGCCGCCGGCCGCTCGGCGGGCCGGGAGCTGCCGCCCTCCCCCGCGCCGGACCGTCCGTCGTCCGCGCCGGTACCCGACGCGGACGCAAGCGGTTCGCTGTTCTGCCGCCGGGCGGCGGCGAGCGGCTGGGCGTCGTCTGGCAAGAGCACTCCTCAAGCGCGTCCGGCCCCTTCCGGGGGTCGGACTGCCATCGTATCGACCCGGGGCGGCCGCGGCGCCGGGGGCATCCCGGGCGGGAGCGGTCGTACACGGCACGACGGGCCGCCGGCGCAGTCGCCGGCGGCCCGTCGTGTGCGCTCGGGCTCCCTGGTCAGACGGCCACCAGGGAGTCCAGCGGGATGCCCGCGAGAGCCCCCGCCAGCCGTTCCCGGCCACCGAGGAAACCCAGTTCGAGCAGCACGGCGACACCCGCCACGCGGGCACCGGCGCGCTGGATGAGCGTGATCGACGCCTCGGCCGTGCCGCCGGTGGCGAGGACGTCGTCGATCACCAGGACCCGGTCGTCCGCGCCGAGGTCCTCGGCGTGCACCTCGATCTCGGCCTGGCCGTACTCCAGGTCGTATGCCTGCGACAGGGTGGCGCCCGGGAGCTTGCCCGCCTTGCGGACGGGGACGAACCCGAGCCCGGCCCGCACGGCCACCGGCGCGGCCAGGATGAAACCGCGGGCCTCCAGACCGGCGACCTTGGTGGCGCCGTGCTCCACGCAGAGCGCGGCCAGCGCCTCGGTCAGCGCGCGGAAGGCGACCGGATCCGCCAGCAGCGGGGTGATGTCCTTGAACACCACCCCGGGCTGCGGATGGTCGGCCACGTCGCGAATCCGGCTGAGCAGCAGCTCGGCCAGGTCACCCGATTCGGTCACCGCGGTCCCCACCCCGCTCACCGCCGCTTTCCGGAGGCTCCGCCGCGGCGGCTGCCGCGGGCCGCGGTGCCCTGGCGCGGGCCGGGGGCGGAACCGGCGGTCGCCGGGGCCGCGGGTGCGGGCCGGTCGGCCGGGGGCTCGTCGGCGTTGTCGTCCTCGTCGGTCCAGTCCTCGGGACCGGCCCAGCCGGCCTTCTCCCGCTTGGCCATCACCCGTCGGTCGTGCGCCTTCACCTCGGGCTCGCGGAGCTTGAGGTCGACCACCACCGGGGTGGCGATCATGATCGAGGAGTAGGTACCGGCGGTGAGGCCCACGAACAACGACAGGGCGATGTCCTTGAGCATGCCGCCGCCGAGCAGACCCGCGCCGATGAAGAGCAGGCCGCCGACCGGCAGCAGGGCGACGATCGAGGTGTTCACCGAGCGGATCAGGGTGGAGTTCAGACCGAGGTTCGCCAGTTCGGAGTACGTGAACCGGTTCTGCTTGGTCAGCCCCCTGGTGTTCTCGTTGACCTTGTCGAACACCACGACGGTGTCGTACAGCGAGTAACCGAGGATGGTCAGCACGCCGACCACGGTGCCCGGGGTCACCTCGAATCCCACGAGGGCGTAGACGCCGACCGTGATCACCAGGTCGTGAATCAGGGCGACGAGCGCCGCCGCGGCCATCCGCCACTCGAAGGTGATCGCCAGGTAGACGCTCACCAGCACCAGGAAGATCACCATGCCGGTGACGGCCTTGCTGGTCATCTGCTCGCCCCAGCTCGGGCCGACCAGCTCCGCGTCGAGGTCCTCGGTGGCGATGCCGAGGGTGTCGGCGAGTGCCCCGCGGGTCGAGTTGGAGGTCTCGGTGTCGAGTCCGGTGACCGTGATCCGCAGCGACCCGCTGCCCAGCCGCTGCACGCGGGCCTCGTTGCCGGAGGCCTCCTGTGCCTGCACCCGCGCCTCCTCCACCGAGATCTCGGTCGGCGGGGTGGTGAAGACCGCGCCGCCCTGGAACTCGACGCCCATGAAGAGGCCCTTGGCCCCCAGGCCGCCGAGCGAGATGGCGATCAGCAGGGCCGAGATCGCGTACCAGATCCTGCGGCGCTTGACGAACTCGAAGGTCGCCTCCCCGCGGTACAGCTTCCCGCCGAGCTCACCGATGCGTGACATCTCAGGCCTCCTTCGGTTCGGCGCGGCCGGTCGTGCGGCGACGGAGCGGCGGGCGTGAGCCGAGGCGCTTGGGGTCGAGTCCGGACCACGGGTGCCCACTGGCGAAGAACTCGCGCCGGGCCAGGATGCTGGTCAGCGGCTTGGTCATCAGGAACACCACGAGCACGTCCAGCAGCGTGGTCAGGCCCAGCACGAAGGCGAAGCCCTGGACGGAGCCGACGGCGGCGAAGAAGAGCACCACGGCGGCCAGGAAGGACACCACGTCGGAGACGAGGATGGTGTGCCGGGCGCGGGGCCAGGCGCGTTCGATGGCCGGCCGGATGGAGCGGCCCTCACGCACCTCGTCCCGGATCCGTTCGAAGTAGACGATGAACGAGTCCGCGGTGATGCCGATGGCGACGATGGCGCCGCACACCGCCGGCAGGCTGAGCGCGAACCCGATGCCCGGTCCGAGGAGCGTCATGATGACGTAGGTCAGACCGCCCATGGCCAGCAGGCTGGTGATGGCCACCAGGGCCAGTACCCGGTAGTAGAAGAAGAGGTAGAGCGCCACGAGGGCGAGGCCGATGGCTCCGGCGACCAGACCCGCCTTGAGCTGCTCCCCGCCCAGCGAGGGGGAGATGGTGACGACGTTGGCTTCCTCGAAGCTGATCGGCAGGGCGCCGAACTTCAGCACGTTGGCCAGGTCGGCCGCGGAGTCCTGGTTGAAACTGCCGGAGATCTCCGCGCTGCCGCCGCCGATCCGCGAACTCACCGACGGAGCGGAGACGACCTCGCCGTCCAGGGTGATGGCGAACTGGTTCTGCGGCTGCGGGAGCTGGGAGATCCGACCGGTGATGTCCGCGAACTTCTTCGCACCGGCCGAGTTGAACTCCATCGTGACGATCCACATGGTGCGCTGCTGGTCGAACACGGCCTCGGCGCCGTCCACGTCGGTACCGGGCACCTCGACGGCGCCGAGCACGTACTTGAACTGGCCCTCCTGGTCGCAGGCGACGACCGGGTCGGAGTTGTCCGCGGCCGCGACCTGCTGGCCCGCCTCGGCTCGGGCCGCGGCGGTGCTGCAGTCCAGCTCCTCGAACTCCTCGGTCAACGCGGCGGGCACGCCGCCGTCACCGGCGGCCGGGTCCTCCTGCGGGTCGGTGGACGCATCGGGTTCGCCGGACTCCTCGGGCGAGCCGGAGGCGTCGGGCTCGTCGGAGGGGTCGGCCTTGAGCGCCTCCGGGACGCTGCGGCCCTGCGTGCCGTCGGAGGGCTCCCCGGTGGCTTCGGAGCCGGGGCTAGCGCTCTCGTCCTGCGAGGGTTCCTCGGCGCTGTCGCCCTGTTCCCCGCCGTCCTCGGCACCGGCCGAGGCCTCGCCGGTCGGCTCGTCCGCAGGAGCCGCGGCCGCCGGGGCGACGTTCTGCACGGTGCGGAAGGCGAGCTCGGCAGTCGTACCGACCTGCTCCCTGGCCTGCTGCTCGTCGGTGCCCCGGGGGATGTTGACGGTGATGTTGCGGTCGCCCTGGGTGGCCACCTCGGCCTCGGAGACGCCGAGACCGTTGACGCGGCGGTCGATGATCGACACGGCGGTCTTCATGTTGGCCTCGGTGACGGCGCTCTCCTCACCGGGTTGGTCCTTGGCCGAGAGCGTGATGCTCGTACCGCCGGCGAGGTCGATGCCCAGGCGTGGGGTGTTCGCCCCGGTGAGCAGCATCCCGCCGGTCAGGACCACCATCAGTGCCAGGATCAGCCCTAGGGGGCGCCAGGGTTTCCCCTGCCCCCGCGGGGAACTGCGCCGCTTCTTCGGTGTCGCCACCTTCTCGTATCTCCCTGTCCAGCCGCCCGCGCGCGTCGGTCACCGCGCGGCACGCGAAGTGGTGTGCGGAACATGCGGCGCCCTTCGGGCCCGGGGGCCCGGCGGCGCGGGCCCTTACTTCTTGCCGTCCTCGCCGCGCTCGCCGTCCCTGGTCTCCGTCTCGGAGTCCGCGGGGCGGGAGGCGTCGTCGTCCTTACCGAGGTCGATCTTCTCGCCCGGGCCGGTCTCCTCGGAGCCGGTCAGCGAGGAGGCGTCGTCCGGCACCACCGGGGACTCCTCGTCGTCGGTGCGGGTGACACCGTTGACGATCTCGTCGAACTCGTCGTCCTCCAGGACCGCGCCGATGGCGTTCTTGGCGTAGCGGGCGTGCAGACCCGGGGAGATCTCCAGGAGGACCGTGTCCTCGCCGACCTCCTCGACCCTGGCGTACATGCCGCCGATGGTCCGGACACCGGTGCCGGACTGCATCTGGTCACGCATCTGCACGGCCTGCTGCTGCTTCTTCTTGGCCGATCGGGTCATCAGGAACATGGCGCCGATGAGCACGATGAAGGGGAGGAGAATTGCGATATCCACGGCGGAAGAGTTTCCTTCGTATGACCGCGGGGGGCGGCCTGGGTTGGGGGACGGTCGCGCCGACCGCGAGAGACGGCGTCGGCGGAGTCTAAGCGAGCCCGCACCTGTGGAACAACGTCCGGTGCCCGGCAGAGGTTCCGGGGTGCGCTCCGGTACGCCCTCTCACGCGCCGAACAGCCCGGCCTGCCCCGGCGCGGCCGCTTGCGGGGGCGGCGTCAGCCCCAGGTGTGCCCAGGCCGCGGGAGTGGCCACCCGCCCACGGGGGGTTCGGGCCAGCAGTCCCTCCCGGACCAGGAAGGGCTCGGCCACCTCCTCGACGGTCTCCCGCTCCTCCCCCACGGCCACGGCCAGCGTGGACAGGCCGACGGGACCGCCGCCGAACAGCTTGAGCAGCGCCTCCAGCACCCCTCGGTCGAGCCGGTCGAGCCCCCGCATGTCCACCTCGTACACCGCCAGCGCCCGCTCGGCGATCTCCCGGGTGATCGCGCCGTCCGCCTTGACCTGGGCGTAGTCGCGGACCCGGCGCAGCAGCCGGTTGGCGATCCGCGGGGTGCCGCGGGAGCGCCCGGCGATCTCCGCGGCCCCCTCCGCGTCGGTGCGCACGTCCAGCAGTCCGGCGGAACGGTGGATCACCTGTTCCAGTTCCCCCGGCTCGTAGAATTCCATGTGCGCGGTGAACCCGAAGCGGTCGCGCAGCGGTGGCGGCAGCAGTCCGGCCCTGGTGGTGGCACCGACCAGGGTGAAGGGGGGCAGCTCCAGGGGGATTGCGGTGGCGCCGGGGCCCTTGCCCACGATCACGTCCACCCGGAAGTCCTCCATCGCCATGTAGAGCATCTCCTCGGCCGGCCTGGACATCCGGTGGATCTCGTCCAGGAAGAACACCTCTCCCTCCTGGAGCGACGAGAGGATGGCGGCCAGGTCCCCGGCGTGCTGGATGGCGGGCCCCGAGGTGATGCGGATCGGGGCGCCCATCTCCGCGGCGATGATCATGGACAGGGTCGTCTTGCCCAACCCCGGCGCTCCGGAGAGCAGGACGTGGTCGGCCGTCGCCTCGCGCTGGCGGGCGGCGCGCAGCACCAGATCGAGCTGTTCGCGGACCTTGCGCTGGCCCACGAACTCGCTGAGGTCCTTGGGCCGGAGCGCGGCCTCGACCGCCGTCTCCTCGCTGTCCGCGCCGGCATCGACCAGGCGCTCCTCCCCCTCGGGTGCACGGTCGTCGTCCCAGTTCATCGCCGGATCTTCCTCGCAGGTCGTGGGTGGTACCGGCCTCGGCGGGCGGTGCCCGGCGGGCCCGGCCGGGGCAGGTCAGCGGGCGCGGTTGAGGCTCTGCAAGGCCGAGCGCAGCAGTTGCGGGACGGGCGGGCGCCCACCGGCGGCGGCGATTTCCTCCGCCTGCGGCGCCACCGCGGTGACCGCGTCCTCCGCCTCGCGCGGGGCGTAGCCGAGGCCGATGAGCGCGCTGCCGAGCTGCTCCCGCCAGTCCTCGGATTGCCCGCCGGCCGGGCCCGCCGCCGGGCGGGACGCGGCTCCCGTCGGCGCTCCGAGCCGGTCCTTGAGCTCCAGCAGGAGTTTCTGCGCACCCTTCTTGCCGATGCCGGACACCGCGGTCAGGGCCTTCTCGTCCCCGGTGGACACCGCGCGGCGCAGGGCGTCGGGGCTGTGGGTCGCGAGCATCGCCTGCGCCAGCCGGGGCCCGACGCCGCTGGCGGTCTGGAGCAGTTCGAAGACCTGGCGCTCGTCGTCGTCGGGGAAGCCGTAGAGGGTGAGGGAGTCCTCGCGCACCACCAGCGAGGTGGCGAGACGGGCCGGCTCGCCGGGCCGCAGCGCGGCGAGGGTGCCCGGAGTGCACTGCACGGACACGCCGATGCCTCCCACCTCCACCACTGCGGTGTTCGGGGTGAGCGCCGCGACCGGGCCGGAGACGAAGGCGATCATGGGGTGGTGCCCTTCTCGGTGCTGCCTGCCCGGAGCGCCGGGGCTCCGGGGGACGGGACGCCGGTCGCGCCGCGGGGCGCACCGGCGGGACGGGCCGGACGGCGGGCCTCCTGCTCGGCCCGTTGGAGCCGGCCCAGGGCGGGCGCGCGCCAGATGTGGCAGATCGCCAGGGCCAGGGCGTCGGCGGCGTCGGCGGGGCGGGGCGGGGCGTCGAGCCGCAGCAGTCTGGTCACCATTGCTCCCACCTGGGCCTTCTCCGCCCGCCCCGATCCGGTGACGGCGGCCTTGACCTCACTGGGGGTGTGCAGGGCCACGGGCAGGCCGCGGCGTGCGGCGCAGAGCATGGCGACGGCGCTGGCCTGGGCGGTGCCCATCACCGTGTTGACGTTGCGCTGGCTGAACACCCGTTCCACCGCGACCGCTTCGGGCCGGTGGGTGTCGAGCCAGTTCTCCATGCCCTGCTCGATGCCGACGAGCCGGCGGGCCGTCTCGGCTTCCACCGAGGTCCGGATCACGCCGACCGCCAGCATCCGCAGCGGCCGGCCCGCGGTGCCCTCGACCACGCCGATGCCGCAGCGGGTGAGTCCCGGATCCACCCCGAGCACACGCAACGGGCGCTCCCCTCGGTTCTGCTTCCGTCCGGCCCGACGAGTGTCGCACCGGTGGTTCCGCCGTCCTCGCGGGCGCACCGCGGTGGCGCGCCCGCGAGGGCGGCCGTGCCACGGAGGCTATCGGTCGGCACCGACAGCGCCGACCCCTGCGGCCCGTGCGGCCCGCAACGGCCGGATGCCGCCGCGCTCAGGCGTCGACCTTGGCCATCACGTCGTCGGAGACGTCGAAGTTGGCGAAGACGTTCTGGACGTCGTCGCTCTCCTCCAGGGCGTCGATGAGCTTGAAGATCTTGCGCGCGCCCTCCTCCTCCAGCTCGACCTGCATGGTCGGCACGAAGCTGGCGTCGGCGGAGTCGTAGTCGATCCCGGCCTCCTGGAGTGCCGTGCGGACGGCGACCAGGTCGGTGGCCTCGCTGAGTACCTCGAAGGAATCGCCGAGGTCGTTGACCTCCTCGACGCCCGCCTCCAGCACCGCGGCGAGCACGTCGTCCTCGCTCATCCCCGCCTTGGGGACGAGGACGACGCCCTTGCGGTTGAAGAGGTACGAGACGGAGCCGGGGTCCGCCATCGACCCGCCGTTGCGGGTCATGGCGACCCGCACGTCCGAGGCGGCCCGGTTGCGGTTGTCGGTGAGGCACTCGATGAGCACGGCCACGCCGTTCGGGCCGTAGCCCTCGTACATGATCGTCTCGTAGTCGGCGCCACCGGCTTCGAGACCCGCACCGCGCTTGACCGCACTGTCGATGTTCTTGTTGGGGACGGAGCTCTTCTTCGCCTTCTGGATGGCGTCGTAGAGCGTCGGGTTCCCCTCGGGGTCGGCTCCCCCGGTTCGGGCCGCGACCTCGATGTTCTTGATCAGCTTCGCGAAGAGCTTGCCGCGCTTGGCATCGATCACGGCCTTCTTGTGCTTGGTGGTTGCCCACTTAGAGTGGCCGGACACAGCCTCGCTCCTTCGATGTCACCTACGGTTCGAACTCTTGCCAACGCGGTGATCCTACCGCCAGGCCCCGAAGGTGCGGGCCGCCGTCACCGGCCCCGGGGGCGCGGCGGCGCCCCGTCCGCGCGCTCCGCGCCGGTCCGCCGGGGTCCCGGTATCAGGTCGGCGGCTCCTATCCCCGCGCCAGGGCGTCCCGCACCATACCGGTGAACAGGCGGTGCACCCGGTGGTCGCCGGTGAGTTCCGGGTGGAACGCGGTGGCGAGGAGGTCCCCCTGGCGCACCGCGACGGGACGGCCCCCGCAGACGGCCAGCACCTCGACACCGGCACCGAGCGACTCCGCCCAGGGAGCCCTGATGAACAGCCCCTCCACGGGGCCGCCGCCGACGCCGGCCATCTCGACCCCGGCCTCGAAGGACTCGTTCTGCCGGCCGAAGGCGTTCCGTCGGACGATCATGTCGATGCCGCCGACCGTCTCCTGGCCGGAGCGCGGGTCCAGGATCTTGTCCGCCAGCATGATCATTCCCGCGCAGGAGCCGTAGGTGGGCATCCCCGCCCGCACCCGCTCCCGGAGCGGTTCGAGCAGGCCGAAGACGGTCGCCAGCTTGTGCATGGTGGTGGACTCGCCCCCGGGGATCACCAGTCCGTCCACCGCCGCGAGTTCCTGCGGGCGGCGGACCGGGGACGCCTGGGCGCCCGCGCCGGCCAGCGCCGCGAGGTGCTCGCGCACATCGCCCTGGAGGGCGAGGACGCCGATGCGGGGAGTGCTCGGATCAGTCAAGGGAGAAGAACCTTTCGGCACGCCCGGCGGGCGGTCGGCCCCGACCGCCCACCGGGTGGGGCGGTCACCAGCCGCGGGCGGCGTAGCGCTCGGTCTCGGGCAGGGTGTCGCAGTTGATTCCCACCATGGCCTCGCCCAGGTCCCGCGAGGCGTCGGCGACGACCTTGGGGTCGTCGTGGAAGGTGGTGGCCTTGACGATGGCGGCCGCGCGCCGGGCGGGGTCACCGGACTTGAAGATCCCGGAGCCGACGAACACGCCCTCGGCACCGAGTTGGCGCATCAGCGCGGCGTCGGCGGGGGTGGCCACACCACCGGCGGAGAACAGCACCACGGGGAGCCTGCCGAGTCCGGCGACCTCCTTGACCAGCTCGTACGGGGCACGCAGCTCCTTGGCCGCGGCGTACAGCTCATGGTTGTCCAGACCCTTGAGCCGGTTGATCTCGCCCCGGATCTGCCGCATGTGGCGGACGGCCTCCACCACGTTGCCGGTGCCGGCCTCGCCCTTGGAGCGGATCATGGCGGCACCCTCGCCGATGCGGCGCAGCGCCTCGCCGAGGTTCGTGGCTCCGCAGACGAAGGGCGTGGTGAAGGACCACTTGTCGCTGTGGTTGACCTCGTCGGCCGGAGTGAGCACCTCGGACTCGTCGATGTAGTCCACACCCAGCGCCTGGAGCACCTGTGCCTCGACGAAGTGCCCGATGCGCGACTTGGCCATCACGGGGATGGAGACCGCACCGATGATGCCCTCGATCATGTCCGGGTCGGACATCCGGGCGACGCCGCCGTCCTTGCGGATGTCGGCCGGGACACGCTCCAGCGCCATCACGGCGACGGCGCCGGCGTCCTCGGCGATCTTGGCCTGCTCGGGCGTGACGACGTCCATGATCACGCCTCCCTTGAGCTGCTCGGCCATGCCGCGCTTGACGCGGGCGGTGCCGGTCTCGGGGGTCCGGACGGGGCCGGCGGAGTCGGCCGCGGACGTGCTGGGGGGCGTGCTGGACACGGTGTGACCTCACTCGAAGGAGAAAATATGACAAGAACCATCGTATGCGTACGGCTCGGAGCCGACGCCGCCTGGTCGGCCCGCTGCCCCGCCGTGCGGGAGCGGGACGGGGACGGAGCGGCGACGGACCGCCGTCCGGACACGTCGGTGGACACTGCTCAGGGAACGCCCCGGGCTCCAGTGACGAAAAGGGCCAATCCGCGGTCAGTGGCTCTCGCCGGGCAGGGTCGCGGCACGGTCGGCGAGGGCCGGTGGCGGCTCGTCGTCCATCTCGAAGGCCACCGGGACCCTCGAGTGCCCGGCGAGCCGGAGCCAGCGCACCGTGCGGTACCGACGCAGCGCCCGGGCCGCCCGGACCGAGTCGTTGTGGAACCTGCGCGCCATCGGGACCCGCCGGACGGCCGCGACCAGTTCGGCCGCGGTGTCCTCGCCGCCCGGCACCGCGCGCATCTCCGCCACCTGGGCGCTGTCCGCGAAGACCGCCCGAAGAGCCTGGCTGAGTTCGCTCTCGGCCACCTCGCGCTGCTCCTCCTCCTCCGCAAGCCGGGCGTCGTGGGCGGCCCGGTAGAGCACCATCGAGGCCGCCGGATCGAAGACGCCGGAGGTCGCGAGTTCCTGGGCGATGGAGGCACGGCGCAGCAACTGGGCGTCCAGCGCCGCCCGGGAGGCGTCGATCCGGGCGTGCAGCCGATCCAGCCGGCCCGCTGTCCAGCTCAGGTAGACGCCGAGCAGCAGCAGCGCGGCGGTGATCCAGAAAAGCCAGAGGAACATGCTCACGGCAGGCCACAGTACCGGCACCGCGCCGAAGCGCGGTCCGCCCTCAGTTCCACAGCCGCAGCCGGCCGAGCTGCCTCGCCCGGTCGTCGGCCGCCACCGTGGAGGCGCCCTCGGCAACCGTCTCGTAGACCGCCAGGATGTCCGCACCGACGGTGGACCAGTCGAAGCGGCGCACGTGGCGCGCAGCGAGGTCCTGGAGCTCCTTGCGCCGCCGCGGGTCGCCGAGCAGCTCGACGGCGGCCGCCGCCAGCCCCGCCGCGTCCCCGCTGGAGAACAACCGGCCGGCCGCTCCCCCGTCCAGCACCTGCGCGAAGGCGTCGAGATCGCTGGCCAGGACCGGCGCGCCCGCCGACATCGCCTCCACGAGGATGATGCCGAAGCTCTCGCCGCCGAGGTTGGGCGCCACGTACACGTCCACGCTGCGCAACAGCCGGGCCTTGTCCTCGTCGCTGACCATCCCCAGGAACTCCACCCGGTCGCGGTACTCCGCGGGCAGGCCGTCGACCGCCTCTTCCTCGTCACCCCGGCCCGCCACCAGCAGGCGGGCCTGCGGCCGGGCGTCGAGGATCGCGGGCAGCGCCCGCATCAGGACGGGCAGGCCCTTGCGCGACTCGTCGATCCGGCCGATGAAGCCGATCGTGTCGCCCTGCCACTCGGCCTTCGGCTCGGCGTCCGCGAAGAAGTCCACGTCCACGCCGTTGGGAATGACCACCGCGTCACCGCCGAGGTGCTCCACAAGCGTGCGCCGGGCGTACTCGCTGACCGCGATCCGGGCGCTGATCTTCTCCAGGGCCGGTTGCAGGATCGGGTAGGCGGCGATCATTGCCCGGGACCTGGGGTTGGAGGTGTGGAACGTGGCGACCATCGGGCCGCGGGCCGCCCAGCAGGCGAGCAGTGCGAGCGAGGGCGCGGCCGGCTCGTGGATGTGCAGGACCTCGAAGTCGCCCTCGTTGACCCAGCGCCGGGCCCGGGTGGCGGACAGGAAGCCGAAGTTCAGCCGCGCCACCGAGCCGTTGTAGGGCACCGGCACCGCGCGCCCGGCCGACACGACGTAGTCCGGCAGCGGGGTGTCGTCGTCGGCCGGCGCCAGCACCGAGACGTGGTGGCCCAGCCGGAGCAGGTGCTCCGCCAAGTCCCTGATGTGGAACTGGACCCCTCCGGGAACGTCCCAGGAGTAGGGACAGACGATGCCGATCCTCACGGCTGCTCCGATCCGGCCGGGGCCCGGGGTGAGGTCTCCAGGTCGGCGAGCCAGAGCCGTTGCAGCATGTGCCAGTCCTCGGGGTGGCGGGCGATGCCGTGGGCGAAGGCGTCGGCCATCGTCTGGGTCATCGCCTGCGCCTTCTCCTTGCGGCTGCCGAGCGCGGGTACGTCCACCGGAGGGTGCACGTACCCCTTCATGGTGGCCGTCTCGTCGAACCAGAGGTTGACGGGCAGAAGCAGCGCCCCGGTCTGCTGGGCGAGCAGCGCGGGGCCGCCGGGCATCCTGGTCGTCTCGCCGAAGAACGAGACCTCCAGCCCCGCCGCCGAGAGGTCGCGGTCGGCGACCAGGGCGATGAGCCCGCCGGCCCGCAGCCGGCGGGCGAGGGTCCCGAACGTGGTACCGCCGGTGTGCGGCAGCACCTCCATGCCGAGACTCTCGCGGTAGGCGACGAAGCGGTCGTAGAGGCTCTCCGGCTTCAGCCGCTCGGCGACCGTGGTGAACGGGATGCCCTGATGGGTGGCGAGCCAGGCGCCGGCGAGGTCCCAGTTGGCCATGTGCGGCAGGGCGAGGACGACGCCCCGCCCGGCGGCCAGTCCGTCGTGGAGGCGGTGGATGTCGGTGATCTCCACGCTGCCGCCGAGCCGCTCGGGGTCCCAGGCGGGGAGCCGGAAGGACTCCACCCAGTAGCGGAGGTAGGAGCGCATCCCGGCCCTGGAGAGGTCCGCGAGTTCCTGCGGTCCCGCGTGCGGGACCACTCGGGAAAGGTTGGCCTCCAGTTGCCGCACCGCCCGGCCACGCCGCTTCCAGGTGCGGTCCGCGACGGTTCGGCCCAGGCGTACCGCGGCCCCTTCGGGCAGCCGCTTCACCGCGCCCCAGCCGAGCCCGTAGAGGCCGCCGGCGACTCGTTCCCTCATCCCCGGCCGCCTTCCCGCCCGGCGTCCGGGTCGGTGCGCCCGGCGTCGGTGCGCGGTGCCTCGGCACGGGCGGCGGTGTCGGAGGACGCGGAGGGGCTCCCGGCCGCCGGAGGGGCGGGCGGCGCGAGCGGGGACGCGGCGTCCGCCTCTGCTGCCTCCCGCCGCACGGTGACCATCCGCTGGACGAGGGTGACCAGGCTCCCGGCGGCCACCGCCCAGAGGGCGATCGGCAGCAGCAGCTGGATGTGGGGCACGCCGAAGATCTCGAACCCGGAGAGCCCCGTCAGCACCAGCGTGACGACCATCCGCTCGGCGCGCTCCACCAGTCCGTTCACCCGGACCGGCAGGCCGATACTCTCTCCCCGCGCCTTGGTGTAGGACACCACCTGGCCGCTCGCCAGGCAGAAGATCGCGACCGCGCAGAGCAGCACGTTGTCGCCCTCGCCCGCGTACCAGAGCGCGATCCCCCCGAAGACCGCCGCGTCGGCGACCCGGTCGAGGGTCGAGTCGAGGAAGGCTCCCCACCGCCTGGAGACACCGGTCTGGCGCGCCATCGTGCCGTCGATCATGTCGGAGAAGACGAAGACGGTGATGAAGACGGTGCCCCAGAAGAAGGAGCCCTGCGGATAGAACACCAGCGCGCCGGTGGCCACACCGGCGGTTCCCACCATCGTGACGGCGTCCGGGCTCACGCCCAGACGCAGCAGCAGAGCGGCGAACGGGGTGAGGACACGCGTGAAGAAAGCACGCGCGTACTTGTTCAGCATGGCTGTCCCGATGGTCGTGTGCGAGCCGGGTGGCGTTGGGCCACCGGCGGCCCCATCGTAGCCAGGCCCCGCCCGGGCTCCGCGAACGGATCGCGGCCGGCGGCCCGCGGACGTCCGGGCCGCCGGCACCGGCCCCGGGCCGGGCGCGTCCGCCGTGCCCGCGTCCCGGACGTCATGATCCGACACACCGTCAACTCCCGCAGCATTTCCCCGAACCGGGGCGGGTGGCCGGGCCGGGCCCGATACGCTGGCAGCAGGGCAGAAAGTGTGCGGCGCCACGCTGCGGGGAACTGCCATGGCAGCAGCCGGTGCCGAGGGAAGTGGGGGCATACGTGGCGGGCTTCGATGACCAGCAGCACGGTGTGGAGGTCGGCTTCAGCCCTGGCGCCCAGGTGCCGCTGTCCGGCAGCTCCGGCAAGACCGCGGCCACCCAGGCCCTGGCCTCCGCTGCCTACCGCGACACGGCGGTCGACGGGCTGTCCGCGGCCAACGAGGACACCGTGGTCAAGCCGGCGAAGCTCTCCCTTTTCGAGCCGAACCTGGGGGAGGCGTTCTCCCGCGCGGTGCAGTCGCGGATGTTGGGCAAGGGCCGGGCTCCGCTGATCCAGTCCTTCGGCATCGACACCCAGTCCGTGGTGGACCACTGCCTGGCCGCGAACCGGATCCGCAAGGCCCGGGACACCCGGCTCACGGTGGTCATGCTCGTCTTCGGCGTGCTCTTCCTGCCGGGTGTGCTTCTCTGGCTGGCCGGTTTCCAGCTCCGGCGCTCGCTGGCCGGCTCCAAGGACCGCAGGGCGGGCGCGGTCGGGGCGGGGGCCCTCGTCGCCCTGGCCGGCCTGGTCGTCCTGGCCGCGGTGCAGCTCCCGGTCGACGGGCTGCTGGCCCTCTACCTGCGGGCGATGCTGGTGGCGCCGGTGATCGGCTGGCTGTGGGCCAAGCAGATCTGCGAGCGTTCCGCCAGGAGCCTGCGGGAGAACTGGCAGGCGCTGCTCGGCAGCGTCGGAGTCGGCGCCCGCATCCCGGAGGCGGTACCGCAGAACCCCGGGGACGCGGAGGCCGAGCGGCTGCGGCAGGCGCTGGTCGAGCTCCAGTCCGAGCAGGCGAGCAACGTGGTCTTCTACGCCGGCCCCAAGGGCATACTGGGCATGGGCACGCGCTGGGGCGGCTGGAACCTGGCCGAGGACCTGGTGCCCCGCAAGGACGTCGACGACATCAACGGCTTCCGGAGCTGGGATGTCGTCAGGGCCATCCAGGACCAGCTCCGGATGCTGGAGCGCGGCCCCCTGCACACCGGCGGCTTCCCCAAGCCGTCCATCCGGCACTGGATCGTCTCCCCGGTGGGCGAGGGCGCCAAGGCGGTCTCCAGGCCCGAGGGCCAGGAGGTCGAGGGCTCCCGGGTCCGCGACTTCGAGGTCCAGCGGATCTGCAACGAACAGCAGTTCGGCAGCGGCGACCGACACTACCTGGGAGTGCAGTGGGTGCTGTGGGACGGCCAGCTGGTACTGACGATGCTGATCACGGTCACGGTGCTCCACCAGACGCTGCGCATCGAGGTGACGGGCCACGCGCTGGGCCCGGTGAACCCGTTCTTCACCACGAAGCCCGCGGCGAAGGAGAAGGAGGTCTCCAAGACCTTCCGGTTCTGGGAGACGAAGAAGGTCCCGCTGCCCCTGGTGCAGGCCCGCGAGGTGGTGCGGCTCGCTGCGCGCGCTCCGCTGACCTGGTTCCCACCCGTGCTGGACTTCCTCGGCGGCAAGCTGGTGCTGCCCGAGCCGTTCGGGCTCCGCCACGTCTGGGCGGACAAGCCCTGGCGGCACCGGTTCATGGCCGACGACGCGCTGCGCGCCGCCGCCCCGGTACTGCGGGTGGTGCACTCGGCGGCGTTCCGGGTGCTGGAGGAGAACGGCGTGGACACCGAGAAGTTCGGCGCCCGCTCGTCCGGCCTCAGCGGTGCGGTACAGGCTCCCAGCCCCGGGAACAGCGACGACTACTCCGTCTGAACCGCGGCGGCGGCCCCGGAGGCGCTCAGGCGGACGTCCGCCAGGTCTCGGCGAGCATCCGCCGGGTGTCGCCGAGGAGCTGCGGGAGAATCCGGGTGTGCCCGACGACCGGCATGAAGTTGGTGTCGCCGCCCCAGCGGGGCACCACGTGCTGGTGGAGGTGGGCCGCGATGCCCGCTCCGGCGACCCCGCCCTGGTTCATCCCGATGTTGAAGCCGTGCGCGCCGGACGCGGTGCGCAGGACCCGCATCGCCTGCTGGGTGAAGGCGCCGAGTTCCGCGGTCTCCGCGGCGTCGAGATCCGGGTAGTCGGCGACGTGCCGGAACGGCACCACCATGAGGTGACCGCCGTTGTACGGGTACAGGTTGAGCACCGCGTAGACGCGCTCGCCGCGCGCGAGGACCAGGCCGTCCTCGTCGCTCTTGCCGGGGATGGCGCAGAACGGGCAGCCGTCGCCGGCGCCGGGCCCGCTGGGTTTGTTCTCCCCCTGGATGTACGCCATCCGGTGCGGCGTCCACATGCGCTGGAACGCGTCCGCCGTGCCTACCCCGATCTGCTGCTCCGGCTCGCTGCTCATGCCGCTCAGCATAGGACGTCCGCACCGCGGTGCGTCGGCCGGGCGCCACGGGCGGGCCTTTGCGCGGCCCGGCCCGGGCGCCCGCGCCTCCCCCGGCCGCTGAGGCGGCCGGGGGAGGCGCGGGGGGGGCGTTTCTCAGGCCCCGGAGCGCTCCCGGACCGCCGTGCGCAGCTCGGCGAGCGCCTCGTTTGTGGGGACGCCGTTGCGCTGCGTGCCGTCGCGGTAGCGGAAACTCACGGCGCCGGCGGCGATGTCCTCGTCGCCCGCGATGAGCATGTACGGCACCTTGGACTTCTGCGCGTTGCGGATCTTTTTCTGCATCCGGTCCGAAGAGGCGTCGACCTCCACTCGCAGGCCCTCGGCCCGCGCCGCGGCGGCGAACTCCCGGAGGTAGGGGACGTGGTCGTCGCCGATCGGGATGCCGACCGCCTGCACGGGGGCGAGCCACGCGGGGAAGGCGCCCGCGTAGTGCTCCAGCAGTACCGCGAAGAACCGCTCGATCGACCCGAACAGTGCCCGGTGGATCATCACGGGGCGCTGTCGGCTCCCGTCGGCGGCGGTGTACTCCAGGTCGAACCGGTCCGGCAGGTTGAAGTCGACCTGGATGGTCGACATCTGCCAGGTGCGGCCGATCGCGTCCCTGGCCTGCACCGAGATCTTCGGACCGTAGAAGGCGGCACCGGCCGGGTCCATGACGAGATCCAGGCCCTGCTTGCCGGCGGCCTGCCGGAGCGCCTCGGTGGCCTGCTCCCAGTTCTCGTCCGAGCCGATGTACTTCTCCGGGTCCTTGGTGGAGAGCTCCAGGTAGAAGTCCTCCAGGCCGTAGTCCCGCAGCAGGTTGAGCACGAAGGTGAGGAGCGAGTCGAGCTCGTCGGCCATCTGCTCACGGGTGCAGTAGATGTGCGCGTCATCCTGGGTGAAGCCCCGCGCCCGGGTCAGACCGTGCACCACGCCGGACTTCTCGTACCGGTAGACCGTGCCGAACTCGAACAGCCGGAGCGGCAGTTCGCGGTAGGAGCGTCCCCGGGCGTCGAAGATCAGGTTGTGCATCGGGCAGTTCATGGGCTTGAGGTAGTAGTCCTGGCCCTCGTCGAGCTGCATGGGCGGGTACATGCCGTCGGCGTACCAGTCCAGGTGGCCGGACTTCTCGAACAGGGTGCCCTTGGTGGCGTGAGGGGTGTAGACGAACTCGTACCCCTCCTCCTCGTGGCGCCGCCGCGAGTAGTCCTCCATGGTGCGGCGGACGATTCCGCCCTTGGGGTGGAAGACCGCCAGGCCGGAGCCGATCTCCTCCGGCACGGAGAAGAGGTCCAGCTCGGCGCCGAGCTTGCGGTGGTCGCGCTTCTCGGCCTCCGCGAGGAACTCCAGGTGCGCCTTGAGCTCGTCCTTGGTCGGCCACGCGGTCCCGTAGATCCGCTGGAGCTGCTTGTTCTTCTCACTGCCGCGCCAGTAGGCGGCCGCCGAGCGCATCAGCTTCACGGCCGGGATGTTGCGGGTGGTCGGCAGGTGCGGGCCCCGGCAGAGGTCCTTCCAGCACAGCTCGCCGGTCCGCGGGTCCAGGTTGTCGTAGATCGTCAGCTCACCGGCGCCGACCTCGGCGGACGCGCCCTCGGCCGCGTCGGCCGCCGAGCCCTTGAGCCCGATCAGCTCCAGCTTGTACGGCTCGTCGGCGAGCTCCTGCCGGGCGTCCTCGTCCGTGGTGACCCGGCGCGAGAAGCGCTGCCCGCGCTTGACGATCTCCTGCATCTTCTTCTCGATGCGCCTGAGGTCTTCCGGCTGGAAGGGCTGCTCCACGTCGAAGTCGTAGTAGAAGCCGTCCTTGACCGGGGGGCCGATACCGAGCCGGGCTTCCGGGAAGAGCTGCTGCACCGCCTGGGCCATCACGTGGGCGGCGGAGTGCCGCAGGATGTCCAGTCCGTCCGGGCTGGACATCTCGACCGGCTCGACGGTGTCGCCTTCGGCGACCTCGTGGGCCAGGTCGCGCAACTCGCCGGACACCCGGACGGCGACGACGGTGCGCTCCCCGGGGAACAGCTCGGCGGCCGTCGTGCCCGTGGTCACCACGCGCTCTTCCCGCTCGGAATCGCGTTGGATCATCACACGGACGTCTGACACCGGGTTTCTCCTGACTCGTGCTGCGTCAGCGCCGACGTGCGCCGGGCGCCGGGCGAATCGTACCGAGAACGGCACCCCCGGTGCGAAACGGTTCCCGGGCCCGGACGGCGGGAGGCGTTCCCGGACTGGGCCGGTGGGCGGGCCGCCCGGGAGAGCACGCGAGGGTCGGTCCGTCGTGACGACGGACCGACCCTCGCGAGTGGTGGGCGATACTGGGTTCGAACCAGTGACCTCTTCGGTGTGAACGAAGCGCTCTTCCACTGAGCTAATCGCCCGCGGCGCCCTGCGGCACGGACAGAACCATACAGGGCCGCCCAGCCTCGTCCAAACCGCGTTCCGCGCGTTCGTCCCGGGGTCGCGGCCCCGGTCCACGCGACGCCCGAGCGGCCCGCAACGCAGAGCGGGACCGGCGGGGCACTGCCTGCCGATCCCGTGCGGACGTGGGCGATACTGGGTTCGAACCAGTGACCTCTTCGGTGTGAACGAAGCGCTCTTCCACTGAGCTAATCGCCCGCGGTGCCCTGCGGCACGCGGAAGACACTACCGCATCCGCGGGGCTCGCCAGGACCGCCCCGGCGCCCCGGGACGGTCGCCCGCGAGGAGGGCCCGGAGGTCCGCACGGGCCGCGGAGGCCGTTCACTGGATCGGCGGTACCGGACAAACCCGCTGCCCGCTGTACGAACGACTTCAAGCCTCACAAATCCGTCAGAGGGGTTTACAAGCGACCCGCAGGTGGCATGTCGATTTCGCCGACGTGCGAATCCCCGAGCGCACACTGAGCGAAAGGCCTGGGCGCTTATGAACACCACGGTCAGCTGCGAGCTGCACCTGCGCCTCGTTGTATCGAGCGAGTCCTCCCTGCCCGTACCTGCGGGCCTGCGGTATGACACGGCCGACCCCTACGCCGTGCACGCCACCTTCCACACCGGAGCCGAGGAGACCGTCGAGTGGGTATTCGCCCGCGATCTCCTCGCCGAAGGCCTGCACCGACCCACCGGCACCGGTGACGTCCGTGTCTGGCCCTCCCGAAGCCACGGGCAGGGCGTCGTCTGCATCGCCCTCAGCTCACCGGAGGGCGAAGCACTGCTGGAGGCCCCCGCACGGGCCCTGGAGTCGTTCCTGAAGCGAACGGACGCAGCCGTGCCTCCCGGCACCGAACACCGACACTTCGACCTCGACACAGAGCTCTCGCACATCCTCGCCGAGAGCTGACGCCCCACCGGCCCACCCGCGCCGTCCGACTCGGGGCGACGGCGCGGGCCCGGTGGGAGAACCGCCTGGCCAGTCAAGGCGCCGTCCGCACGTGCGGACGGCGTCTTCGCCATGCGAGCGGCTAGAGTCTCCCGGCAACAGTGACCGCCACAGGAAAGCCGTCTCCACAGCGGCCAGGGAGCGACCGTGCTGATCAACCACGACACCCGGTGCGCGCTCGACAACGTGGTCGACCTCCTCAACACGGCACCGGACGCGGACACCCCCGACACGCTCACGAGCCTGCCGGCGCTCCGCGACTTCGTCCGGCGCAACGACGTCAGCGGGGTGGGCGAACTCCGGGAGCCCGACCTCGATGCCGTCCGCGAGGTCCGGGGCCGGTTTGCGGCGGTCTTCGCGGCGCCCGGTGCGCGGGCCGCCGCGACGCTCATCAACACCCTGGTGGCCGAGGCCGGCACCACCCCGCAGCTCACCGACCACGACGGCTACGACTGGCACGTGCACTACTTCGCACCCGGTGCCTCGGTGGCCGAGCACCTCGCGGCCGACGGGGGGATGGCACTCGGCTTCCTCATCGTCGCCGGGGAGCGCGAGCGGCTGCGTCGCTGCGCCGCCCCCGACTGCCGCCGGGCCTTCATCGACCTGTCCCGGAACCGCTCCCGCCGCTACTGCGACAGCCGCACCTGCGGAAACCGCCTGCACGTGGCCGCCTACCGGGCACGGCAGCGCGAGGCAGGCGGCGCCTGAACCCGCCCCCGGCCCGCGGGGTCACAGCAGGAACAGGTCATGCACCGCCGTGAGCAGCAGGAGCGCCCCGATCAGGGCCAGGAAGAACATCAGCGGGGGTTGGGAGAGGGCGAAGAGGCACCCCTGGGGCTCCGGGTCGGCGGGCCCGGAGTCGACGTCGGACGGGTTCTGCGCGGGAGGCGGGGTGAAGTCCCCGGGGTTGTACGGCATCTCGCCGTGATGATGGCGCAGCCGACACCTTCTGGAGGCTCAAAATGCCTGCGCGACCTCGGAGTTCATCAGATTCCGTGCTTTTTCAGGATCGCTTCGATGTCCGAGAAGTCATCCCCCTGGGTGGTTTCGCTCTCCTTGGCGGGCCTCTTGCCGCTCCCCGCTACAGACGCGCCGGCGCCTTGGCCCGCCGGGACCGCCGGCGACGCGGCGGCACCCCCGGCAGCTGCGGCTGCCGGACGGCTCCCGGACGAGACGGCCGCGTCCCGGGCCGGCTCCTGGCCGTGGGAGCGCGACCGGGCGAACCGCGAGACCAGGTAGAGGACCACCGCCAGCGCAAGCACACCGAAGCCGGCCCAGACCGTCGGCTTGAGGACGAGGTCGCCGGCCCAGGACGCGACCGCACGGGCGACGGAGGCTCCCAGCCCGACCAGCCCGGCCATCGCCAGCCCGACGGGCACCAGCGAGAAGGCCGCCAGGCGGGTGGCGGCGGCGTAGCGGCGACGGTAGGCAGTCAGGAACGAGACAGCCAGACCGGCCGCGGAGAGGGCGGCGCATACGGTCACGGTCAGCATGTCTCCATCCTGCCCGGCACACGGCGCCCGACGCCATGCCGGAGGGAAACTTCGGGGACATCTCCGGGTGAACCCGTCCGGAAGCGGCTCCGACTGCGCCCGGAAGGGCGCACCGTGCACGGCTCCTGCCAGACTGTGGGCATGAACGACACCTCCGGCGGCCGTCCCGTCCTCGACATCTGGTGCGACCTCCAGTGCCCCGACTGCCACCGGGCGCAGCGCGACCTGCGGGCGCTGCGCGAGCGGTACGGGGACGCAGTGGAGGTCCGGCTGCGGCACTTCCCGCTGGCCAAGCACCGGCACGCGGTGGCAGCGGCCCAGGCCGCCGAGGAGGCCGGCGTGCAGGGGCGCGGACGGGAGTACGCAGAGGCGCTGCTCGCCCGCACCGGAGCGCTGGGCGAGCGGGGCGAGCCGGTGCTGCTGGAGGTTGCCCGGGAGCTCGCCCTGGACGCCGAGGAGATCGGGACCGCCCTCATCGACGGACGCCATCTGCTGGCCGTCGACGCCGACCAGGCCGAGGGGCAGGCCCTCGGGGTCCGAGGCACCCCGACGTACCTCCTCGGCGACGAGCGCTGGGACGGCTCGCAGAGCCAGGACGGGCTACGGGAGCGGATCGAGTGCCGGCTCGACGAGCTGCTCGCCGGGCGCTGACCGGCCACGGCGCCCGGCCCGAGGCCTCGCAGAGGCCCCACCCCGGGCGCGGAGCCGTCAATGCGGCGGACGGGCGCCGGGCAGAGGTTTCACCAGGTAGTGCGTGACGGGCCGGTAGTCCAGCGCGTGGTACAGCCGCTCGGCGGGGGTGTTGCCCGCGAACACGTTCAGCGCCAGACCCCTGACGCCCTCCGCCAGGCACACGCGTTCGGCGGCCTCCATGAGGGCGCGGCCGTGCCCCTCGCCCCGGCGCCCGGCGTGCACCTCCACCAGGTAGACGAAGCCGTCCTCCCGACCCGCGGCACGCAGCGACACCCAGAGCGTGCCCACGTCGGCGCCCCGGTGCGCGAGCACGCGCAGCACGGTGCGCGGCGTGTCAGGACCCTGCGGCAGCAGCCGCAGGTGGTCCGCGCGCGCCTTGGTGGCGGCCGCCTCGGCCGTCAGCCCGCGATCGCGCCACGACCGCGCGTAGGAGGCGTCCCGGCCGGCCCGCCAGACCTCGTACGCCGCGGCGTCCATGGCGCGTACCTCGTACTCCTCGCCGAGCGGGGGCGGCGTTCCGAGGTCCTTGCGGAGGTGGTGGTTGCGCGGGCGGTAGCCCAGGGCGAGCGCCAGGTGGTGTGCCGCCTCGGCCTCGGCCGGCACCGCCGCCTCCACCTCGGCGCAGCCCCAGTCCCGCAGCACCTCCTCCGCGGCCAGCACGGCCACGGTCGCCCGGCCGCGGCGGCGGTCGGGCCCGTCGACGGTCAACTCCTGGATCCGGCCCGACACGAAGCCGCCGATACGCGCGGTGGTCAGGCGCAGCGAGCCGACGGGGCGGTTGTTGTCCCGGACGAGGAACCTGCGGGTCCGCCCGCCCGCGTCGTCGTGTCTCTCGGGCCCGTCCGGGCGCAGCGTGGTGGTCACGACGGAAGTCCTACCCGCTGCGGGGGCCGCACGCTCCTCGATTCCGCGCCCCTCCCGCACGACGGCTCAGGGATCGAGGTCGGCGGCGGCGCGCTCCTGGAACACCCGGCGCGCCTTGGTCGTCACGGGGCCCGGCGCCGACGGCGTCTCCCGGCCGTCGAGGCGCCGTACACCCTGGACGTCTCGCAGGCTGGAGGTCAGGAAGACCTCCTCGGCCCGCTCCAGCACGTCGAACGGCAGCTCCGTCTCCCGGGCGCCGGTCCACTCCAGCACCAGCGCCCGGGTAATGCCCGCAAGGCAGCCGGAGCTCGTCGGCGGGGTGTGCAGCTCCCCGTCGAGGACGACGAAGACATTGGTGCCGGTGCCCTCGCAGAGCTGCCCGCCGGTGTTCGCGAAGAGCGCCTCGGACGCCGCCTGCCGCCGGGCGTGCGCGAGCGCCACGACGTTCTCGGCGTACGAGGTCGTCTTCAGGCCGGTCACCGCACCGCGCTCGTTGCGCGTCCAGGGAACGGTGACGGCGGCGGTGGACTCGGACATCGGGCTCGACGCGGAGGCGGCCACCACGAGAGTGGGGCCGGCGTCGCCGCGGTCGGAGCCGAGCGGGGAGATGCCGCCGGTGTAGGTGATGCGCAGCCGTCCGAGCGGCATCGGGTCGGCCTCCAGCACCGCGGCGCAGGCGCGGCGCACCTCGTCCCGGTCCGGCTCGGGGAGGCCGAGGCCGCGCGCCGAGGCAGCCAGCCGGTCGAGGTGCCGGGTCAGGGCGAAGGGACGCCCGGAGACGGCCTTGAGCGTCTCGAACACTCCGTCGCCGACGGTCAGGCCGTGGTCGAGGACGGAGACCCGCGCGCTGTCGGGGTCGCGCAGCCTTCCGTCCAGCCAGATCAGCGTCACGGTCCTACCTCTCGGTCGAGTTGCCCGCGTACGTCCCCGACGCTACCCCCAACAGGCGCTCGGCCTTGAGTTCGGTCTCGGCCCATTCGTGTTGCGGGTCCGATCCCCAGGTGATGCCGGCGCCGGTGCCGAAGCGCAGCAGGGGCCGTTCCGCCGACGCCCGGTCGATCCAGAAGGTCCTGATGCCCACGGCGAGTCGACCGGTCCCGCGGTCGGCGTCCACCCAGCCGATCCCCCCGCAGTAGGGTCCGCGTGGCGCCGTCTCCAGCTCGGCGATGACCCGGAGTGCGCTGGCCTTCGGCGCGCCGGTCACCGAGCCGGGCGGGAAGGTGCCCGCCAGCAGTTCGGACCAGCCCGCCCCCGGGGCCAGCTCCCCGCGGACGGTGGACACCAGGTGCACCAGGCCCGGGTGGGGCTCCACGGCGCACAGCGAGGGGACGCGCACCGTTCCGGTGGCGCAGACCCGGCCGAGGTCGTTGCGGACCAGGTCGACGATCATCACGTTCTCGGCGCGGTCCTTGTCGAGCAGGTCGGCGGCGGTGCGGCCGGTGCCCTTGATCGGTCCCGACTCCACCGTCCGGCCGGCGCGCCCGAGGTACAGCTCCGGGGAAGCGGTGGCCACTTCGACGCCGTGGGCCGGCAGCCGGACGGTTCCCGCGTAGGGCGCCGGGTTGCCGGTCTCCAGCAGGGCGGACAAGGCGTCCACGTCCGCGCCCGCCGGGTCGGGCAGCGGGGCCTCCAGCACCCGGCAGAGGTTGGCCTGGTAGATCTCGCCCCGCGCGATGAGCTCCCGGACCCGGCCCACACCTGCCACGTAGGCCGCCCGGTCCAGCGAGGTGGACCAGGCGCCTGCGGCCGGTCCGCGCCAGGCGCGGGCCCGCCGGGCGGCGTCCGCCGGGTCCGGCCGTACGGTGCGCACGTCGCCGAACCGGGCGCACACCGGGCGGCCCCCGAAGTCGGCGACCACCGCCCACCACCCGCGCGAGTCCAGCGCCGCGGGGTCGCTGGTGACATCCCGCAGGTCGGAGGCGAGCAGCCGGCCGAAGCGGGCGAGGGGAACCTGGTCGAGCACGGTTTCGAGTCTATGGCGCCCCCGGGAGCGGAACGGAATTTGAGCTGACCCAGGAATCCGCTAGAGTTCACCACGTCGCCGGTTGTGTCAGTGGACCGGAGCAACGGCACCTGCGGACGTAGCTCAGTTGGTAGAGCATCACCTTGCCAAGGTGAGGGTCGCGAGTTCGAATCTCGTCGTCCGCTCGAAGGGGATCCCCCGGGATCCTCCTCGGTGGAGTGGCCGAGAGGCGAGGCAACGGCCTGCAAAGCCGTCTACACGGGTTCAAATCCCGTCTCCACCTCCAAGGACGATTAGCTCAGCGGGAGAGCGCTTCCCTGACACGGAAGAGGTCACTGGTTCAATCCCAGTATCG
>NZ_KE384254.1:0-181469 GCF_000424845.1 Streptomyces sp. TAA040 | reverse complement strand
CGATTAGCTCAGCGGGAGAGCGCTTCCCTGACACGGAAGAGGTCACTGGTTCAATCCCAGTATCGTCCACAGCAGAGCACCGCAGCGGGGCCCGGTCGTCACGGCGATCGGGCCCCGCTGCACGTTGTGCTTCCGCGCCCGGGTCGGCGCCGGGGCGGTGGGTCCGTCAGCGGCGGGGCGGGTCCGTCAGGAGGAGAACAGCATCCGGCCGAAGCCCTTCTTGCCTCGGTAGTGGCCGTGGCCGCCGTGCCCGCCGTGGTGCGGGGCGCCCCAGGCGGGCCCGGGGGCGTACGGGCGGGCGCCGGGGCCGGAGGGGTAGGGCTGCGGGGCGGGCGGCGGCTGCTGGGACCACTGGGCCTCCATGCTCGTCAGCGACTCCAGCTCGCCGTAGTCGAGGAAGATCCCGCGACACCCGCTGCACTGCTCGATCTGGACCCCGCCACGGTTGTACGTGTGCATCACTGCACGGCACTTGGGACACTGCATCGTCGGTATCTCTCCTCGCGGCCACGGACCGGCCCGTCCGGCCCGGATCTCAGCCTACGTGCCCCGGCCCGCGCAGAGTTGGACAATGCGCAGGCAGCCGTCGAGCAGCGCCTGCTCGCTCTCGTCCGGTGCCCGGCCCTCCTCCGAC
Source organism: Streptomyces sp. TAA040 (assembly GCF_000424845.1). Lineage (NCBI taxonomy): Bacteria > Bacillati > Actinomycetota > Actinomycetes > Kitasatosporales > Streptomycetaceae > Streptomyces > Streptomyces sp. TAA040. The sequence continues at coordinate 180,835 of NZ_KE384254.1, read as the reverse complement.
GCCTTGGCGGCGGCGGTCGCGGCGCCCTGGACGGTGAGGGCCCTGGCCGGCACGTCCAGCGCGGGCCAGGGGTCGCCCGTCGCGGGGACGGCGCAGCCGCCGGCCGCCCGGTAGGCGCCGAGCAGGCGCTCCCAGTCCTCCGCCGGCAGCAGCCCTGCCGCGAACCAGGCGGCGGGGCGGCCCAGGTCCCACGCCGGGTCGCCGAGACCGAGGTCGTCCACGTCGATCAACCGCCACCGGCCGCCGGCCGCCGGGTGGCGCACCAGCTGCCCGAGGTGGAAGTCGCCGTGGCACAGGGCGAGGGGCCGGGAAGCCGTGCGGTCGTCACGCCCCTCCCGCGGCACCGGCGCGGACTCGCCGCGCGCCCAGACGGGCAGCCCTCGCCAGGCGGCCTCCACCGGGGAGGTGGCTGACCGCGGGGCGTCGCTGCGGCGCATGCGGCGCAGCGCGCGGGCGGCCTTCCGCGGTCCCCGCATCCGCGGCGTGCCCGGGGCGAACATCCCGACGGGCGCCCGGTGCAGGGCGGCGAGCAGTTCCCCGGCCTCCGCCCAGGGCGCCCGGTCGGGCCGCTCCGGGTCCACCGGGGCCCCGTACGGCCAGCGGGTCACCGGTCGGCCGCCGGGGAGCAGGCCCACCAGGCCGTCCGGGCCGGGGCCCGGGCAGGGCAGCGGCGTGAGCAGGGCCCGGCGCAGTTCCGGCCGTGCGGCGAGCCGCACCCGCTGCCGCAGCGAGACGAGGTCGCTCGCGGCGGAATGGGCCTTGACGACGACCGGTCCGCTGCGGACGACCAAGGCGTCCGGCCGGTCGGCGAGCAAGTGCGGCCGCTGCCCCGGCCCGGCGCCCGCGAGTTGCGCCAAACGCCCTGCCAGTGCGGGCTCCACCCGCTCACCTCCGTGTTCCGGGGCGACGGCCTCCGGTGGTCCGCACGACGTTCGCACTGCCGGGATGCTAGCGGACGCCCCGCGCGGGCCCGTGCCGCCCATGCGGCCGGTTTCGGGGCAACGGGCCCCACTGCGGCGCTGGTTGCCCGGCGGGAGGGCCCGGACGACGCGAAGCCCGGACAGCTCCCCAGGTGTCCGGGCTTCGCGCGTTCGCCGCGCCCCGTCCTCACGGGGCTCATGACGGATGCTCGGTCCGGGCCGCTCTCCCGGACCAGGGCCGGTTCAGCCACCCAGCATGCCCGCCACGGACGAAGCCTGGGTGACCACGGACTCCACTCCGCCGAACAGGACGGCGAGGAGGACCGCGAACGGCAGGACCATCGCGACGGCGACCAGCGGGTGCCGGCGGCCGGAGGGCACGGGTCCGCCGGGGGTACCGGCCAGGAACCCGGTGACGCGGCCCGGGGTCCGGAGCGCGGTACGGCCTGCGGTGTGCGCCATCGTGGAACTCCTGTCGTGATCTGGGGCGGCGGGCGGTTGCTCTCGGGGGACGAGTGCTTCGCCCGCCGCTTGACCTCGACACTAGGCTCCGGCGAACCGCCGGGCGTCATGCCCGCGGACCGACCCCGGACATCCCCCAGGATGAGGAGGAAGACTGCCGGGTACTCCCTTGGGTGGACATCCGGCGCGCCGCCCACCGGGACATCCCCCAGGGGCCGCCCCGCCTGCCCCGGTGTCAGGCCGCCAGACCACCGCCGGGCGGTCCACCGGGCGCGGTCGCGGCACCGCCGCGCGAAGCGGCGGACGCCCCGGACTGCGGGCCCGGCACCTGCATCGGGTGCTCGACCAGGGCCAGCACCCGGTTGGCCATGAACCGTGCGGTGCGCACCACGGTTCCGCTGCGGGTGACTTCACTCACTTCCACCACTCCCCTGCGCACCTGGGTCTCCACTCGGCGGCCCGCCCGCCCGGCCGTCATCTCGTAGCTCCGTACGGAGTCGCCGGCGTCCACCACTATCTCCACCCAGTCACCTTTCACTGCGTCACTCCTCTGTGCAGCAGGGCCTGTTGGGGTACGAGTGTGCGGACGTCCACTGCTGCGGGTGGACGCCCCCTCACTGCTTCCCAGCATCCCACCGGGGACTGACAACCCGTCCGGCACCGTGTGCGCGGCCTCTCGGCGCGCGGGCGCGGCAGTCCGTAAGCTGTGGACGTCAGACGACGGGCAGCGAAGTGGGGCCTCCCCACCGGAGGTAGGGGAAGGACATGACGATGATGCGGCTCCGGCGTGAGGACCCGCGAGTCGTCGGCTCGTTCAAGCTCCACCGGAGACTGGGCGCGGGCGGCATGGGGGTCGTGTACCTCGGGTCGGACCGGCGCGGGCAGCGGGTGGCGCTGAAGGTGATCCGGCCCGATCTCGCCGAGGACCAGGAGTTCCGTTCCCGCTTCGCCCGTGAGGTCTCCGCGGCCCGGCGCATCCGCGGGGGCTGCACGGCCCGGCTGGTCGCCGCCGATCTGGACGCCGACCGCCCCTGGTTCGCCACCCAGTACGTCCCCGGTCCCTCGCTGCACGACAAGGTGAACGAGGGGGGCCAGCTGCCCCCGGCCCAGGTGGCGGCAATCGGCGCGGCCCTGTCCGAGGGGCTGCTGGCGGTGCACGAGGCCGGGGTGGTCCACCGGGACCTCAAGCCGTCCAACATCCTGCTCTCCCCCAAGGGGCCGCGCATCATCGACTTCGGCATCGCCTGGGCGACCGGTGCCAGTACGCTCACCCACGTCGGCACCGCCGTCGGCTCCCCCGGGTTCCTCGCCCCGGAGCAAGTGCGCGGGGCGACGGTGTCGCCGGCCACCGACGTCTTCTCGCTCGGGGCCACCCTGGCCTACGCGGCCACCGCGGACTCCCCGTTCGGGCACGGCAGTTCCGAGGTGATGCTGTACCGCGTGGTGCACGAGGAACCACAGTTGCACACGGTTCCCGCCGCGCTGGCCCCGATCGTGCACGCCTGCCTGGCCAAGAACCCCGAGGAGCGGCCGAGCACCCTACAGCTCTCGCTGCGCCTGAAGGAGATCGCCGCGCGCGAGGCCAGGGGGCTGCCGGAGGGTGGCACGGCTGCCCGGGGCCGCGCCGCGACGGATGCGGGGGCGGGTGCCGCGTCCACCGAGCGGTCGCGCCTCCTGCCTCCCGCCACGGCGCCGCACGCGTCCCGCGCCTCCACCCCCAGGCCGGCGCCCTCCGGCAGCAGGCCCCGTCGCCCCACCCGGGGCACCGGGAGCCGGGCCCGGCGTCCAAGCCCGGAGCGCCGGGGCAGCGGACCGCGGACGGCGGGCCGCCGGGCCGACCCGGAGGCGAACCGCCGGCTGCTGCGGCAGCGGCTGGTGGTGTTCGTGACGGTGACGCTGCTGGTGGCGCTGGGCATTGCCGCGGCGCAGGGCTGCGAGGGCCCGGCGAACGGGCTTGCCCCCACCGACTCCGTCCGGCCCGCCCCGGCAGCTCAGCTCCCGGCTGCGGGCGGGAGCTGAGCTTCCGGGCACGGCGCCGTCGCTCGCGAGGTCAGCGGGGACGCGTGAGGTGGAAGGCCACCGCGGAGGCCGCCGCGACGTTGAGCGAGTCCACCCCGGCGGCCATCGGGATGCTCACCCGCAGGTCGGCCGCGTCGAGGGCCGCCTGCGACAGCCCGTCCCCCTCGGTACCGAGCAGCAGTGCCAGCCGCTCGTCACGACGGGCGGCCAGCTCGTCGACGGAGATCGAGTCCTCGGCCAGGCAGAGGGCGGCGGTGGTGAACCCGCACGCGCGGAAGAGCGCGCACTCCCTGGGCCAGGAGTCCAAGCGGGTCCAGGGCATCTGGAGCACCGCGCCCATCGAGACCTTCACCGCCCGCCGGTACAGCGGGTCGGCGCAGCGCGGGGTAAGGAGGACGGCGTCAACTCCGAGTGCGGCCGCGTTCCGGAAGGCGGCGCCGAGGTTGGCGTGGTCGACGATGTCCTCGAAGACCGCGATCCGCCGCGGGGCACGGGAGTCGGGACCGCACACCCGGTCCAGCAGGTCACCGGCCGGCGGCAGCGGCTTGCGCTCCATGGAGGCCAGCGCGCCACGGTGCACGTGGTAGCCGGTGACCTGCTCGGCGACCTCCCGTTCGACGAGGTGCACCGGGGCGGAAGTCGCCTCTACCACGTCCCGCATCACCGGCAGCCACTTCGCGGAGAGCAGCATGGACCGCATGCGGTAGCCCGCTCGCAGGGCGCGGCGGATGACCTTCTCGCCCTCGGCGATGAAGAGCCCCTCGGCCGGCTCCCGGCGGCGCCGCAGGGCCACGTCGGTGAGCGAGGTGTAGTCGCCCAGCCGGGGGTCCCCGGGATCGTCGATGGTCAGGGTCTCGCCCACGGCGCCGTCCCGCCCTCTCGTTGGGTCGCCCGGCGCCCTCCGGCCGCGCGTCCGTGTCATCCGATCGCCGCAGGTCCGACGGCGACCACCTCGCCGACCACCACGACGGCGGGCGGCCGGACGCCGGCCTCGGCCGTCCGCTCGGCCACGGTGGCGAGCGTCGCGTCCACCCTGCGCTGGCCGGCCATGGTGCCTTCCTGGATGACGGCGACCGGGGTGCCGGGGTCGCGGCCGCCCTCGACGAGGGTACGGGCGATGGCCCCGATCCGTTCCACGGCCATGAGCAGTACCAGGGTCCCGCGCAGTCGGGCCAGTGCCGTCCAGTCGACGAGCGAACTGTCGTCGTCGGGCGACACGTGACCGCTGACCACGGTGAACTCGTGCGCCACCCCCCGGTGGGTGACCGGGATGCCGGCGGCGCCGGGCACGCTGATCGCGCTGGAGATTCCCGGCACCACCGTGACCGCGATGCCCGCCTCGGTCAGCGCGGCCAGCTCCTCCATTCCGCGGCCGAAGACGTAGGGGTCGCCGCCCTTGAGCCGGACCACCTGCCGACCCGCCTCGGCGTGCTCGATCAAGGCGCTGTTGATCGCCTCCTGGGCCATCGCGCGGCCGTAGGGGATCTTCGCGGCGTCGATGACCTCGACGTGCGGTGGCAGTTCGTCCAACAGGTCGCGGGGTCCGAGCCGGTCGGCGATCACCACGTCGGCCTCGGCCAGCAGCCGCCGGCCGCGCACGGTGATGAGATCCGGGTCGCCGGGTCCGCCGCCCACCAGGGCGACCCCCGCGGCACGGGTCCGGTGGGCGGGGGCAGGGAGGCTGCCGTTCCGCAGGCCCTCGACCACCGCGTCGCGCACCGCCGCCGAGCGCATCGGGTCGCGGCCGGTGAGCACCGCCACCGTCACGCCCTCGCTGCGTCCGGTGGCCGGCGTCCAGGCGGTGGCGGCCTCCGCGTCGTCGCTGCGCACGCACCAGATCCGGCGGGCCTCTCCCTCGGCGGAGGCGGAGGCGTTGGCCACCGGATCGCTGGTGGCGATCAGCGCGTACCAGGCGCCCTCCAGGTCTCCCTCGCGGTAGCCGCGCCGCTGCCATCCGATCTCCCCGGCGTCGGCCATCGCCTCGACCGAGGGAGTGGCCTCCGGGGCGATCAGGTCGACCTCGGCGCCCGCCGCGACCAGCGTGGGCAGCCTGCGCTGGGCGACGGTGCCACCGCCCAGGACGACCACACGGCGGCCTTCCAGACGCAGTCCGACGGGGTAAGCGGGCATGTCCGGCATGGCGATGCGGCTCCTCGGGCGGGGATACTGAGCCGCTGCGGCGCCGGAGCGGCTGGTACGAGCACTGTAGGGGGCGGGCGGTGACTCAGTTCTTCCCGGTCACGCCCGCCGCGTCGAAGGTCGCGACCTCGTGCATGGCGCGGGCTGCGCTCTGCACCACGGGCAGCGCCAGCAGCGCGCCGGTGCCCTCGCCCAGCCGCAGGTCGAGATCGACCAGCGGCCGCAGTCCGAGCTTGGTGAGGGCGGCGACGTGGCCGGGTTCCGCACTGCGGTGGCCGGCGATGCAGGCGGCCAGCGCCTCCGGGGCGATCGCCCGAGCGACCAGGGCGGCGGCACCGGCGCTGACCCCGTCGAGCACGACCGGGGTGCGCAGCGAGGCCCCTCCGAGGATGAAACCCACCAGCGCCGCGTGCTCCAGACCGCCGACCGCGGCCAGCACCCCGAGCGGATCGGCGGGATCCGGCCGGTGCAGCTCCAGACCGCGCCGCACGACGTCGACCTTGTGGGCGTGCATCTCGTCGTTGGCCCCCGTGCCACGGCCGGTGACCTCGGCCGGATCGGCCCCGGTGAAGACCGAGACCAGCGCGGCCGAGACGGTGGTGTTGGCGATCCCCATCTCCCCGGTGACCAGGGCCTTGTTGCCCGCCGAGACCAGGTCGCGGGCGGTCTCGATGCCGACCTCCACGGCCTGCTGGGCCTCCTGCCTGCTCATCGCCGGGCCGGTGGTGAAGTCGGCGGTGCCCGGCCGGACCTTGCGCGGCACGAGTCCGGGCGTGCTGGGCAGCTCGCCCGCGACACCGACGTCGATCACGCACACCTCCGCACCGACCTGGTTCGCGAAGGCGTTGCACACCGCTCCGCCGCCGAGGAAGTTGGCGACCATCTGCCCGGTCACCTCCTGCGGCCAGGAGGTGACGCCCTGGGCGTGCACCCCGTGGTCGCCGGCGAAGATCGCCACCGCGGCGGGCTCCGGGATCGGCGGCGGGCACTTCCTGGCCAGTCCGCTGAGCTGCGCGGAGATGATCTCCAGCATGCCCAGGGCGCCGGCCGGTTTGGTCATCCGCTTCTGCCGCTCCCACGCCTCGCCGAGCGCCTTGGCGTCGAGCGGGCGAATCCCGCCGAGGGTCTCGCTGAGCAGGTCGTGCGGCTCGGCACCGGGCAGCACCCGGCGGCCGTAGGACTCCTCGTGCACGACCCAGGAGAGCGGGCGGCGCTTGGACCAGCCGGACTGGACGAGCTCCGGTTCGTCGGGGAAGGCGTCGACGTAGCCGACGCACAGGTAGGCCACCACTTCGAGGTGCTCGGGCAGCCCGAGGGTCCGGACCATCTCCCGTTCGTCGAAGAAGCTGACCCAGCCGACACCGAGGCCCTCCGCGCGGGCAGCGAGCCAGAGGTTCTCGACCGCGAGGGCGGAGGAGTAGGGCGCCATCTGCGGCTGGGTGTGCCGCCCGAGGGTGTGCCGCCCACCCCGGGTGGGGTCGGCGGTGACGACGATGTTGACCGGGGTGTCGAGGATCGCCTCGATCTTGAGCTGCCTGAACTGCTTGGCCCGGGCCTTGGGCAGTGACTTGGCGTACGCGTCCCGCTGCCGGACGGCCAGCTCGTGCATCGTGCGCCGGGTCTCCTCCGAACGGACGATCACAAAGTCCCAGGGCTGGGAGTGGCCCACGCTCGGCGCGGTGTGCGCGGCCTCCAGCACCCGCAGGAGGACCTCGTGCGGGATCGGGTCCGGGCGGAAGCCGTTCCGGATGTCGCGGCGTTCGCGCATCACGCGGTGCAGCGCCTCCCGGTCGGCGTCCGGGTACCCGGGAGCGGGCGGGCCTCCCGGCTCCGCGGCCGGCGGCTGCCGCCCCGGTTCCGGGTGGGCGTCGGGCTGCGCGTCCGCGGCGGGGCCCGGCCGGGTCGGCTCGGGGACGCCCGGCGCCGCTTCGGGGCCCGGCTGCGAATCGGCTGCGACCTCCGTTTCGGGAGCGGGGGCCGGCTCGGAGACAGGGGCGGGGCCGTTCCCGGGAGGCGGCGGGGCCTCGTACGACGGGGTCCGCCCGACGGCGACCGGCTGCGGCGGTGCGACGGGGTCGGGCTGCGGCGGTGCGGCACGGGCTTCCGACGGTCCCGGAAACGCCGCGACGTCGGCGTCCGCGGAGGCCGGCGGCGTCGCGGGCCCGGCGGCGGGCTCCGGTGCGGCCTCGCCCGGCGGGGGCTCCGTCACGCTTACCTCGACGGCCTCCGGCTCGGGCTCCGCGGCCCTCGGGGCGGGGACGGCGTGCCTGTCGCTACCGGTAGCGACCTCCGGACCGGTGGCGCCCTCCGGAGTCGCGGCGTCGACGGGCGGCTGGGCGGCCGGATCGACGGGTGCTACCACCTCGGGAGCCGCGGCGGCCTCCGGCTGCGGCGGTGCGACGGGGTCCGCCAGCGCCTCGGGCGACGGCCCGGGTGCGGGCTGCACGGGCAGTTCCTCGGCGGCGGCCGGTGGCACGGACGCCTCGGACAGCACCCGCTCGGGTGCGGGCACCTGCGCCGGGAGGAGGGCCTCGCGGTCCTGCACCGGCAGGGGCTCTCCCTCCCCGGGCTCCCCGCCGTCCGCCGAGGCGTCGCCCTCCGCGGCGGCCGGCTGCGGTGCAGCGGAGCGCTCGGGGCTCTCGGCGGCGTACGTCGCGACAGAGCCATGCGGGACGGGACCCCCGGCCGAGGGCTCCGGGGCCGTTGCCGGCTCCGGGGCTCCCGGGGCCGGGGTCCGCGGGGCGGACGGCACGGCGGAGCGCGGCGCCCCTCCGGCGGCGGGGGGCTCCGGAGCGGGGGGTTCGGCCGGGAGTGCGGCGCCGCCCGACGCCGGTACCGCTTCCGGGTACTGCCGCCGTGCCTCGACCGCCTCTCCACCGGGGGCGGCGGGCGCCGGCCAACTGCTCTCCGGCAGCGGCGGCAGGGCGCCGAGCTGCGGCCCGGGCAGCTCCGACTCCGGCGCGGGGGCGCTACCGTGCCGACGGTCGGTGTCCAGGTACTCAGGTCCGTTCGCCTGCTGCCCGGGGGCTGCCGCAGCGTGCGCACGGTGGCTGGTGGAGACGCCGCGAGGCGGGGTGGGCGTGGTCGGCCCGCGGTCGGCGAGCGAGCGCACCGCCCCGGACTGCTCGGGCACCGGCGGGCCGAGGTGGAGCGGTCGGCGCGGTGCGGCGGGCGCCTGCGTCGCGGAGGAATCGGGAGCGCGTGCCGCGCCGCGGTCGGCGGGGGCGGAGCCCGGGGCGGCGGCGTGCTCGGGCAGGTGGGTCGCTTCGGCGGTCCGGGGCTGCTCCTGCGCCGGGTGCGGTGCGTACGGCGTCTGCGGGGCGGGCTCCCCCCAGGCCCCGCGGGAGCCGGGCATCAGCAACTGGTCGTCCTCGTCGGCCGCGGAGTACGCCGCGGCCGCCTCACCCGCCGGCTCCGCGAAGTGGTACGCACCGGGAGCCGGGACGCCCGGCTGTTCCGGCTGTCCGCCTGCGTTCTCCGGCTGCCCCTCGCCCGGGACCTGGCCGGTGTCAGTCATGCGTACCCCTCGCACATCGGTGATGCTCCCTTCAGCCCGGCGGTGCTCGCTCACGTGTGGTGCGGCCGTTGGACGGAAGGAGTGCCCTTCCCGCGCGTCCTCACCTGAACAACGAGTCGGCCGCGTGCGCGGCACGTCCACCACCGGCGCCACCCGTGAAATGACGACAAAACGTCAATCCCGGGTGACTGCACAACAGTCCATCAGCTTACCCGGCGGGCGCTCCGGCGCAGGCCACGGGGGCACGACTGATACCGGTTGGTCGTGCTTCGTCCCAGGACAGATCACACCCGAATACCCGACAGCAGGAAAACGACGACCCGGTCGCGTTCGGCCCACTGCTCGGTGTCGAGCTCGACGGACTGGAGCAGGGCGCATTCGACCTCGTACCCGGCCTCCCCCAGCGCGCGGCCCGTCGCCTCCGCCTCGTCGCGGGTCGTGGCGTGCGTCACGATGCGCTCCGGCCTGCGGTCGGTGCAGGCCGTCAGGGTACGGAGGCCGCCGCCGCCGATCCGTACGACGTCGGGCTCCGGAAGGTCCTCCAGGACCTGCGGCGCGCCCCCGTGCACCACTTGGACCTGCACCCCCGCGGAACGGGCCAGCGCCTCGGTGCGGGTGCAGGCCTCGGCGTTGCGGTCGACGGTGATGACGGCGGCGCCGAACCCGGCCGTCTCGACCGCCGCGGTACCGCTGCCGCTGCCGATGTCCCAGACCAGGTCGCCGATGCGCGGGCCGAGCCGGGCCAGTTGGGCGGCCCGCAGCACGGCCGACTCGCCGACGGGCTCGTCGTCCGTGGCCGACCGCGGCGCCGGGGGCAGCGCCCAGCCGCGTGGCCGATCGGGGTAGCCGGGGTGCCGGGCGGCGAGCCATCCGCTGCCCTGCGCGGTGCCGGAGGGCGCGCCGGCGCCCTGCCCGCCGACCACGATCACGACGCAGGGCTCCCGCCAGACGTGATCGGCCGCGCGGTCGGAGGTGAGCACCGTCATCCGCTCGTGCGCCGTGCCCAGCGACTCGCAGATGACGAAGGTGCGGTGCACGCCGTCGAGCAGCAACGCGAGTTCGGCCGGCCCCGCCCCCGGAGAGGTGAGCACCGCGACCTTGGTGTGGGCCCGGCAGACGTTGACGGCGCGCCGCAGGGTGCGACTGTGCGCGACGACGATCTGCGCGTCGTCCCAGGCCATTCCGGCGCGGGCGAAGGCGGCGGCGACGGAGGAGACCGCGGGCACCACCTCCACCTCCAAGCCGTGCTCGGGCGCCCGCAGAGTGCGCATGACTCCGAAGAAGCCGGGGTCGCCGTCGGCGAGCACCACGGCGGTGCCGCGGTGCCGGGCGATCCGGCGCGCGGCGAGCGAGACGCTGCCGAGCCGGACGCGTTCGGCTTCCGGCGGGACCTCCGGCAGGGCGAGGTGGTGTGCGGCGCCGGCCACCAGGGTGGCGGCACCGAGCGCCCCCCGGGCGACGTCGTTCAGCGGGGAACCGTCCCAGCCGATCACGGTCACGCGGTCGGCCATCGGCTGATTTCTCCCGGTACGTCGCAGATCGCAGGTGGGACGCCAGTGAGATTACCCGAGCGACGGGGGGTGCGCGGACCCCGGGCGGGCCGGATGGCGCCGGTGCGGCGGGAGTTGCCGCCGCACCGCGCCGCGGCCGTGCGGCGGCAGGCGCCTCGGGTCCGGAGCGGCGGGTGGGGGACTGCGGCGGTCAGCGCCGCTGCGGCCAGCCGGCGTACTCCGCGTACGCGTGGCCGGCGACGGCGTCAAGCGGTGCGTCGAAGTCCTCGGGGAGCAGGCTCCAGACGATCAGGTCTGTCCTGACGTCTGTCCAACTGCCGTCCTCCACACGGGTTCTGGCTATCCACGCGTTGCGCAGCACGCCCTCGCTGAGGCAGCCGAGCTTCTGGGCGACCTGCTGCGCGGCCGTGTTGCCGGCCGCGGTGCGCAGCTCCAGTCGTTCGAACTTCTGGTCCTCGAAGAGCCAGTTGGCGACGGCCAGCACGGCCTCGGAGGCGTAGCCCTCGCCCCGGGCCCAGGGCGCGGTCGCGTAGGCAGCGACCGAGGAGAGGTGGCGCCAGTCGGTGCTGCGCAGTTGCAGCGACCCGACCAGCTGCTGGGTGAGGAAGTCGGCGACCGCAAAGGCGATGCCGCGTCCCGAGGTCCGTTCGGCCGGCGCCCCGCGGGCGATCCACTCCCGGGCATCCGCCTCGGAGTAGGGCGCCGGGGCGCCCGTCCAGGCGACGACCAGCTCGTCGTTCATCATCTCGGTGAAGGCGGGGGCGTCCTCTTCCTGGAACGGGCGCAGTACGAGCCGCTCGGTACTGATCGAAACGTCCGGGAAGGTGGAAGTCATGTGCCGCTCCATGCCAAGGGGGTCAAGTGCCCAGCATGCAGCATCGAACGGCCGGCAGACAGCGCCGGGCTCGGATGGCGGGGCACCGGCCCGCCGCCGCCCCGCAACCACCACGTCAGGGGGCCGTCGTCCCGGAGGCCGGGACGACCGAGCCGTCGTACTCGTCCTCGATGAACGCGCTCACCTCCTCGGAGGTGAGCAGCCGGGCCAGCGTGCGCACGTCGGGGTCCTGCTCGTGTCCCTCCTTGACGGCGAGCAGGTTGGCGTAGGGGTTGTCCTCGGCGCCCTCGATCGCCAGCGCGTCGTCGGCCGGCTCCAGGTCGGCCTCGATGGCGTAGTTGCCGTTGATGACGGCCGCGTCCACCTCGTCCAGGGCCCGCGGAACGGTGGCGGCCTCCAGTTCCTCGAACTCGAGGCCCTTGCGGTCCGCGATGTCGTCGAGGGTGCCGTTCGCGCCGACGCCGTCGGCCAGTTCGATCACCCCCCGGTCGGCGAGCAGCTTCAGCGCGCGGCCCTCGTTGGTGGTGTCGCTGGGGACGGCCACCGTACCGCCGCGGGGGATGTCGCCGGCGTCCTCCAGGGAGGCGGAGTAGAGCCCGAGCGGTTCCAGGTGCACCTCGGCGACCGGTGTGAGGCGGGTGCCGTTCTTGTCGTTGAAGTCGTCCAGGTAGGGCTGGTGCTGGAAGAAGTTGGCGTCCACCTCGCCGCTCTCGGTGGCGGTGTTGGGGAGCACGTAGTCGTTGAAGACCTTGACGTCGAGGTCGAGTCCGGCGTCCTCGGCGAGGTGGTCCCGGACGTACTCCAGGATCTCGGCGTGCGGGACGGGCGAGGCGGCGACCGTCAGCGCACCGCTGCCGTCGGCGGCCCCGGTGCCGGAGCCGGGATCGGAGTCGGTGCCGCAGGAGGTCAGCGCCAGGACGAGTGCGGTGCCGGCCGCCAGGGCGGCGGTGGTCGTGAGGGAGATGCGCACGAGGAGTGTCTCTTTCGGGTGCCGGGGTGGTGTGGGGGTGCCGGGGTCGGGGAGGTGCCGGGGCGCTGTCAGGCCTCGCCGCGCTGCCGACGGGCGAGAAGCCGCACGGTGGTGTCGCCGAGGAGTTGGACGCCGGTCACCAGGACGGCCAGGACGGCGACGGTGGCCAGCATCAGCGCGGTCTCGAAGCGCTGGTAACCGTAGGTGAGGGCGAGGTTGCCGAGTCCGCCGGCACCGACGACACCGGCCATGGCCGAGTAGCCGATCAGCACGATGACCGTGGTGGTCAGCCCGGCGACGAGGGAGGGCAGCGCCTGCGGGAGGAGCGCCTTGGACACGACCGCTCGGGTGCCGCCGCCCATCGCCTGGACGGCTTCCACCAGGCCGTGGTCGACCTCTCGGACGGCGGTCTCCACAAGCCGGGCGAAGAACGGGACAGCGCCGATCGCCAGTGGGACGACGGCCGCGGTCGGACCGATGAAGGTGCCCACCAGCAGGCGGGTGAGCGGGATCAGCGCGACCAGCAGGATCACGAAGGGCAGCGACCGCCCGAGGTTCACCACCGCGCCGACCACCCGGTTGACCGGGGCGTTGCGGAGCATCCCGCCGCGGTCGGTCAGCACGAGCAGCAGTCCGATCGGGAGGCCGCCGAGCACCGCGAACAGCGTCGACCAGCCGACCATGTACAGGGTGTCGACGCTGCCCTGGAGCAGGAGCGGCTGCATCCGGTCCCAGGTCACTTCGCCACCCCCTCGACCGCGTCGGCGGTGGTGCCGGAGGCCACCGCGGTGACGTCGACGGTCAGGCCCCGCTCACGCAGGTACCCGATCGGCACCACGTTGTCCTCGAAGGTCCCCGGCAGCTCGATCCGCATCCGGCCCACCTGCCGGTCCCCGGCGGTGTCCATCGCCGCACCGAGGATCGATACGTCGATACCGTGCGTTCGGGCGAGCTGGGAGACGACGGGCCGGGCGGCGGTGTCGCCGTGGAAGGTGACGTCGACGACGGTCCGGTCCGGCCCCGAAGGGCTGCCGCCGAGCGGGAAGAGCTCCGCGGCGAGCCGGGAGCCGGGGGTGCGCAGCAGCCCGGGCACCGTGCCGGACTCCACGATCCGGCCGCCCTGCATCAGGGCCGCCGAGTCGCAGACGCTCTTGACGACCTCCACCTCGTGGGTGATCAGCAGCACGGTGAGCCCCAACTGCCGGTTGAGGTCGCGCAGCAGCCGGAGCACCGAGCGGGTGGTCTCCGGATCGAGCGCCGAGGTGGCCTCGTCGGACAGCAGCACCTTGGGGTCGCCGGCCAGGGCCCGCGCGATGCCGACGCGCTGCTTCTGACCGCCGGACAGCTGCGCCGGGTGCGCCTCGGCCCTGTCGGCGAGCCCGACGAGGTCGAGCAGTTCCCGTGCCTTGCGGGCACGGGCGTGCCGGGTCAGGCCGAGGATCTCCAGCGGCAGCTCCACGTTGCCGCGCACGGTCCTGGAGGAAAGCAGGTTGAAGTGCTGGAAGACCATGCCGGCGCCGCTGCGAGCTGCGCGCAGCGCACGTCCGGGACGGTCGCCGGTCCCGGCCAGCGCGGTCAGGTCCCGGCCGTCGACGGCGACGGTGCCCGAGGTGGGCCGTTCGAGCAGGTTCACGCAGCGGATGAGGGAGGACTTGCCGGCGCCGCTGCGTCCGACGACACCGAACACCTCCCCCTCGCGGACGTGCAGGTCGACGCCGTCCAGGGCGGTGACTTCGCGGTCACGGGTGCGGTAGACCTTGGTGAGGTCCGTGGTGGTGATCACTGGGTGTTTCCGTCACTGTTGAGTGCGCGGCGCGCAGGGCGGCGCCGAGCACAGGGCGTTGCGTGCGGTGAGCGGGGTCCGCGCGGCCGGGAACGCGTCGGCGCTCCGCGCTGCGGCGGCGGGATGCTCGCTTCGGGGCGCGAGCGTGCTCGGGAGGGACCCTCAGAGGGCGCACATTCGGCGCATCCGACACGTACCGCGGGCGACAGGCACGGTCATTGCCCGGGTCGCGCGGATTCGGATGCGTGTGGTGCTCATGCGCCCAGTCAATCAGACATACCCCGGTGCGTCCCAACAGGTGGCACACATGTCCGCATGACGGACGGCGGCACTGCTGCCCCCGGCCTCGCGCTGCTCAGCCTGGTGCGGGCCCCGGCCGCGGCCGTCGCCCCACCGGGCCGCGTACACAGCGCGCGGCACCCCGGACGGGCCGTGCGGTGCCGGGCCGGCGGGGGTCCGTCCCGGCTCGGAGGAAGGGCCGCAGTAAAGTCGCCGGCATGTTCTCCCCGCTGACGGTCGCGGTCGCCGCGACCGCCCTGCTGCTGGCGGCCTGGTGCGGGTACGCCGCCTACCGGGACCAGCCCACCAAGGACTGGCACTTCGCCGGAATGGCCGTCGTGACCGTGCTGGCACTGGCGCAGCTCGTGGTCGGCGTCGTCGCGCTCGCCCGGGGACAGGAGCCCGACCAGGGCGGGGTGATCTTCGTCTCGTACCTGCTCGGGGCCGCCGCGGCCGTCCCCGCGGTCGCCTTCCTCTCCCTGTCCGAGCGGACGCGGTGGGGATCGGCCACGGTGGCCGCGGGCGCGGTGGTGCTGGCGGTGCTGGAGGTACGACTGCACGACATCTGGGGAGGCGGCGGTGGCTGAGCGGGCACCGGAGGCGGACGGAACGGGGACGGGACGGGAGCGGGGCGACGCGGCCCGTCCCAAGGAGGGCGGCGCACAGCGCCGGACCGGGATCGGGACCGGGCCCGGACGGCTGCTCGTCTTCCTCTACGCCGTCTTCACCGTCGGCGCCGCCTCCCGGTCGGCGGTGCAGCTCTCCACCCGCTTCCACGAGGCACCGCTGGCGTACCTGCTGTCGGCGGCGGCGGCCGGGGTCTACGCGTTCATCACCCTGGCGCTCGTCCGGGGCGGCGAGCACGCCCGCCGCGCAGCACTGGTGTGCTGCGCGGCGGAGCTCGCCGGTGTGCTGGTCGTCGGCACCTGGACGGTCGTAGACCCCTCGGCCTTCCCGGACGCGACCGTCTGGTCGGACTACGGCCGGGGCTACCTCTTCCTGCCGCTGGCACTGCCGGTGACCGGACTGCTGTGGTTGCGGCGGCGCGGATGAGCCGGGCGCCGCGGCCAGGGCTCCGCCACCACCGCTGACGAGGGTTCCGCCCGGGATCCGGGCGGGTTCTCAGGCGCTGGTGACGTAGGCCTGCGCCACCGCCTCCTTCTCCAGCGTGATCACGCTGAGCTTCGGCGAGACGTGCTCGGTGGCCGCCGGTACGTAGCCGCAGCGGCGGTACAGCCGGAGGTTGCCGTCGCTGCGGTGGCCGGTGAACAGCCGGAAGCGGCGGACCTCCGCGCCACGGGACAGCCGGTTCTCCGCGGCGGCCAGCAGCCGGCCGCCGAGCCCGTGCCGCTGCATCCGCGGGTGCACGATCAGCTTGCCCAGGTGCGCGGTGCCCTCGGCGTCGACCACGCCGCGCACCGAGCCCACGACCTCCTCGCCGAGCCGGGCCACGAGGACCGTGCCGCCGGAGAGCTCCTCACGCAGGCCCTCCAGCGTCTGGGTGAGCGGTTCGATGCGGTAGTCGCCGTAGAGTTCGGCCTCGGCCTGGTAGCAGAGGTACTGGAGCTTGAGGATCTGTTCGGCGTCGTGCTCGGCCGCCGCAGAGATGGTCACGCTCATGCCCATGTGCGTACGCCTCTCGTGATGTTCGCGCCCGCCCGCGCCGGATACGAGGGTCGCGCGGAGACGGGCTGTCTGCCCTGGTGACGCCGGTTGTCTATCGCACCCTTCCCCCGAGGCCGTGGATTCCAACCTCCGCCGTCAGTATTCTGCGCAGACATCCCAGGCAACGGGAACGCATCGGCCCCAGGCTTCCTTGTGAGATACCCAACTCACCTGCGATCTCACGGTAGGTGAGGTCCCGCGGCGACAACATCGCGGTCAGCAGCCCGGGGCACCGACCGGGCAGACGGGGGACGGCGGCGCGCACCGCCCGCTCGCGCTCGGCGGCCAGCACGGCCGGTTCGACGCGCCCGGCCGGGTCCGTGGCCGGGCCGGCCTGCTCCGGGTCGCAGGGCGGTTCCCTGCGGGCCCGCAGGCGCTGCGCGAGCGCCTCGGCGGCCACCACCTCGCGGAGCCACGCCGCCGGGTCCTCCGGCGGTCCGTGCCTTCGGTCCCGTTCCAGCCAGCGCAGCCAGACCGACTGCTCCAGGTCCGCCGAGTCGGCGCCGTCCGGCTCCGACTCGGCGCGGCACTCGGCGGCCAGCAGCGGCCGGAGCCGCTCGGGTACGTCCATGCCGGGCGGAACGCGCCCGTCCGGCCCGCGGTTCGGTCCGCAGCCGAGATTCACCCGTCCGAGCGAGTGCCCTCGCGGAAGTCGACGGCGGCGAGCAGCGCGGTGTCCGGGTGGTCCGCGAAGACCGCGTCGATGCCGGTGCGGAAGTACGCGCGGTAGGCGCCGAACGCGTCGCCGTAGGCGTTCGGGTCCTCGCCGCGGCGGAACTCGGTGGGCAGGAAGGCGTTCTCGTTGCGCCTCGTGTAGGGGTGCAGCACCAGGCCGCGGGCGTGCGCGTCCCGCACCAGCGAGGTCGGCGTGCCGAGGCCGCCGTCCGCCTCGACGAAGTCCCACGGACGCGAGTCGGCCGAGCCGAGCAGCACCACGCCTGGGGTGTCCACCAGCCGGCTCAGCCGCCGGATGCTGCCGGGCTCGAAGGGCTGCAGGAAGACCGGGGCCTGTCGGCGGTGGAGCCCCGCCCGGCGCAGCAGGGCCGCCAGCGGCTCCTCCAGGCCGAGCCCCAGGCCGCGGAAGTAGCTGGGATGCTTGGTCTCGACGTGCAGCCGGACCGGTCGGCTGCGCCGCCGCTCCTCGTCCCGCGCCCAGGCGAGCACCTCGCGGAGCGAGGGGATCGTCCAGCGGCCGTCGTAGAGCGTGTTGTCCGGGCGCTGCCCGGGGATGCGCTCGGTGGCCCGCAGCGTCTTCAGTTCGGCGAGGGTGAAGTCCTCGGTGAACCAGCCCGTGTACACCCGGCCGTCCACGGTCCTCGTGGTGCGCCGGTCGGCGAACTCGGACCGGTCGGCCACGTCGGTGGTGCCGGTGATGTCGTTCTCGTGACGGCAGACGAGTTCGCCGTCCCGGGTGGGCACCAGGTCCTGTTCGATGATGTCCGCACCCATGTCCAGCGCGAGGCGGTACGCGCCGAGGGTGTGCTCCGGGCGGTAGCCGCTGGCACCCCGGTGGGCCACCACGGCGGGGACCGGGAGCCGGTCCGCACGGCCGCGGCCGTCCGCGCCCGCCGCCCGGGCCGCGGGTGCTCCGGCGAGGGGGCTGCCGCTCCCGCTCCGACCGCCGCCGCGCCGAGTACCGCACGTCTTCCAGGTCGCTGCCGTGCTCCCACGGTGCCTCCTCACTGGTCCGCACCGGTGGCCGCCGAAGCGGCGAACGGCGCCCCCGCTGTGGGCAGGTGACGGCGAGAAGCGTAGGCGCGGTGGGTCGTCCGGTGGAGGAAGACGGGCAAAACACGGCGGAAACACCCCGCAGCCGGCCTCGGGATGTCCGGTGCGGTTCCGCCCCGGCGAGCGAACAGACACGGAACGCGAGTATTGTCCTTCGCTGCGCGGCCTTGCGCGATGTTCCGTTCGAGACCGGAGGCTGAATACCCCGTGACACCGCGTTTCCTGTTCATCAAGGCGCTGCTCGGCCCGCTGCTGCGTGTCCTGTTCCGTCCCCAGGTGCAGGGAGGCGAGTCGATCCCCGGCGAGGGTCCGGTCATCCTGGCCGGGAACCACCTGACCTTCATCGACTCGATGATCCTCCCGCTCGTGAGCAGGCGGCGGGTCTTCTTCATCGGCAAGGACGAGTACGTCACCGGCACCAGCCTCAAGGGGCGGCTGATGGCCTGGTTCTTCACCGGCGCGGGCATGATCCCGGTCGACCGGGACGGCGGGCGCGGCGGGGTCGCGGCCCTGATGACCGGCCGCCGGGTCCTGGAGGAGGGCAAGGTGTTCGGCATCTACCCGGAGGGCACCCGCTCCCCCGACGGGCGCCTCTACCGCGGCCGGACCGGGATCGCGCGGTTGGCGCTGATGACCGGCGCACCGGTCGTCCCCTTCGCGATGATCGGCACCGACCGGGTGCAGCCGGGCGGGCGCGGCATGCCGCGGCTGGGCCGCGGGCACCGGATCACCGTCCGTTTCGGGACTCCGCTGGACTTCTCCCGGTACGAGGGCATGGACCGGGACCGCTACGTGCTCCGCGCGGTCACGGACGAGGTGATGAGCGAGGTCATGCGGCTCTCCGGCCAGGAGTACGTCGACATGTACGCCACGAAGGCGAAGGCCGCCTGACGCCCCCTCCCGTCCCCCGCCCGGAAGGGGGCGGCCCCGACGGGGTGAGCCGCCCCGTACGGGCCGTCAGTGCCAGCGCAGGGCGGCGCGGTACCGCCAGGAGGCGGCGGGCTCCTCGGCCGCGGCGTGCAGCTCCGCCGACCGGCCCCCGTCCAGGTCGACCGCCACCGCCCGCAGGTTGCCGAGCAGTTGCACGGTGGGGGCGGCTCCGGACAGCACGACGGACGCCCAGGGGCGGTCGGGTACCGCGAGCGCCAGCGCGTCCTGGCCGGTCTCCAGCTCACGACTGGCGCGCAGGAGAACGGGCGGCGCTTCGGGGCCGGCCGGCCGCCCGTTGGCCGCCGCCTCCTTGACGATGACCGGTCAGCCCGGCGGCGTGAGCGTCGGCGAGAGCCGGCGCCGCGGGCTGCTCCAGCAGGTTGGAGGTGCACTGCAAGGACTCGAAGAGCGCCCGTCCGGCAACCGTGATGTTCATGGCCGCGCCGACGGCCGCCGCCTGCTGCGGACCGCTCGTGGAGAAACCGACGGCGACGCCCTGCTCCCTCAGCTCCGCGAGCCGCTCGTGCAGCACCGGGTCGGTCAGCGCAGGGCTGTCGGGGGGTGACGGAGTGCACCTGGTAGACGTCGGCCGGTCACCGGGCAGTGCGGCCGTCTCCGCGCGCTGCGTGTCGAACGTGGCGACCCCGTGGTCCTTGGGCCGGGGCCTGCCCGAGGCCGCCGCCCGGTGAGCGACGTAGGGCGGGTAGCCCTCGCGGGCCCGAGTTCGCCTCGATCTCCCGCTTGACCGTACTCGCCGGCCGTCCCAGGGGCCGCCCGATCGCCCGCGGCGGCCGACCCGTCGCGTGGAGGTCGCGGACCGTCTCGCGCTCGGCAAGCGTCAGAAGCCGAGGATGGAGTTGCTTCTCCGAGGCCGTCAGGCCCACTGGGATCGCGGGTGCTGCGAGGACCGTCGGAACCCAAAACGGGCCCGCAGGGCCTCGACCGGCGGTCCGCGGGGAGGTCCCGGCCCCGGTTCAGGTCGACGTATCCGGGTCGGCCCACGGCCGCCAGCCCCAGCCCGAGGCCTGCGGTCGGGATGGGCGCGGCTCCCGGACGGTCGAACGACATCCGGTGCTCCCCCGGTGCCGGGCCGGGCCACCGGCCCGGCTGCGGAGTCCCAACGGACCCGCAGCCGGCCGCGGGTCAGCCGGCGGCCGCGGTGCCGGTCACCCGGCGGCCGCCGTCCGCCCAGGCCCGCTGCCGCTTCAGGTCGGCCCGGACCTCGTCCAGTTGCACCGCCACCGCGGCGGGCGCCGTGCCGCCCCGGCCGCTGCGGGAGGCCAGCGCGCCGGGCACGTCGAGCACCTCGCGCACCTGGGGGGTGAGGTGCGGGGAGATCGCGGCGAACTGCTCGTCGGTCAGCTCGTCCAGCTCGACGCCGGCCCGCTCGCACTCCCTGACGCACTCCCCCGCGACCTCGTGCGCCACCCGGAAGGGGACGCCCTGTCGGACCAGCCACTCGGCGACGTCGGTGGCCAGCGAGAAACCGGCCGGTGCCAGTGCGGCCATCCGGTCGGTGTGGACCGTGAGGGTCGCCATCATGCCGGTGAAAGCGGGGAGCAGGACCTCCAGTTGGTCGCAGGAGTCGATGACCGGCTCCTTGTCCTCCTGGAGGTCGCGGTTGTAGGCGAGCGGGAGCGCCTTGAGGGTCGCCATCAGGCCGGTGAGGTTCCCGATCAGGCGGCCCGACTTGCCTCGCGCCAGTTCGGCGATGTCCGGATTCTTCTTCTGCGGCATGATCGACGACCCGGTGGAGAAGGCGTCGTGCAGGGTGACGAAGGAGAACTCCTTGGTGTTCCACAGGATCACCTCCTCGGCGATCCGGGAGAGGTCGACGCCGATCATGGCGGTGACGAAGGCGAACTCCGCGGCGAAGTCGCGGGAGGCGGTGCCGTCGATGGAGTTGGCGGCCGAGCCGTGCTCGAAGCCGAGGTCGGCGGCCACCGCCTGCGGGTCCAGCCCGAGCGAGGAGCCGGCGAGCGCGCCGGAGCCGTAGGGCGAGACGGCCGTGCGGTCGTCCCACTGCCGCAGCCGCTCCGCGTCCCGGCCCAACGCCTGGGCGTGGGCGAGGACGTGGTGGGCGAAGAGCACCGGCTGCGCGTGCTGGAGGTGGGTGCGGCCCGGCATCACCGCGGCCGGGTGGGCCTCAGCCAGCCCGACCAGGGCCTCCTGGAGGTCGGCGACCAGCCCGGCGAGCGTCCGCGCGTGGTCGCGCAGGTACATCCGGAAGAGGGTGGCGACCTGGTCGTTGCGGGAGCGTCCGGCGCGGAGCTTGCCGCCCAGGTCGGCGCCGACGCGTTCCAGCAGACCGCGCTCCAGCGCGGTGTGCACGTCCTCGTCGGCGACCGTGCCCGTGAAGCCGCCGTCCGTCACGTCGGCGAGCAGCCGGTCCAGCCCGGCCAGCATCCGGTCCAGCTCGTCCCGGTTGAGCAGGCCCGCCGTGTGCAGGGCGCGGGCGTGGGCGCGGGAGCCCTCGATGTCGTAGGGGGCGAGGCACCAGTCGAAGTGCACCGAGGCGCTCAGCCTGGCCAGCGCCTCGGACGGGCCGTCCGCGAACCGGCCGCCCCACAGGCGCAGCCCGCTGTCCGGGGCCGGCTGGCGGGCTTGGTCGCTCATCGCTGTCGAACTCCTCGTGGTGGGGCTGATGGGGCTGGTGCGGTCGGCTGCGGTGCGGTGGTGTGCACTCCGGTGGACTCGGATGCGGTTCTCGGATGGCCGCGCCGAGGAGAGCGGCGCCGCGGCCCGGCGGGCCGCGGCGCGCGCGTCATCCGGCCTGGTCCCGCTTGGCGGCGATCTTGCTCGACATGCCGAAGATCTCGATGAAGCCCTTGGACAGGGACTGGTCGAAGGTGTCGCCGGAGTCGTAGGTCGCGAGGTTGAAGTCGTACAGCGACTTCTCCGACCGCCGACCGGTGACCACCGCGCGGCCCCCGTGCAGGGTCATCCGGATCTCACCGCTGACGTGCTGGTTCGCCTCGTCGATGAAGCCGTCCAGGGCGCGCTTGAGCGGTGAGAACCACAGGCCGTCGTAGACCAGCTCGGTCCAGCGCTGCTCCACCTGCCGCTTGTAGCGGGCCAGCTCGCGCTCGACGGTGACGTTCTCCAGCTCCTGGTGGGCGGCGATCAGCGCGATCCCGCCCGGGGACTCGTACACCTCGCGGGACTTGATGCCGACCAGGCGGTCCTCGACCATGTCGATCCGGCCGATGCCCTGGGCGCCGGCCCGCTCGTTGAGCTGCTGGATCGCCTCCAGGACGGTGACCGGGCGGCCGTCGATCGCGACCGGCACCCCCTGGTCGAAGGTGAGGACGACCTCGTCGGACTCCCGCGGGACGCCCGGGTCGGCGGTGTACTCGTAGACGTCCTCGATCGGGGCGTTCCAGATGTCCTCCAGGAAGCCGGTCTCCACCGCGCGCCCGAAGACGTTCTGGTCGATGGAGTAGGGCGACTTCTTGCTGGTGGCGATCGGCAGGCCCTTCTCCTCACAGAAGGCGATGGCCTTGTCCCGCGTCATCGCGTAGTCCCGCACCGGGGCGATGCACGTGAGGTCCGGGGCGAGGGAGGCGATGCCGGCCTCGAACCTGACCTGGTCGTTGCCCTTGCCGGTGCAGCCGTGCGCGACGGTGGAGGCGCCGTGCTTGCGGGCGGCGGCCACCAGGTGCCGCACGATGGTCGGCCGGGAGAGCGCCGACACCAGCGGGTAGCGGTCCATGTAGAGGGCGTTGGCCTTGATCGCCGGGAGGCAGTACTCCTCGGCGAACTCGTCCTTGGCGTCGGCGACCTCGGCCTCGACGGCCCCGCAGGCGAGCGCGCGCTTGCGGATCACTTCGAGGTCCTCGCCGCCCTGGCCGACGTCCACGGCGACGGCGACGACCTCGGCTCCGGTCTCCTCGGCGATCCAGCCGATGCAGACGGACGTGTCCAGGCCACCGGAGTAGGCGAGTACTACGCGCTCGGTCACGGGGTTCTCCTAACAATTCATACGGTGACAGGCATAAGTATGCACCGTGGCGTATGTTTCCGTCAAAACACGGCGTTCCAGCCGGTCGAAGGCCTGCGGGGCAGGTCGGCGCCCGCGGGGCGGACGGCTCAGACCGCCTTCTGGGCCAGACGGAGCAGGTGGTCGGCGAGGGCCTGACCACCGTCCGGATCGCGGCTGATCAGCAGGAGCGTGTCGTCCCCGGCGAGGGTCCCGATGATCTCGTGCAGCTCGGCCTGGTCGACCGCGGAGGCGAAGAACTGGGCCGCGCCCGGCGGAGTGCGCAGCACCACCAGATTGGCCGAGGCCTCGGCCGAGATCAGCAGCTCACCGGCGAGCCGCGCCATCCTGGCCTCGGTCGCCGACTCGCCCATCGGCGGCCTCGGGGTCCGGTCGCCGCCCTCGCCCGGCACCGCGTAGATCAACTCGCCGCCCGCGTTGCGGATCTTGACGGCGCCCAGTTCGTCCAGATCGCGGGAGAGCGTCGCCTGGGTGACCGTCAGGCCGTCGTCGGCGAGCAGTCTCGCAAGCTGGCTCTGCGAGCGCACCGGCTGCCGGTTGAGGATGTCCACGATCCGGCGGTGCCGGGCCGCTCTGGTCTGGGGCACGGCCTGGCCCCCGAACTGCTCCTCGCTCATCGTCACTCCCCCGTCCGGCGGGTCGGGTCGGCGCTGTCCAGCACGGCGGGCAGCGCCCGGACGAAGGAGTCCGCCTCCGACTCGCCGAGCACGAGCGGCGGGGCCAGCCGGACGACATCGGGCAACGGTGCGTTCACCAGGAAGCCCGCCTCCTGAGCGGCCCGCTGCACCTCGGCCGCCACCGGCTCGGTGAGCACCACGCCCAGCAGCAGCCCGGCGCCGCGGACCCGGTCGATGAGCGGGTGCCCGAGGTTCCGGATCGCCTGCCGCAGGCGGTCGCCCGTTCGGGTGACGTGGGCGAGCAGGCCCTCGGCCTCGATGGTGTCCAGAACCGCCAGGGCGGCGGCGCAGGAGACCGGGTTGCCGCCGAACGTCGACCCGTGCTGGCCGGGCCCCAGCAGTTCCGCCGCCCGGCCGAACGCCAGGGTCGCGCCGATCGGCATGCCGCCGGCCAGCCCCTTGGCGAGGGTGATCACGTCCGGTTCCACGCCCTCGGCCCGGCAGGCGAACCAGTGGCCTGTCCGGCCGATGCCGGTCTGGATCTCGTCCACGACGAGCAGGGTGCCGGTCGCCCGGGTGATCTCCCGGGCGGCGGACAGGTAGCCGTCCGGGGGCACCACCACGCCGTTCTCGCCCTGGACGGGCTCGACGATCAGCAGTGCGGTGTCCTCGGTGACGGCCGAGCGCAGCGCCTCGACGTCACCGAAGGGCACGTGGACGACTTCGCCGGGGAGCGGGAGGAACGGTTCCTGCTTCGCGGGCTGGCCGGTGAGTGCCAGCGCACCCATGGTGCGGCCGTGGAAACCGCCCCGGGTGGCGACCATCCCGGTGCGCCCGGTGCGGCGTCCGATCTTGAAGGCGGCCTCGACCGCCTCCGCGCCCGAGTTGCAGAAGTAGACCGCGCCGTCCCGGCCGGCCAGGTGCAGCAGCCGCTCGGCCAGCGCCACCGGCGGTTCGGCGATGAACAGGTTCGACACATGGCCCAGGGTGGCGACCTGGTCGGAGACCGCTCGGACGAGCGCCGGGTGCCCGGTCCCCAGCGCGTTCACCGCGATACCCCCGATCAGGTCGAGGTACTCCCGGCCGTCCGCGTCCCACAGCCGGGCGCCCTCGCCGTGCGTGAGCGGCACCCGCGGAGTGCCGTAGTTGTTCATCAACGCGCCCTGCCAGCGCCGCGTCAGACGCTCCCCGGCGGGGGCGCCTGCGGGCGCGGTCGGGGCTCCGCCGGTCCGGCCGGTGCTGCTCACGGGGTCTCCTCCTCGTCCGGCACGACCATGGTGCCGATGCCCTCGTCGGTGAAAATCTCCAGCAGGATGGAGTGCTGCACCCGGCCGTCGATGACGCGGGCGTTGCCCACCCCGTTGCGGACGGCGTGCAGGCAGCCCTCCATCTTGGGCACCATGCCGCTGGCCAGGTCCGGCAGCAGCCGCTCCAGTTCGCTGACGGTGAGCCGGCTGACGACGTCGTCGCTGCGCGGCCAGTCCGCGTAGAGCCCCTCGACGTCGGTCAGGACCATCAGGGTTTCCGCGCCCAGTGCGGCGGCCAGGGCCGCGGCCGCCGTGTCGGCGTTGATGTTGTAGACGTGCGCGTCGTCGGCGCTGCGGGCGATCGAGGAGACGACCGGGATACGGCCGTTGTCCAGCAGCGCCTCGATCGCGCCGGCGTCCACCTCGGTGATGTCGCCGACCCGGCCGAGGTCGACACGCTCGCCGTCGAGGTCGGCGTAGCGCTTGGTGGCCGTCATGGTGTGCGCGTCCTCGCCGGTCATGCCTACGGCCCACGGGCCGTGCTGGTTGAGCAGGCCGACCAGCTCGCGCTGCACCTGCCCCGCCAGCACCATCCGCACCACGTCCATGGTCTCCGGGGTGGTGACCCGCAGCCCTGCCCGGAACTCCGACGTCAGCCCGTGCCGTTCCAACTGCGCGGTGATCTGCGGTCCGCCGCCGTGCACCACGACCGGACGCAGACCGGCGTGCCGCAGGAAGACGACGTCCTGGGCGAAGGCGGCCTTGAGTTCCTCGTCCACCATGGCGTTGCCGCCGAACTTGATCACGACGGTCCGGCCGTGGTGCCGGGTGAGCCAGGGCAGCGCCTCGATGAGAGTGCGGGCCTTGGGCAGCGCGGTGTGCTTGCGGGTGCTCATGACGAGTACGCGCTGTTCTCGTGGACGTAGTCGGCGGTCAGGTCGTTCGTCCACACGACCGCAGAGCGTTCCCCGGCCGCGAGGTCGGCGGTGACGCGCACCTCCCGCGAACCCATGTCGACCAGGTCGCGGTCCTCCCCCACGGAACCCGCCCGGCACACCCAGACGTCGTTGATGGCGACCGCGAGCCGGTCCGGCTCGAATGCGGCCGCGGTGGTGCCGATGGCGGAGAGCACCCGCCCCCAGTTGGGGTCCTCGCCGTGCACCGCGCACTTGAACAGGTTGTTCCGGGCGATCGACCGGCCGACTTCGACCGCGTCGTCCTCGGTCGCGGCGCCGACCACCTCGATACGGATGTCCTTCGCGGCCCCTTCGGCGTCCCGGACCAGCCGGAGTGCCAGGTCGGCGCAGACCGCGCGGACGGTCTCGGCGAACGCGTCGGCGTCCGGGACCACGCCGGACGCACCGGAGGCCAGCAGCAGCACGGTGTCGTTGGTCGACATGCAGCCGTCGGAGTCGATCCGGTCGAAGGTCGTGCGCGTGGCGGCCCGCAGGGCGCTGTCCAGGTCGCCGGCCGGCAGGTCGGCGTCCGTGGTGAGCACCACCAGCATGGTGGCGAGGCCCGGCGCCAGCATGCCGGCGCCCTTCGCCATGCCGCCTACCGTCCAGCCGTCCCCCTCTGCCACCGCAGTCTTGTGCACGGTGTCGGTGGTCATGATGGCGACGGCCGCCTGCTCGCCGCCCTCCGGCGACAGCTCGGCCGCAGCCGTGTCGATGCCGGGAAGCAGGCGGTCCATCGGCAACCGGATGCCGATCAGCCCCGTCGAGGCCACGGCGACCTCCGCCGCGCTGTGGCCCAGCACGCCGGCCGCTTTCTCGGCGGTCGCGTGGGTGTCCTGGAAGCCCCGCGGGCCGGTACAGGCGTTGGCGCCACCCGCGTTCAGCACGACTGCCGAGACCTGGCCGCCGCCGACCACCTGCTCGGACCAGAGCACCGGCGCGGCCTTGACCCGGTTCGAGGTGAAGACACCGGCTGCCGCCAGGCGCGGCCCGCGATTGACCACCAGCGCAAGGTCCGGTCCACCGCTCTCCTTGATCCCCGCGGCGACGCCCGCCGCGGTGAACCCCTTGGCCGCTGTCACGCTCACTGTGTCTCCTCGTACGGGTGCGAGCCCGCTCCGCCGGGCGGTGCGGGCGTGGTGGTCGGTGCCGGGCCGGTGGTCACGGGGCGATGCCCGCAGCGGGGAGGCCGAGCCCCTCGGACAGACCGAGGGCGATGTTCATGCTCTGCACCGCGCCGCCGGCGGTGCCCTTCGTCAGGTTGTCGAGGGCGCCGATCACCAAGATCCGCCCGGCGGCCTCGTCCAGCGCGACCTGGAGCAGCACGTTGTTCGAGCCGTGGACGGAGGCCGTCGACGGCCACTGCCCCTCCGGGAGCAGCCGGACGAAGCGCTCGGTGTCGTAGGCCTGCCGGTAGGCGGCACGCAGGTCCGCGCCCGTGACGCCGTCCCGGGCCTTCGCGGAGCAGGTGGCGAGGATGCCGCGCGGCATCGGTGCGAGCGTCGGGGTGAAGGAGACCGTGACCGGCTCCCCCGCGGCGGCCGAGAGGTTCTGGATCATCTCCGGTGTGTGCCGGTGGACCCCGCCGACGCCGTAGGGGCTCATCGAGCCCATCACCTCGCTGCCGAGCAGGTGCGGCTTCAGCGCCTTCCCGGCGCCGGAGGTTCCGGTGGCGGCCACGACCACCGCCTCCGGCTCGGCCAGCCCGGTCGCGTACGCCGGAGCCAGGGACAGCGAGACGGCGGTGGGGTAGCAGCCGGGGACGGCGATCCGGCGGGTGCCGTACAGCCCCGTACGGGCACCGGCGAGCTCGGGCAGCCCGTACGGCCAGGTGCCAGCGTGCTCCGTCCCGTAGTACTTCGTCCAGGCAGCGGCGTCGGAGAGCCGGAAGTCGGCTCCGCAGTCGACGATCAGCGCCGCGTCGCCCAGCTGCTCCGCCACCGCGGCCGACTGGCCGTGCGGCAGGGCGAGGAAGACCACGTCGTGCCCGGACAGCACCGATGCCTCGGTCGGCTCCAGCACCCGGTCGGCCAGATCCGGCAACTGGGGCTGGAGCGCCCCCAGCCGCTGCCCGGCGTTCGAGGCGCCCGTCAGCGCCCCGATCTCGACCTCGGGATGCTGCAGCAGCAGGCGCAGGACCTCACCCCCCGCGTACCCGCTCGCTCCCGCAACCGCCGCACGTACCACCATCGGACCCTCCTCCTCGATGGCATGACTATACGAAGCAGGGAACGTTTATGCAATCAGTAGTCGACGGACACCGCCCGGCCCCGACCGATGAGCGAAGATCCCGTCGGGCTCAGGCCACGTGGATCAGCGGGTCACGGAGTACGAGGGGGATGCGTGGCTGCGGGACGGCCTGCGGCCCGGGGACGGCTGGCCGCACCCCCTGGAGATCCTGAACGGCACGCTCGGCCTCGACGCGGAGGGCGGATGCGGGCGGGTGGAGGCGGGTGGAGGCGGGTGCGGCGGCGGTCAGCGGCGGGACGGCTGCGCGGCCTCCACCGCCCCCCGCCGGAGCCGAACCCTCCCGGGCAGCCCCGGCCGGGGCTGCGGCCTCGGGACGGACGTGGTGCCTGCCGAGGGGCAGCACGAGGGGTCTGCCGGAGACCGGGTCCTCGATGATCCGGCTCTTCGGGCCGAACACCGCCGCCACCATCTCCTGGGTGAGGACCTCGCCGGGTGCACCCGAGGAGTGGATGCGCCCCGCCGCGAGGGCGACGAGGTGGTCCGCGTACCGGGCGGCGAGGTTGAGGTCGTGCAGGACCATCACGATGGTCGTCCCCCGCGCCCGGTTCAGGTCGGTGAGCAGGTCGAGCACCTCGATCTGGTGGCTGGCGTCGAGGAAGGTGATCGGCTCGTCGAGCATCAGAAGCTCGGTCTGCTGGGCCAGCGCCATGGCGATCCACACCCGCTGCCGCTGGCCGCCGGAGAGTTCGTCGACGGAGCGGCCGGCCAGCTCGGTCGTCTGCGTCACCTCCAGGGCCGACACCACGGCGGCGTCGTCCTTCCCGCTCCAACGGGTGAAGACGCCCTGGTGGGGGTGGCGGCCGCGGCCGACCAGATCGAGCACGGTGATGCCCTCGCGCGCACCCGGGGACTGCGGCAGCAGTCCCCGGGTGCGCGCGAGCTGCTTGGCGGGCAGGCGGTGCACCTGCCCGCCAGCACGACGCGGCCCTCCCGGGGCGCGAGCAGCCGGGACATCGAGCGCAGGAGTGCCGACTTCCCGCAGGCGTTGGCGCCGACGACTGCCGTGACGACGGTCTGCTCCCAGCCCGTACCGTTCAGGCGCCCGGTCAGCCAGCGCATGGCTTCCTGGAGGTCCCACTCGGCGGCCCGGGAGAGGACGTAGGACGTGACGCTGTCGAGCATCGCGGAGATCCCGATGCCGATCAGGATGAGGCGGGTGCCGACGACCCCGTCCCGGAGGGCCAGGACGTAAACCAGCAGGGCGACGGCCAGCGCGGCGGAGATGGCCAGGACGGAGACCTGCGTCTCGTCGAGCGAGAGGGTCACGATGGCGAGGGCCGCGGCGGCGCTCGCGCCCGAGCTGATGCCGATGACGTCGGGGCTGGCGAGCGGGTTGCGGAGCATGGTCTGGAAGGTGACTCCGGCCGTGCCGAAGCTGAACCCGGCCGTCACGGCGAGGACCGCGCGGGGCAGCCGCAGCCGTCCAACGGTGAACGACGCGCCCGGGACCTGGTCGCCGAGGATCACCCGGGTCACTTCCCCCGGCGGGTAGAAGGTCTGCCCGACCATCAGGGTCGCGGCGAACGCGGCGACGGTGAGCAGGGCGAGCACGAGCACGACGCGGCGGCGGGAGGCGCCCCGGATCCGGCCGCGGGTCACCGCCCGGACGGCGGCCGGCTCGGCGACGGGCGGACCCGTCGCGGACGGCTCGGCGACGGGCGCCCGGGTGGCGGTCCCCTCGGCGGCGGCCCGGCCGGTGCGGGGGGGGCCGTCGGCGGAATTGCGGGCGGTGGAGGGGGCGTTCACAGGGCGCGCACCTTCTGACGACGAACGGTGTAGATGAAGAACGGGGCCGCCGATCAGCGCCGTGACGATGCCCACGTCGACCTCGGCGGGCCGCGCCACGATGCGTCCGAGGACGTCCGCAGCGGTCAGCAGGACGGCGCCGGTGAGCGCGGAGAACGGCAGCAGCCATCGGTGGTCGATGCCCACCATCAGCCGGCACGCTCGGGGCGGGCGCGAAGGCCTCCGCGCCCAGGGCATGCCGCTGCGGGGAACAGACCGGGTCGCCTGCGGAAGCGGGGATGGGCGGCGAAGCCCGTGCGAGCGCGGAGGCGCTTGCGGGTGCGACTGCGTGGCGTCATGCCATGAAGGGTGGCGAAGACGAGACTCTTCGGATGTCCGCTACACCACGGACGTCACCCCGGAGTGCACCACTAGACGAGCGACCCCAAAGGGCCTGTGAGCGAGCGACACTCCTCTCGTTCCTGGACTGGAGCCAGTTGCTTCGTGGAGGAGTTCCTTGCTTCCGACGGGGCCATGGCTGCCCGTAGCCGGATTCGGCGTGGCTCCGCCGTCACCACTTCCGGTGCACGGTCGCCTTGCCTCCGGTCACCAGGCTTGCCGGGGGAACGTCGTCGGCCACGACTGCGCCGGCGGCGACCACGGCGTCACGACCGATGCTGACGCCGGGCATGACCGTGGCACCGGCACCGATCCACACATTCTCTGCCACGTCGATGGGCGCGCCGGTGAGGTACAGCCGCCGCTCCCCGGGGTCGACCGGGTGGCCGCCGGTGATGAACGTGACCTTCGGCCCGATCATCACGCGCTCGCCGAGTCGGATGCCGGCATAGTCCAGGAACGTGCAGTTCTGGTTGATGAAGACGCGTTCGGCGAGGTCGAGGTTCAGACCATGGTCCGTGAAGAAGGGCGGATAGATCGTGACTCTCGGCGGCAGCGACCTGCCGAGGATCTGTTCGAAGAGTTCCGCCTTGCCCGCTTCGTCTTCGAAAGGCAGGACGTTCAGGCGGGAGGTGAGCTCCGTAACCCGCAGGACCCGCTCGGCCATGGCCTGGAACTCGGCGCTGTGGATGCGCATGAGACGGTCGCTGGGCATGCCATGATCCTCTCTGTGTACCGGCACCGGAGCAAGACTCACCGGATGATCGAAGTCAGAAAGTGGCGGCGGGGGCGGCGGTCCGGCACGGCGACCACACCGGACATCCCGTCCTGCGGTCACTGACCGCCTGCGGCCACCGCCGTGGAATCGCTGTCCGGCACACCCCGTCCGCACAGGGCCGGGCCGTGCCGTCGGCCGACGCGGGCCGCGGGCGCGGCGGGGTTCAGCAGGGGCGGAAGGTGCCCGGCATCATTTCCGTCGTACGGCGGAAGGCCGCACCGAACGCACTCGCCGAGCGGTAGCCGACCTCCTCGGCGACGAGATCCACCTCCCAGCCCCGGGTGAGCAGGGCCACCGCGTACTGGGCACGCACCCCGGCGACCCCGCCCGCCCGGGCCACGCGCCCCTCCCGACCGGAGGACGGCGGCCGGTGCGGCTGTGCGCCGGATCCAGTGGTCGTCGGTACGGCGGGCCGGTCGCATGGTCCCACGGTAGCGAGGCCGGGTGCGGGACCGGCGACCCCCGGCCTGCGGGCGGCCGTACGGCGCTCAGCGGCGGCGGGACCTGCCGCGCCGCCCGCCCTTCGCCGCGCCCGGCCCGCCGCGCCCGCTCCGCCCCTTCTGCGCCCTGCCTGTCGCGTCCCCGCGCCGCTGCTCGCCTTTCGCGGGAGCCTTGTCCTGTTTCTGCGCAGGTCTCTCCGCGGACGCGGGGGCGGGGCGGCCCCGCGTGCTGTTGACGGTCCTGCCCCGCACGATTCCGATGAACTGCTCCACCAGGTCGGTGGTCTCCGCCTGCGGCCAGGACAGCGCGACCCGGGACTGGACGGCGTCCCGCACCGGGCGGTAGGTGAGGTCGCGGCGGTGGTGCAGCCGAGCGAGGGACTGCGGCACCACGAGCAGGCCCACTCCTGCGGCCACCAACTCGACGGCGTCCGCGGTGGTGGCCGGGCGCTGCTTCGCGGGGAGCCCGGGAAACAGCTCCCAGTCCAGGGGGTCGTCCAGGGGGTGCAGCACGAGGTCGTCGGCGAGGTCGTCGAGCGACACCTCCTCGGCCGCCGCCACCAGGTGGTCCCTGGGGAGCACGACCACGGTCGTCTCGGTGTAGAGCGGAATCGCGCTGAGGTCGTCGCCGCCGACCGGCATCCGGACCAGCCCTGCGTCCGCCTCGGCCGCGCGCAGCGCGGCACAGGCCTCGGCGGCGGGCTTCTGGAGGAGGGTCAGCGGCACCCCGGGGAGCCGTTCCTCCCAGATCCGCACCCACTTGGTGGGCGTCACGCCCGGGACGTAGGCGAGCCGGAACGACGGGGAGGGCGGGGTGGCGGTCACCCCGCCACGTTACCGGTCGCGGACCGTCCCGCCGCGCCCGTAACCGGCCGGCGGCGGGCGTGGTCGGCGCTGCCGCGCACGGTCGATACCCTGGACGGCATGACGACGCAGCGCACCCCCCAGACGATGAAGCCCGCGACCGCGGCGAAGAAGCTGGGTGTGTACCTCCAGGCCACGCCCGCCGAGTTCCAGGAGGGTGTCGTCTCGCGCACCGAGCTGAGCGCCCTCCAGGCAGACCCGCCCGAGTGGTTGCGGGAGCTGCGGCGCAACGGCCCGCACCCCCGTCCGGTGGTCGCTTCGAAGCTCGGCGTCTCCATCTCGGGACTCGCGCGCGGCGGGGTCACCGAGGCACTCACCACGGAGCGGATCGACGCCCTGAAGGACGAGAGCCCCGAGTGGCTCCAGCAGGAGCGCGCCACTCAGGCCGAGGTGCGCAAGGAGACCGCGCGCATCAGGGAGAAGAACGCGGCGCAGGCCGCCGAGTCGTCCCGCTCGGGTTCCTGACCCCTTTGGCGTCCCACCCCGCCTGCCGTCGGTGTGCCGGCGCGCTGTTCACGGGCGGTCGGCCTGCCTGTCATCGAGGGGATGGCCTCCGAGCTTCCCTCCCCTGCCCCCCGGAGCGAGTCGCGGGCCCCGCACGCCGACCGCAGCGCGGTGGTGGAGCGGCTCCAGGAGGCCGCGGCCGAGGGGCGGCTGGACTTCGGCGAGCTGGAGACCCGACTCGAACGGGCCCTGGGTGCCAAGACGTTCGGTGAGCTGGATCTCCTCACCGAGGATCTGCCGCCCGTGGCCGGCCCCGATCCGGACCGGCCGCTGGTGGTCAAGGGCGGCCTGCACGGCGCGAAGCGCACAGGCGCCTGGCAGGTGCCCGCACAGGTCGCGGGGCACGGCGGGATGGCGGGGGCAAGCTGGACTTCACCCGCGCCGACTGCCGCTCGTCGAGGTCGAGGTGCACGGCGAGTCCGCCGGCGTCGTCCTCGTCCTTCCCGACGACTGGGTGGCCGACACGGGGGACGTGGATGCGGGCTTCGGCGGCGTGCGGGACCGGACCAGCGCGGAGCGCCGGTCGGGCGCGCCCCCCTGCTGCGGATCACCGGCACGGCCGGAGCGGCCGGGGGCGTACGGCACCCCCACGCCTGGGAGCGCCGACGGCTGCGGCGCGAGGCCCGTGGCTGGACGAGGGGCCCTGCCGGTCCCGGCACCCACCTCCACTTTTCACTCCGTGCATCATATTCAACACACTCCGTGCCGACACGGCGCGTGCGCGGCCCGGAAGAGGGCAGAACCGTTGCGGACAGTTCTTCCACCGCAACGGGAGGAGTGAGGTGCTCAAGGAGCTTCTCGCCCGCATCGCGCAACGCACCGGGAGCCGCGGCCGTATCCCGGCGGCACGGCCGGACTCCGGTCCACCCCCGGGGGCGGACCGGGACGACCGGCCCGACGGGGACGCGGAGGCCACCGAGCCGCCCGAGCCGGGCGAGCCGGTCTTCACCGCGGACTTCGCCTCCACCACGCAGTGGGTGGCCGGCCGCACCTGGGCCTATCCGGGCAGCGGCCCGATCAACCCGGGGGACGACAAGCTGGACCACCTCGTCGAGGATCCCGATTACAGCCGCTCGGGCGTGTTCCGGGCCACCCGGCGCCGGGACGGCAGGTGGAACGCGGGTCTGCTGACCACCGAGGGCAGCTCCGAGGGGTTCATGGCCCGCACGGGCGATGTGCTGGAGGCCCGGCTCCGACTGCCCGAGGAGATCGGGGCCTGGCCGGCCATCTGGACCTGGCTGGACGGCGGCCAGGAGGTGGACGTCTTCGAGTACCACCCCGACAACCCCGACCTGCTGGAGCTGTCGAACCGGGTGCGCGGGGCCCACCACTACTACCGGGACACGGCCGTCCGGCCCGGCGGCTGGGTGGATCTCCGCGTCGAGTTCGGCGCCCGGTCAGTGGTGTGGTGGGTGAACGACGCGCGGGTGTTCGCCGACCGGCGGGGCGTGGGGCACCGGTGGCGGGCCCATCTGATCGTCAACCTCTCGGTGTGCGCGGGGCGCTACCACCCCCGTCCCGAGGCGGGGACGGACGAGATGTCCTTCGAGGTGGCCCGGCTGTGCGTCCACCGACCCTGACCGGGCCGGCCACCGCTGTCGGTGGGCTCCGGTTGAATGAGCGGCATGACCGTTCACGACCTTGCCCGACGACTCCCCGACCCTGTCGCCCTGCGCGACCTCTGCCGGGCGATCGCGATGCTGGAGGCGGTCCTCGCCCCCGGCCGCGAACGCCGCCACACCTTCCACACGGGTTGGTCCGAGACCGAGGACATCGCCTCGATGCGCAGCGGCGGCGACGAGTTCGACATCGTGTTCTCCCCCGCGGGGGTCTGGATGCGCGGCTTCGACCACGAGTCCCCGATGAGTCCCTGTGACGAGGACGTGCCGTGGCCAGGAGTGCTGGACACCGTCCCGGCCGCGTTCCGCCACTGCGTGGAGGAGCCGGCCTTCAGCGAGAACGGCATACCCTCGGTGACCTGCTGCCTGTGGCGGGAAACAGGCGACACGCAGTGGCGCGCAGGAGAGATCGAGTTCCCCGTGGACGAGGCGGACCCGGACGGCTCGGGCTGGATGTTCGGCCTGCTCACCAGCCCGGCCCCGGAGGCCTTCGCCTCGTTCGCCACGCACCACTACGGCGTCCCCGTCCCTCTCGACCCGGTGCGCCACGTGTACGCGGGCCGCCCGCTGGACTCCGCGGTGGTGGCCGCCCTCAATCCGGCGGCGTCCCCGGCCGCCCTCGCCGAGGAGGCGGCCGGCATCGGCTACCCGGCGGTCCTCGACCCGCCGGGCCCCTGACGGCCCCCGAGCGGCGCGGCCGCCCCTTCGGGTCCGGTCTCCGCGAGCCCTCCGCGGGAAGGACCGCCCATGGCAGGGAGCACCCCGGAGGCGGGCGCTGTGACGAGGGTCACTCACCGGAGGGGCGTGCGGCGAGCGGTGCCGGGACAGGTATGGCCCGGCAGCACGTCAGGCGGCCGGGGCCGGGTTTCCGGGCCGCGCGCGTCAATCTCCGAAGGAGGCCGCGGGGCGGAAATCAGCGGCGGGCAGCCGCGCACCGCGGGGGAAATCAGCGGCATGTCGCCAAGTCCCGGGGTGCGTGGGGACGTAGATCGGTCCGGCAGGCGCATACTGGTGTCGATGACAAAGCCATCCGCGCCCAAGCGCTACCTGCCGTCCAGCCCCTTCAAGGCCCCGGTCGCCCCGCCCGAGAAGCTGTTCGCCGTGGGTGACCGGGTCACGCACGACGTCCACGGTCTGGGACGCGTCACCGGCATCGAGGACGGGGTCGCGGTGCTCGTCGACTTCGGCTCGCTGCAGGCACGCGTGACCAGTCCCTACACGAAGATGACCAACCTGTAGGACCGCTGCGCCGGGCCGAGGCAGCGGACCAGCCCTCCTCGGCACCGCAGCTCTCCCCCGGCATCCCGCCTCGGGGTGCTCCCGCCTTGAAAGGCAGCCGTCTCATCGACACGACCTCGCTGTTCTCCGGCGCCGAAGCGGCGTCCCTGCACGTGGTGACCGCCGGAGCCCCGCCCCTGACAACGGGGCTCTTCCAGGCCCCACCGGCCTGCGAGGACGACACGTACGAGGACGAGACCTCGTACCCCGACTTCGAGAGCGCCGAGCGGCTCCGCCGCCCCTTCACCTCGTAGGGGCGCTCCCGCTCCGGGCACGTCCCGTGCCGAGCGGCCCGCTTCCCGGCCGGGCCGCCCGCCGTTCACGGCTGGCGGCCCGGCCGGTCGTGCGCCGCAGCACCGCGGGCGGCTCTACCCGTGCTTCCGCCCGCGACCGGTCAGGGACCGTCGGGCGTGAGCGCCTGCCCCAGGAGCGCTTCGGCCAGCACCCCCACTCCCTCGCTGATCTCGGCCGGGGCGGTGCCCGCGGCCGTCAGGTGCTCGATCAGGTCGCTGCGCACCGCGGCCAGCAGGGCGTGCGCGAGGAAATCGGCCTCGGAGCCGCGACCCGCCGCGGTCAGCTCCTCGGCGAGCAGGCCGTGCCAGAGGGAGTAGGTGTCGTGGTCGTACGGGCTCCCCCGGCCCGCGCTCTCCAGGGCGAGCATCAGGGGACGCGTCTCCAGCTTCAGCCGGAGCAGCGCGTCGAGGAGCGCGGGCAGTCTGGTCGCGGCAGGGGTGCCGGGTCCGAGCGGCGGAGGGCCGACGACGACCGCCGCGCGCAGTTCCTCGGTCCGCTCCTCGACCAGGGCCCTGACGAGTCCACCCCGGTCGCCGAAGCGCCGGAACAGCGTGCCCTTCCCGACACCGGCGGCCGCGGCGATGTCGTCCATCGAGACGTGGGCCGGCCCGCCCTGCTCGGCGAACAGCCGGGAGGCCGCTGCCAGCACGGCGCGTCGGTTGCGGGCGGCGTCGGCACGCTCCTTGCGGACGGGTGGCACGGTGCTGCTCCAGGCGACGGCGGGCGGTTCGGGTGGGCGGCGCGCGTCGACCCGACATTCGGACCGCCGGTCCGAACGGTACCGCGGCAGGGTTCCCGCGCGAGGGCCCGATGGCGGACGGGCGGCCGCCATCGGGCCCTCGTTCCGTGCGCGGAGCGGTTCAGTCCTCCTCGCCCCCGGAAGGGCGCCGGACCGGCTCGGCCGCTGCCGGGAGTGCCTTGATGCCCGGAAGGAGCTGAGCGGTCAGCAGGGTGGTCAGCGCGGAGGTGTCCCCGCTGGTCCCGTCGGTACGGACCACCACGGGCTGCGGTGCCCGGCCGGCGAGTGCCGCGCCCACCTCAAGGCGGCGGCGGGCCAGTTCGTAGTCCAGCACCGCGCGGTTGTCCCGGTAGGCCTGGGCGAGCCGCCGCTGCGCCTTGGCCTCGTTCTCGGCCGAGATCAGCCCGCTGCGCCCGCGGGTCTCGATCTCGAAGCGGACCCGCTGGGCGTTGGTCTCCTGCTCCTCCAGGAGCTGGGCGACCTTCTCGCGTGCCTTGTTGAGCGCGGCCTTGACCTCGACGAACCGCGCGTCCCTGACCTTCTTCGCCCGCTCGATGTCCATCTGGACGCTGTCGGTGCGGCGCTTGCGAGTGAGGCCCCACTCCTGGTCGTAGGCCGCGCTCTCCTTGGCGACCCGCTCCCGGGTGGAGAGGTGCTGCTGGTACTGGACGGGCAACTGCACCTCGGGGATGTTGCTGCCGGTGATGCGGACCCCGTAGCGGGAGAGTTGCCGGTTGAGCAGCTCCTGCATGTCCGCGACGTCCGAGCCGCGCAGGTCGTACGCCCGCTCGGTCTGCACCTGCCGGGCGCGCTGCCGGATCGCGTCCTGCACCGCGCTGGAGAGCACCAGGTCGAAGTTGCCCGCACCGATGGTCCGGACGAACAGCACCGCGTCGGTGATGCGGAACTTGAGGAAGAACTCGATGGACCGCAGCGGGACGTTCTCCCGCGTGGGGCAGGCCATCACCGGGGCCGAGTAGGGGATCTCGGTGGAGGTGTCGACCACGAAGTCGACGCGGGACCACGGGTGCCACAGATAGTGGCGGCCGGGGTCGAGCGTCCGGTTGACGGCGCCGTACCGGGTGAGGATGCCGGTGGTGCCCTGCTCGACCTCGACGATCGAGGAGCGCCACCACCAGAGCCCGCCGGCCAGGAGCAGCAGCACACCGCTGAAGTAGCCCAGCGTGGCCAGCGCACCGTAGGCGATGTCCGCCGCGCCGCCGGACTCCTGGAGCTTGAGCAGCACGCCCGACAGGAGCGCGAACAGCCCCAGCCAGAGCGGCGCCATCCACCACAGCCGACGCCGGTGGCGCGGGATGATGACGGGGGTGAGGGTTCCTGCCTCGCCGCCGCGGAGGAGCTGCGCGATCTCGCTCCAGGGGGCGACGGCCTCGGAGATGACCGATCTGCGGTTGGTGACCACGGGGCTCACTGCTCGTCCTCCTCGAAGCGCTCGTCGTCAGCGGCCCGCACGGCGCCGCTGGCCGGGGCCGGGGTGTCGTCGGCGGGCCCCTCGGGGTACGTGCCCGCCTCCGCGGTGTCCTCGCCGCCGCTCGTCCGCGGTCCGGTCGCGGCGGGGACGGTCGGGCGCTCGGCTTCGAGCAGCTCGGCGATCTCCGCCTCGCGTCCGGCGATCCGCTCGGACACCTCGGTGAGCCGGGAACGCACGGCGGCCATCGCGGACTCGCTGAACAGCTCCCCGCCGCGTTCGCCGACCATCTCGCGAGCCAGCTGGAGGAAGTCCACCCCGGCCGCGGCCTGCGGGTCGCCGGTGCCGCCGATCCGCACCAGTCGCGGCAGGTGGTCCGCGACCTGTTCGAGGGTGTCGAGCACCTGCTGCTGGTAGCGGTACTCCAGGATCTCCGGGGCCTCGGCCGCGGTGACCGCCCGGATGTCCAGCGCCTGCGCGTCGAGGAGTGCCGCGTTCGCCTTGGCCTCGGACTCGGCCTGCACGTAGCGCTGGCGGGCCAGTGCCTCGGCCCGGTTGGTCTCGCGCTCCACGGCGGTGTCCATCTGCGCCTGGTACTGCGCGATGTCGGCCTGGATCGCGGACAGCGTCTCGTGCCGGCTGGCGAGTTCCTTGCTGAGGTCGCCCTCGTTCTGCTCCTTGCGCAGCTGGAGGGCGTACTCGTGGGTGTACGCGTCCTTGGCCATCCGCACCATTTCGGGGGCCGCGAGGTCCATCCGGTAGGCGCGGTCGGCGGGCTCGGCGTGGGTGATGTTGGCGTTGGTCAGTTCGACCGCGGGCCGGAACTGCTGGTTGAGCTGCTCCAGCAGCCGGCCGGTGTCCTCACCGACCATGTCGTAGATGCCCGCCGCCTCCTGCTCGTAGATCAGGCTGCGGATCGTCTCGCTGACGGCGTTGTTGAGCTTCTCCTCGAAGCCGCGCACGGCGCCCAGCGTATAGACGAACTCGACCGGGTCACTGATCCGGAACTGGATGAACAGGTCGATGGACGCTTTGACGCCGCCGCGGGTCGGCGCCTCGCGCACCGGGGCGTTGAAGGGGTACTCGCGGGTGGTGTTGATCAGGTAGGAGACCCGCTTCCACGGGTTGAGCAGGATCACCCGGCCGGGGCCGACGACCTGCTCCAGTTTCCCGAACCGGGTGATCAGCGCCTGGCAGCCGTCCGGCACCATCACCATGCCCTGCCGCCACCAGACGAAGCCCACCGCGGCGAGTGAGAGGATCCAGTAGTGCAGGCCGAACAGCGGGTGCCCAAGGGTGCCGATGCCGGTGGCGGAGGAGGTGGCCGCCGCGACCGAGGTGCCGATCACGCCGATCACCAGCAGGCTCAGCACCGGCAGCATGCTCAGCAGGGACCTGCCCCTGGGGATCACCATCGGGCAGATGGCGTGCACCTGCTCTCCGCCCTCACGGCGCTGCCCGCTCTGGTTGAGAGCCTCGCCCGCCTCGTCCAGCGGGACGGTCTGCTGCTCCATGACCGTGGCGATGCTGCCGCCCTGTTCCCGGGCGGCCGGGAAGTCGGCGGGGTCCATGCCCTCCTCCTGGGGCTCGGACTCCTCGTCCGCTGCGCCGCCATCACCTGCGTCGCCGCCGGCTCCCCGCCGTCCGCCGCCGCGTCCGGTCCGGCGCCGCAGTTCGTCCTCGGCCAGGTCCCGCGGGTCGCCGCCCTCGGCGACAGCCCGCGCCACTCTCCGTACGCTCTCGGTCCGTGCCACGCTTCCCCCTTCGTGCTCCGTCGGTTCGCGCTCCTTGCGTGACCCATCCCACACCATGGACCGGCCGGACGGTCACTCGGGGGCGCGGTCGGCCCATCGGTGGGCGCCCACGACCCGCCAAACGGTCGCCGTTCGCGATTCCGGTGCGCCGGGGTCATGCGGGGGGCTGCTGCCCAGATCCGGGGCTCCGATGCGTGACTCCCAGCGACTCGCACGCGGACCGCAGCCGCCGCACGCCCTCGTCCAGGTCGGCGGTGCCCGCTGCGGAGGCGAAGCTCAGGCGAATCCGCGGGCCGGGCGGCTCGGCGGCGAAGTAGGCCCGGCCGGCGGCCACCGACACGCCCTCCCGGGCCGCTGCGGCCACCAGCGCCGCCTCGTCCGTTCCGCCGGGCAGCCGCAGCCACAGGTGGAAGCCGCCGTGCGGGGCCTCCACGGGGGCGAGGGCGGGCAGCTCCCGGCGGAGCGCGGTGAGCGCCGCGGCCCGGCGGCGGCGGAGTCCCGCGGCCACCGCGCGCAGGTGCCGCGGCCAGGAGGGCGCACCGACGAGTTCCAGTGCCGCCTCCTGGAGCGGCCGCGGAACGAAGAAGCTGTCGACCACCTGGATGGCGCGCAGCCGCTCGCGCACCGGTCCGCGAGCGGCGAGCGCGGCGACCCGCATGCTCGGAGAAGTGATCTTGGTGAGCGAGGAGATGTGCACCACCACCCCGTCGCGGTCCTCCGCGGCGAGGGTCCGCGGCAGCGGACCGGCGTCCTCGTGCGCCATCCGGCGTGCGTAGTCGTCCTCGACGACGAAGGCGCCCGCCTCGCGGGCCGCGGCCAGTACCGCCGGACGGCGCTCGGCGGCGAGCACCGCGCCGGTCGGGTTGCGGAACAGCGGCTGGCAGACGAACACACGGGAGCCGGTGGCGCGGAAGGCCTCGGTGAGCAGGTCCGGGCGCACCCCGTCGCGGTCGGCGGGCACCGGGACGGGGCGCAACCCGGACGCCCGGGCGACTGCGAGCATGCCGGGGTAGGTCGGCGACTCGACGAGGACGGGTGCACCGGGCGGTGCCAGGGCGCGCAGCGCGGTGGTGACGGCGCTCTGCCCGCCGGCGGCGATGAGCACCTCCGCGGCGGTGAGCGGCCCGCCCGGCCCGCCGATCTCGCGTGCGAACCAGGCGCGCAGCTCTGGCACTCCGTCGAGTGGCGGCAGGTCCCAGGCGCCCGGTCGGCGCCCGGCCCGCGCCAGCGCCTCGGCCAGCGCACGGTCCGGCCGCAGCGCCGCCGGCAGGTACCCGCCGTGCAGTTCGACGGAGCCGGCGGGCGGTTGGACCAGGGTGGCCAGCAGCCCGCCGTCGTCCACCGTCCTGGGCACCCGGTCACCGGACGGCTCGGCACTGAGCGACACCTCCTGCCAGGACGTGTCGCCCTTCTGCGTCCCCGCGGCGGACGGGGGCTCGGCGCGGAAGGCGCCCGCGCCGGGGCGGGTGACGACCAGTCCCTCCTCGACGAGCGCAGCGAGGGCGCGCGAGACGGTCACCGGGCTCGCCCGGAAGCGCTCGACCAGCTCCCGACTGGAGGGCAGACGGCCGCCGACCGGGTAGCGGTCGAGTTCGGAGCGCATTGAACCTGCCAGCTCTCGCACACTGCTACGGTGTTTCATGAGAGCAGAGGATAGCGCTACTCCCAAGTCTTCGATAGCGGTTCCCGCCGAGGTCGCCGTCCCCACCGGGCCGCGCGGCCCGGCCGACGGCGCGGGCGGACGTCCGTCGCGTTCCGCACCCCACGGCGGCACGGTGCTGCGCGGCACCCTGCTCGCGGCCGCCGGCGTGACGGCCTTCTCGTTGACCTTCCCCGGGACCGCGTGGGCGCTCGAGGGCCTGGGCCCCTGGTCGGTCACCTCCTTCCGGATGGCGCTGGCCGGGCTGCTGGCCCTCGGCTGGCTGCTCGTGGTGCGCGCACCACTGCCGCAGCGCCGCCACCGGCTCCCGCTCGCCGTCGTCGCGGGCGGCGTGGTGGTCGGTTTCCCGCTGCTGACCACCCTCGCTCTGGAGACGTCCAGCACCGCGCACGCCGCGGTGGTCGTGGGGCTGCTGCCGCTGACCACCGCGGCCTACGGCGCCGTACGGCACGGCACCCGGCACGCGCCGGTGTTCTGGTGGGCGGCGGGTGCCGGCGCGGCCGCGGTGGTGTCCTTCGCGGTCGTCGAGAGCGGAGGCGGACTCACCGGAGGCGACCTGCTCCTCTTCGGCGCCCTGCTGGTCTGCGCGGCCGGCTACGGGGAGGGCGGGCAGTTGGCCCGCGAGCTGTCGGGTCCGGAGGTCATCGGATGGGCGCTGGTGCTCTGCCTTCCCTTCGCGCTGGCGGCCTCGCCGGCGGCGGCCGCCGCCGAGCCGATCGACTGGAACGCCCACGCCGTGATCGGCCTCGGCTGGCTGGCGCTGGGCTCGCAGTGGCTGGGCCTGATCGCCTGGTACCGCGGGATGGGGCTGATCGGCGTCGGCCGGGCCAGCCAGCTCCAGCTCGCCCAGCCGCTGCTCACCCTGATCTGGGCGGTGCTCCTGGTCGGCGAGACACTCAGCCCGTACGCGCCGCCCACGGCGCTCGCCGTGCTGGCCTGCATCGCCGTCACCCAGCGGGCGGGCCGCGCCACCCGCCGGTGACGTCGCCGCCCGGAGCCAGTGGGCCCGCCCCGTGGCTCGGCGGCTCCCGCCGAGGGGCCGAACGGGGCGGGCCCGCCGAGCGGGGGCTCACGCGTAGTGGTCGGCGACCACCGTCGTCATCGCGCCGATCGGGTCGCCGGCCACGCCCTTCGCCGAGAAGTAGAGGTGCCCCTTCACCCGCGGGTGGTCGCGGCAGAGGTCGAGGTGCCGGGAGAGCTCCTTCGGGTCGTGCCACTGGGCGGGCTGGGCCGGGTCGGCCACCTTGTACAGCGCCTCCCCGATGTAGAGGTCCACCGAGGTGCCCTCGACGGTCCGGTCCCACCAGGAGACGAGCTCGGCGTAGTCGGCCGCGGGGAATCCGATGT
Organism: Streptomyces sp. TAA040; assembly: GCF_000424845.1. Taxonomy (NCBI): domain Bacteria; kingdom Bacillati; phylum Actinomycetota; class Actinomycetes; order Kitasatosporales; family Streptomycetaceae; genus Streptomyces; species Streptomyces sp. TAA040. The sequence continues at coordinate 138,177 of NZ_KE384254.1, read as the reverse complement.
GCCAGTAGACCTGCGGCGCGATGTAGTCGACCCACTCCTCGGTGACCCAGGTGCGGGTGTCCGCGTACAGGTCGTCGTAGGTCTCCACCCCGGCCGTGCTGTCGGCGCCGCGCGGGTCTGTCCGCTTGCCCCGCCACAGGGCGAAGGGGCTGACGCCGAAGGGCACGCCCGGCTTCGTCCGGCGCAGGCGGCGCGAGGTCTCGCGCACCAGCAGGTCGATGTTGTTCCGCCGCCAGTCGCCCAGGTCGGAGAAGTCGCCACCGTGCTCCCGGAAGGCCTCGGTGTCGTCGAACTCCTCACCCCCGGCGGGGTAGGGGTAGAAGTAGTCGTCCCAGTGCACGCCGTCGATGTCGTACCGCTCCACGGCGTCGAACATCGCGTCCTGGACGAACCTGCGCACTTCGGGCAGGCCGGGGTTGTAGTAGAGCTTGCCGCCGTAGGACACCGCCCACTTCGGGTTCCGGCGCGCCGGGTGGTCCCCGGTGAGCCGTTCGCGATCGGCGTGGTTGGCCACCCGGTAGGGGTTGAACCAGGCGTGCAGCCGCAGGTCGCGGGCGTGCGCCTCCCGTACGGCGAAGCCCAGCGGGTCCCAGCCCGGGTCCTTCCCCTGCTCCCCGCTGAGCCACTGCGACCACGGCTCGTGCGGGGACGGCCAGAGCGCGTCCGCCGTCGGCCGGACCTGGAACACGACAGTGTTCAGCTTCCTGCGGACCGCCAGGTCCAGTTCGGCCAGCAGTTGGGCCTGCTGGATTTCCCGGGCCAGCCCCGGGACGGTCGGCCAGTCGATGTTCGCGACGGTCGCCAGCCACATCCCCCGCATCTCCGGCGCGGTCGCCCGGCCCGAACCGGGCGACGGGTCCGGGGGCGCCCCTCCCGACGGGCCCGCGCCGACCGCCCGTCCCGTGGCCATGGTGCCGGAGAGCGTGCCGGCCGCGGCCGCGGCGAACACCCGTCGTGTCATGCGCCCCATCGGATCCCCATCCCCCGGCGCCGCCGGCGGTGTCGGTGCTCGCGGGCTCGGACGGGCCCGGCCGCGGTGCGGCGGGCGGCCTCCCGGCCCCGGTCGGTGTGTCCTGCCGACCCAGGATGCACCGGCCCACCCCTGCCTCCGAGTACTGACACGGACACGTTCGGTCACCGATCCGCAGTACACCCCGGCGCCATCCGGGTGACGGGCACGGGTAACGTCGGGCGGCGAGGCGAGGCGTCCGGTCGTTCCGGCTGCCCGCCGCCGACCGGACGACAGCGAGGGGCCTGATGTGACCGACATCGAACGCGTCGGAGTGGTGGGGTGCGGCCAGATGGGCGCCGGGATCGCCGAGGTGTGCGCACGTGCCGGGCTGGAGGTGAAGGTCGCCGAGACCACCGGCGAGGCGCTGGAGCTGGGCCGCACCCGGCTGGTGAACTCCCTCGGCAAGGCCGCCGAGCGGGGCAAGATCACCGAGGCGGAACGGGACGCGACGCTGGAGCGGCTGACGTTCACCACCGACCTGGGCGAGTTCGCCGACCGCGACCTTGTGATCGAGGCGGTGGTGGAGAACGAGCAGGTCAAGACGGAGATCTTCCAGGTGCTCGACCAGGTCGTCACCCGGGCCGACGCCGTCCTCGCCTCCAACACCTCCTCCATCCCGCTGGTGAAACTGGCGGTCGCGACCTCCCGGCCCGACCGGGTGCTCGGCATCCACTTCTTCAATCCGGCACCCGTCCAGCAGCTGGTCGAGCTGATCCCCGCGCTGACCACAAGCGAGGAGACGGTCGCCCGTGCGGAGACGGTGGTCGGCAAGACCCTCGGGAAGCACGCGATCAGGGCCCGGGACCGCTCCGGTTTCGTGGTCAACGCGCTGCTGATCCCGTACCTGCTCTCCGCCATCCGGATGTTCGAGTCGGGCACGGCCGGGCGCGAGGACATCGACAACGGGATGGAACTGGGCTGTGCGCACCCGATGGGGCCGCTGAAGCTCGCCGACCTCATCGGCCTGGACACCGTGGCCTCGGTGGCGCACTCGATGTACGAGGAGTTCAAGGAGCCCCTGTACGCCGCTCCCCCGCTGCTGCTGCGCATGGTCGACGCGGGCCGGCTGGGCCGGAAGACGGGGTCGGGTTTCTACACCTACGGCTGACCTGGGCGAACGTACTGCTCACTGAAGAACAGTGCAGTTCTCTGCACATCGCTGAAGGCCGCTCTCCGACGTTCCGGAGAGCGGCCTTCAGTGATCGTTATGGAGCCGAGGGGGTTCCGGTGGAGGCAGTAACTGTCACGTCAAACGAAATGAATGTGACGCTATGAACTCTGTTGTTCGGTTTGGCGTCGCTTGACCGGGCCGTTGATCCACGCCTGGTGGGGGATCGATGGCGGGACGGGGCGGCGGTTGAACCGTTCCGGATGTTGTTCGTAGGCGGCTGCGTGCGGCAGCAGGGAGCGGTCGCAGAAGGCCACGAGACCGGTGGATCTTCTCGGCGGCGTTCGGGTCGGCGGCCACTGCGGTGTGCAGCATCTTCACCCGTCCGGCCAGTTCCCCGGCCAGTCGGGCGTGATGCGCCTCGGCACTTTCGAGGGCTGTGGCGTCCCGGGGGTCGGAGGCGAGCGTGAGGACACTCATGACTCTCCAGCAGGTAGGTCGGCGCGACCGGCTTGTGCGGGGTGGAGCCGCGATCCGGAGGCAGCGACGGTGGGGTGGGTGCCGCGTCCGGCCGCAGGAGCGGCCGGACGCGTGACCGAACGGGGGGCGATACGAGCCGCTCGCTGTGCCTTCGCGCCAGGGACGGGGGATGGCGTGCGAGGGCATGGGATACGACCGTAGGGAGCGGGTGACCCCGATTTCGATCAGTGCCCAGCGTGCAGCGCCGGACGCACCCTTCTCCCCGGCCGACCAGGCCCGCCGCGAGGGCCATCAGGCCCTGATTTAGGCTGCCGGAAGGGGCCGGATGTCCGTCCGGCAAGGACTGCCGGCCCAGGTGGACCTGGGTCCGCGCCGCATAGCGTTCCGGGCCATGGAGAACGAACAGAGGGCACGGCGCAGGACGCCGCAGACCGGTGGAGGCTGGCCGCTGGCCACCCGGCGGCTGCTCAACCGCCGCGAGGTGTCCGCTGACGGACGCGCCGTGTTCGGCACGGGCGATGCGAAGTGGGAGGGTTTCTACCGGGACCGGTGGGCGCACGACAAGGTGGTGCGCTCCACGCACGGAGTGAACTGCACCGGTTCCTGCTCGTGGATGGTGTACGTCAAGGACGGCATCATCACCTGGGAGCACCAGGCCACCGACTATCCGTCGATCGGCACGGACTGCCCGGAGTACGAGCCGCGCGGGTGCCCCCGCGGGGCGTCTTTCTCCTGGTACACGTACTCGCCCAGCCGGGTCCGCTACCCGTATGTGCGCGGCACGCTGCTGAAGTTGTGGCGTGAGGCCTGCAAGCGGCTCGGAGATCCGGTGGCGGCTTGGGCGGAGATCACCGGCGACCCGGCGAAGGCCCGCGCCTACAAGCGGGCGCGCGGCAAGGGCGGTCTGGTGCGCGCCGGTTGGGACGAGGTGAGCGAACTGGTCGCCGCCGCCCATGTCCACACGGTCAAGGCCTACGGCCCCGACCGGGTCGCCGGCTTCTCCCCGATCCCGGCGATGTCGATGGCGTCCTTCGCGTCCGGGGCCCGCTTCATGTCGCTGATCGGCGGGACCCTGCTGTCCTTCTACGACTGGTACGCCGACCTGCCGATCGCCTCCCCGCAGGTCTTCGGCGACCAGACCGACGTCCCCGAGGCCGCGGACTGGTGGAACGCCGGCTACCTGATCATGTGGGGCTCCAACATCCCCGTCACCCGCACCCCCGACGCCCACTTCCTCACCGAGACCCGCTACAACGGCACCAAGGTCGTCGCAGTCAGCCCCGACTACGCCGACAACGTCAAGCACGCCGACGAATGGCTGGCCCCGCACCCCGGCACCGACGGCGCCCTGGCGATGGCCATGGGACATGTCGTCCTGCGCGAGTTCCTCGTCGACCGCGAAGTGCCCTACTTCCGGGACTACCTGCGCACGTTCACCGACGCGCCGTTCCTGGTCACCCTGAGCGAGCACGAGCACGGTCTCGTCCCGGACGGGTTCCTGACAGCCGCCGACCTCGGGCACGACACGGAACACGCCGATTCCAAGACCGTCCTTCTCGATTCTGCCACCGGCGAGCCGTTCGTGCCCAACGGTTCCCTCGGCTTCCGTTGGGGCGAGACCGGCCAGGGCCGCTGGAACCTCGACCTGGGCGAGACCGTGCCCGAGCTGAGCCTTTTCGCAGGAGCTGAGGACAAAGTGGCCGTGGCCCTGCCCCGCTTCGACGAGGGCAGCACCGAGGGCGGCTCGGTGATGGTGCGCGGTGTACCGGTGCGACGGGTCGGCGGGCGTGTGGTCACCACCGTCTTCGACTTGATGCTCGCCCAGTACGGGGTGAAGCGGCCGGGGCTGCCGGGCCGTTGGCCGTCCTCGTACGACGACGCCGCCCAGCCGTACACCCCGGCGTGGCAGGAGACGGTCACCTCCGTTCCGGCGGAGCAGGCGGCCCGGGTCGCCCGGGAGTTCGCCCGCAACGCCGAACGCACCAAAGGCCGTTCTATGATCGCGATGGGTGCGGGCACCAACCACTGGTTCCACTCCGACACCATCTACCGCGCCTTCCTGGCCCTGACCACGATGACCGGCTGCCAGGGTGTCAACGGAGGCGGCTGGGCACACTACGTCGGCCAAGAGAAGGTCCGCCCGCTCACCGGCTTGCAGCACTTGGCGTTCGCCTTCGACTGGCAGCGTCCCACCCGGCACATGGCCGGCACGTCGTACTGGTACCTGAACTCCGACCAGTGGCGCTACGAGGCGTTCGGTCCCGACGAGCTGGCCTCCCCACTGGGTACGGGACGCTTCGCGGGCAAGGGTTTCGCCGACTGCCTGGCGCAGGCCGTACGGCTGGGCTGGACACCCGGCCACCCGGGCTTCAACCGCAACCCCCTCGACCTGGCGGACGAGGCGAAGCGCGCGGGGCGGCCGGTCGCCGAGCACATCGTCGACGAGCTGAAGTCCGGGCGGCTGCGGTTCGCCGCCGAGGACCCCGACGACCCCGCCAGCTTCCCGCGGGTCCTGACCGTGTGGCGGGCCAACCTCCTTGGTTCCTCGGGCAAGGGCAACGAGTACTTCCTGCGGCACCTGCTGGGCACGGACGCCGCCGTGCGCTCGCAGGAGACCCCGCCCGAGTCACGCCCGAAGGACGTGGTGTGGCGGGAGGAGGCCCCCGAGGGCAAGCTCGACCTGCTGGTCACCATGGACTTCCGGATGACCTCCACCAGCCTCCTTTCCGACGTGGTGCTGCCGGCCGCGACCTGGTACGAGAAGGACGACCTGTCCAGCACGGACATGCACCCCTTCGTGCACGCCTTCACCCCGGCCATCGCCCCGCCCTGGCAGGCCCGCACCGACTACGACACGTTCCTGACCATCGCCGACAAGTTCAGCGATCTGGCAGCAGAGCACCTGGGCGAGCGCACTGACGTCCTGGCCATGCCGCTGCTGCACGACACCCCCGACGAACTCGCCCAGCCAGGCGGCGTCGTACGGGACTGGAAGACCGGCGAGTGCGAACCGGTTCCGGGCCGGAACATGCCCAAGCTTGTGGTCATCGAACGGGACTACGCCGCGACCGCACAGAAGATGCGCGCCGTCGGACCGCTCCTCGACACCCTGGGCACCACCACCAAGGGCGTCACCGTCCACCCGGACAAGGAGATCGCCGAGCTGCGCCGCCGCTGCGGCACCATGCGTGACGGAGTCGCCGCCGGGCGCCCCGCCCTGGCCACCGCCTCCGACATGTGCGAGGCGATCCTCGCCCTGTCCGGCACCACCAACGGCCGTCTGGCCACCGAGGGCTTCCGCGAACTGGAGCGTCAGACCGGAAGTGAGGGCCTGGTGGAACTCGCGGCCGAACGCGAGGCCGAGCGGGTCACCTTCGCCGACACCCGCACCCAGCCGCGATCGGTGATCACCTCCTACGAGTGGTCGGGGTCGGAGACCGGCGGGCGCCGCTACTCGCCCTTCGTCATCAACACCGAGCACAAGAAGCCCTGGCACACCCTCACCGGCCGCCAGCACTTCTTCGTCCAGCACGACTGGATGACCGAACTCGGAGAGCAACTTCCCGTCTACCGGCCCCCGCTGAACACGCCCCGGCACTACGGTGACGAACGCCTGCGCGAGGACGGCCGGGCGGAGGTCACGGTCCGCTATCTGACCCCGCACTCCAAGTGGTCCATCCACTCCAACTACCAGGACAACAAACACATGCTCGACCTGTCTCGCGGCGGACCGGTCATCTGGATGTCCCTGCAGGACGCCGAGAAGATCGGCGTCAAGGACAACGAATGGATCGAGGCGTACAACCGCAACGGCGTCGTCGCCTGCCGGGCCGTGGTCACCCACCGCATGCCCGAGGGAACCGTGTACATGTACCACGCGCAGGACCGCAACGTGAACGTGCCGAAGGCCGAGGTCAGCGGCAAGCGGGGCGGCATCCACAACTCGCTGACCCGGCTGCTACTCAAACCCACCCATCTCGCTGGCGGCTACGCCCAGTTCACCTACGCCTTCAACTACTACGGCCCGACCGGCAACCAGCGCGACGAGGTCACCGTCATCCGGCGCCGCAGCCAGCAAGTGGAGTACTGACATGCGCGTCATGGCACAGATCGCGATGGTGATGAACCTCGACAAGTGCATCGGCTGCCACACCTGCTCGGTCACTTGCAAGCAGACGTGGACCAACCGCACCGGCGTCGAGTACGCCTGGTTCAACAACGTCGAGACCAAGCCCGGCGTCGGCTACCCCCGCCGCTACGAGGACCAGGAACAGTGGAAGGGCGGCTGGATGCTCGACAAACGCGGGCGCCTCGTCCTGCGCTCCGGCGGTCGGATCAAGCGCCTGCTGTCGTTGTTCTCCAACCCCGACCTGCCCTCCCTCGAGGACTACTACGAGCCGGTCACCTACGACTACGACAACCTCGTCAGCGCCCCCGCCGGGCCCGACATGCCTGTCGCCCGGCCCCGCTCCGTCCTCACCGGCCAACCCACCGCGATCACGTGGGGTGCCAACTGGGAGGACGGGCTGGGCGGCGCACCGGAGAACGCAAGCGGCGACCCCAACCTGAGCGGCGAGTGGGCGCAGAGGGTCAAGTTCGAGTTCGAGCAGACCTTCCTGTTCCACCTGCCCCGACTGTGCGAGCACTGCCTCAACCCAGCCTGCGTCTCCGCCTGCCCGTCCGGTGCGATGTACAAGCGGGTCGAGGACGGCATCGTCCTGGTCGACCAGGACAAGTGCCGGGGCTGGCGCATGTGCGTGACCGCGTGCCCGTACAAGAAGGTGTACGTCAACCACGCCACCGGCAAGGCGGAGAAATGCACGTTCTGCTTCCCGCGCATCGAGGCCGGCCAGCCCACCGTCTGCTCCGAGACCTGCGTCGGACGCCTGCGCTACCTCGGCCTGCTGCTCTACGACGCCGACCGGGTCGGCGAGGCAGCGGCCACCCCGGACGAGAAGGACCTGCTGGACGCCCAGCGCGGGGTGTTCCTCGACCCGCACGACCCCGAAGTGATCGCCGCCGCCCGCGACTCGGGCATCCCAGAGGACTGGCTGGAGGCGGCCCGCCGCTCCCCGGTGTACGACCTGGTCATGCGCTACCAGGTGGCGCTGCCGCTGCACCCGGAGTACCGCACTCTGCCGATGGTCTGGTATGTACCCCCGCTCTCCCCGGTCCTGGACGCCGTCGACACGGCCGGCGGGAACCAGGACGACCCCGACCACGTTTTCGCCGCCGTCACCCGGCTGCGCATCCCGCTGGAGTACCTGGCAGAGCTGTTCACCGCCGGGGACACCGACGTCGTGGCCGGGGTGCTGATGAAACTCACCGCGCTGCGCTCGTACATGCGCGAACGCACCCTCGGCGAGGAAGGCGACGAGAGGGCCCTCAAGGCCGTCGGGCTCACCGCCCGCGATGCGACGGACCTGCATTGCCTCCTCGCCATCGCCAAGTACACCGATCGGTACGTCGTTCCGGCCGCGCACAAGGAGGATGCGGCCGCCCTCACCGCGATGGAGAACCGCTGCCCGGTCGAAACGCCGGACGACCCGGCGGACAACGGTGGCCGCCGCGTGATGCTCGGCATCCCCACTCTGCGCCGCCGTACGCCCGAAGCTCCTGCAGGAGGCCGGCCATGAGCCCTCTGCCCACATCGATTCCCGCCGCCGTCCGCACCCGGGTCCGGGCAGCCGTCCGCCGCCCCTTCGGGCTCACCCCCCAGGAGGCCGAGACGCGCTCCCTGCTGCTGCGGCTGTGCTCGCTGCTGCTGCAGTACCCGGACACCGAACTCGCCGCCTCCCGCCCCGTGCTGACGGCTGCCATCGAAGCGCTTCCGGCCTCGCCGGCCGCCGAGCACCTGACCGCCTTCACCCCGTGGCTTACCGGCCAGGAGCCCGACGAGCTGGAGCGCCACTACGTCGAGATGTTCGACCTGCGCCGCAAGAGCAGCCTCTACCTCACCTACTACCTGCACGGCGACACCCGACGCCGCGGCATGGCACTGCTCACCCTGAACCAGCGATACAAGGCGGCGGGCTGGGACATCGACAGCCGTGAGCTTCCCGACCACCTGCCCGTCGTCCTGGAGTTCGCCGCCCTGGCGGGTGCGGGCGGCGGAGAGGCACCGCTGCGCCAGCACCGGCGGGGGCTGGAGCTTATCCACCGCGCCCTGACCGACGCCGACTCCCCCTACCGGAACGTCCTGGCCGCGCTGCTCACCCTGCTGCCACCACCCACCGACGCGGACCGCGAGGCGGTGGCCCAACTCGTCGCCGAGGGGCCGCCGAACGAGGAGGTCGGACTCGACCCCTACGGCACATACGGAGACGGGGAGTTCGCGCCGCCGGGAACCTTCGAGCCCCCGGTGTCCGCCCCGCCGACCCGCGTGCCGACCGCCCCGACCAGCTGTACGGAAGGCCCCCGATGAACGCCGTACCCGGCCCCTTGGCCGCCGCGTCGGCAAGCGGCGCGGATCTGCTCCTGTGGGTCGCCGTCCCCTACGTCTGCCTCGCCGTGTTCGTGGTCGGACACGTGTGGCGCTACCGGCAGGACCAGTTCGGCTGGACCTCCCACACCAGCCAGCTCCTCGAACACCGGTGGCTGCGTTGGGGCAGCCCGCTCTTCCACCTGGGCGCCTTCATGGTGATCGCCGGGCATGTCGCAGGACTCGCCATTCCCGCCTCATGGACCGAGGCGGCGGGCCTCTCCGAGCACGCCTACCACAACACGGCCGTGTGGGCGGGCTCGGTGGCCGGCGTCGCCATGGTCGCGGGACTGGGCATGCTCTGCGCCCGCCGGCTCCTGACACGGACGATCCGGCTGAGCACCGACCGCAGCGACAAACTGCTCTTCCCGCTGCTGTCCGCCATTGTCCTGCTCGGCATCACCGCCACCGCCGCCCACAACGTCTTCGGCCCCGGCTACGACTACCGCTCCACGGTCTCCGTCTGGTTCCGCAGCCTGTTCGCCCTCCAGCCGCAACCGGAGGCCATCGTCGGCGCCCCCCTGCTGTTTCGACTGCACGCCCTGACCGCCTGCCTGCTCTTCGCAGCCTGGCCGTTCACCCGCCTCGTGCACGTGTGGAGCGCCCCGATCGGATACCTGGCCCGCCCCTACCTGGTCTACCGGAGGCGAGCAACACCCACGGCGGCCCCTACGAGCGGGGCAGGCCAGCCTCGGTCTGCCTACAGCTCCCGCCGAACCACATGAGTCCCAGGCCCGTAGACGCGCCGGGCGCGCCGACCACCCCGCGCACGCACGCCGCGGGGGCGAGCCGCCGGACGGGCCTGGTCATGCTCGTCACCGGTATCGTCGGATGGCTCGCCTCCTTCCAACTGACTGTGGACGACTGGCGGCTGCTGCGCGACCCTGCCTACCAACCACCGTGCAACATCAGCCCCATGGTGAGCTGCGGCAGCGTCGTGTCCAGCCAGCAGGGCAGCCTGCTCGGCTTCCCCAACATGCTGCTCGGGCTGGGCGCATTCGCCGCCGTGGCCGCCCTGGGCGTCACCGTGCTCTGCGGGGCGCGACTGCACCGCCGGCTGTGGCTCGCACTCGGTACCGAGGCGCTGGCAACGGTGGTGGCTTCGTTGATGGCTAGGGACAGCGTTTGTCGACGGTTTCCGGAGGCAGTTGCTGATCAACGAGCTCGGAGATGTCGAGGAGAAATGACGGCCCGGCCGTGTCCGCAAAGCCGACGTCAGTGCACAGGTCAACGTGTCCCGCCGGGTATAGCCGAACGCGCACAGGTCGAAGACGACGCTCAGAGAGATCTCGGTTGTCCCGCATATCGAGCGTCCACTATCGGCAGGACCCGACCGCGCCCCGTCGTACGACAGAACGTTCACCCAGGAGATGGCTGCGGTCATGACAGTTGGCGCGCCGGACAGCGGGGTTTCACTCGAGACGGGCCGCCTGCTGCTGCGACCGTGGCGGGTAGCCGAGGCTGTCGTCCAGCGTGAACGGTGGACCGAACGTGATCCACGAGTGCCGCCGCACCGCCGGATCGACACGGACGGACACCCCACGGTCGCGTGAGCTTGGGGATTCGATCCGCACCAACAAGGTTGGGTCGACCGGGTTGCTGGCGGTCGAACGGAAGGCATCTGGTGACGTCATCGGCTACTGCGGCCTCGTCGACAGCGGGCGAGAATCCGTAGGGGAACCTGAACTCGCATTCGAGCTGCTACGCCGGGTGCGGCGTCAGGGATACGCGACCGAGGCATCGTTGGCGGTCCTGGCATGGGCGAGAACACCCGGGTGTGAACGTCTGCGGGCCACGGTCTGGGACTGGAACACCGCTTCGCGCCGAGTGCTGGCCAAGGTCGGATTCACCGGGACCGATCGGAAGGAAGTGGACGCGGTGCACGGGACCACCCTGTTCACCACGAGTCGCCTCTGACGTACCCGAAGCCCGGTGAACGGGTCGGGGTCAGACAAGGCGTCGCGTCTGCCTCCGCTCGTCTCATCGTCGATCCGCACGACTCTGCCTACGGAAGCTGTACTTGGGCGTGGACGTTGACTCGGCGTGCCGATACGGGACGGTCAGCAGCCCGTCAGGGCCGGCTGACTAGGGCCGACTGACCATCGAGGCAGGCAGCGGCAGTCAGCCAGCCTTCGTGGGCTCCTCGGCTCGTGCCCGCGTACTGGCCAGGCGGTAGGAGTCGGTGCCGGTCTCGATGATGGTGCCGTTGAACGTCTGCCGACCGACGATGGCCACGCAGAGCCGCGGATCCGTGAACGTCTCCGTCCAGCCACCGAACGACTCGTTGGAAGCGATGGCAACGCTGTTCTCCTCCTCGCGTTCGGTCAGGACCTGGAAGGGGAGTTCGGCGCCGCGGCGGTCCAGTTCCATGTAGCCGAGCTCGTCGATGCAGAGGAGGTCGACCCGGCCGTAGCGGGCGATGGTCTTGTTCAGCTGCTTCTCGTCGGCCGCTTCGACCGGTTCGTTCACCGGTTTCGTGGCGAGCGTGTAGCGGACGCGGCAGCCCTTCACGGCGGCTTCGGTGCCCAGGGCGATGAGCATGTGGGACTTGCCGGTGCCGGAGTCCCCGATCAGGCAGAGCGGCTGACTCTTCTTGATCCACTCACAGCTGGCCAGAGTGTGGACGGTGGCCGCGTCGATGTTGGGGTTCGCGTCGAAGTCGGACGTCACGCCGGATCGCCGCGTACAGCTCGACCTTCGACAGCTGCGGCATGACCAGGACCTTTCACCAGGAGCATCCCGATGCTGCCCTGGCAAGAATTCCAACGCCTCCCAGACTCGTCGACAAGTGACGTCACTACTGCTCGATAAAGCCAGGCCGGTGTCCGGCACGACCGGCTCGGTGCCCTGGTAGCCGCCTCTGTCCTCCTGCTTGCCGTCGCCGGACCTGTGATCACTCGCTTCGCCGGCGCACGCCCCACCGCCCGCCGACCGCCTCACAATGCCACGGCCACGGGCCTGTCCCCTTGACGCTGTCCGCGGTGCTCCGGTCGATCGGGGCGACGTGGTGCCCCGGCAGCCCCGGCTCGCTGGCACGGACAAGATTCCGGTGGCCATCGCGGTCGGCGAGACGGCCGTCGCGGTCGATTCCTGCACCGGCGTGAACCATGCCGACGTGGGAATCCACCCAGCCTCCGAGCCCCGGTTCAGTAGCACCGTCCGCGGTCCGGCCGGCTTCTGACCGCGCGCACTGTCCAGAAGCCCGCCGTGTCGGCTCGGCCATCGCGCGCGGCAGGAGATCAGGCAAGTGCGGGCGCCTCCCGTTCCTGCCCCGAGCCCGGACCTGCTTTGGGCAACGGCTACCGTGATCCCCGGGGCACCGCGACAGGCGGGAGACCTGATCGACGAGGAGGCAACGCATGGACGGGGCCGAGAAGGCTCGGATGCCGCGGCTGCACCTGGACGAACTGCTCGACGAACTCCAAACACGCATCAACGACGTTCGCGGTACCCGTGACCGGGTGCACAGCCTGCTGGAGGCGGTCCTGGCCGTAGGCCGCGAACTGGACCTCACCAGTGTGCTGCAGCGCATCGTGGAGACCGCCGCCACCCTGGTCGATGCCCGCTACGCGGCCCTGGGTGTGATCGGCCCGGACGGCCGGTCCCTGACGCAGTTGCTGACTGTGGGGCTCTCGCCGGAGGAGATCAAGGCGATCGGCCCCTATCCCACGGGCAAGGGCATCCTGGGGGAGCTGATCCGCCGCCCCGAGTCACTGCGGCTCACCGATCTCTCGTCCCACGAAGCGTCGTACGGCTTTCCCGCCCATCATCCGCCGATGCGCACGTTCCTGGGTGTTCCGGTGCGCGTGCGGGAGACCGTGTTCGGCAACCTCTACCTCACGGACAAGCGCTGCGGCCTGGACTTCGACGCCGAGGACGAAGCGATGCTTGCCACTCTCGCGGTGGCGGCCGGCGTGGCTATCGACAATGCCCGCCTGTACGAGGAATCCCGGGAGCAGCAGGCGTGGTTGCGGGCCAGCGCGGAGATCACCCGCAGCCTGCTTTCCGGCAGTCCCCGCGGCCAGGTGCTGGAGCTGATCGCCCAGCGAGCCAGGGAGATCACCGGTGCGGAGCTGGCGGATGTGTCCGTGCCGTTGGCCAACTCCGGGCAGATGACGGTGGAACTTGCCCTCGGGGGCGACGCGCCCGCACGTTTGGGGCTTACGGTGCCGAGGGAGGGGACGCTGTCCGGGGCCGCCTGTACGGCGGGTGCCCCGGTCAGCAGCAGCGGGATTGACGATGATCCGCGTTTCACCGCCGGTCCGCGGCGTTTCCAGGGCCTCGGCCCGGCGGTCGCGGTACCTCTGTCCTCCGCCGACGATGTGGTGCAGGGCGTACTGCTACTGGCGCGCGGGGCGGGTGGGGCGGCGTTCCGTACGGACGGGATCGGCCCGCTCCTCGGCTTCGCCGATCAGGCAGCCCTGGCGCTGGAGCTGGCGGAGGTCAGGCGCGGCGCCGAGCAGCTCGCTCTGCTGGAGGAACGGGACCGGATCGCCCGTGACCTGCACGATCTGGCCATTCAGCGCTTGTTCGCCACGGGCATGACCTTGCAGAGCGCGGCGCGGTTCATCGAACACACAGGGGCCGAGGAGCGGGTCACCCGCGCGGTGAACGACCTTGACGAAACGATCAAGATCATCCGGACCACGATCTTCGGGCTGCGGGCCCGTGAGGAGGAGAGCGGGTGGATTCTACGGACCCGCGCGGCGCGCACGGTCGAGGAAGTCCAGCCGGTTCTCGGGTTCGCACCCCACCTGAGTATGGAGGGGCTGCTGGACACCGACGTGCCCCCGCCTGTGGCCGACCAGGTCATCGCGGTGCTCAGCGAAGCCCTGAGCAACGCTGCTCGGCACGCTGCCGCGAGCAGGGTACAGGTGCACCTGAAAGCCGCGAACGGACAGGTCGTCGTGGAGGTGATCGACAACGGTGTGGGTGTTCCGGCCGGCGGGCGGCGCAGCGGCCTGCGCAACCTGGCCCAGCGGGCCGAGGAACTCGGCGGCACGTTGAAACTGCAGCGGGCGGAGGGCGGCGGCGCCCACCTGGTGTGGGCGGTTCCCCTGGACTCTGCGTGCGTGAAAGGACAGCAGGCGTCCAAGGCTGGTCGGGGAATTGCAGCGGCGGGGCGGCCGGGAGCTGCCGCCCCGTGATCATTTCCGGTCGGATGAGGATGACCGTTTCGCCAAGACCCTGCCCGGCGTCGCCGGCGGGGTGCGACACGGCACCACTGGTCCGGGCACTGGCGTGCCCGGGCAGCGTCACGGTCCAGCCGCTGCCGTCGCTGTCATCGATCTCGCTTGCTTCGAAAGCGACCAGCGCGTTGTCCACCGCGCGGGTCAAGTGCGGCTGGCCGACGGTGCGAAGCATCACGCCGTCGGCCTTCGGACTGCAGCGGACGGGCAGGACGGCGGGCGGGGCATCGACCGTGTACACCAGCCGCCCCACCGGGACTCCCGCCAGCAGACGGAGCCAATGCTGCTCATGAAGGTGTTCGCCCTCGTATGTCACGAGAACGGTGTTCCTCGCGCACGGGAGTCCGCGAGGAGGGCCAGACGGCCCAACCCGGCTCGCCGGCAGGCACCCGCACCTTGTCATGCGCGGCGACGCCGGCCATCTGGTGGTACCGGCGCGCTCTCCATGGCATGGGCATTGGCCTGGGAGGCGATGACCGCCGCCTGCACACGGCGTTCCACTCCGAGCTTGGCCAGCAGGCGTGAAATGTGGTTCTTCACGGTCTTCTCCGCTAGATAGAGCCGCATCCCGATCTCGCGGTTGGTCAGGCCCTCACCGATCAGGGCGAGGATGTCGCGTTCCCGGTCCGTCAGCCCCGCCAGGGGCTCCGGTTCCTGCGTATCGCTCGTCTGCACGCGAAGACGTGCCATGAGGCGGGTGGTGGCACCCGGGTCGAGCATCGAGGCGCCGCCGGCGACAGTGCGTACCGCGGTGACCAGGTCGGTGCCGCTGATCTGCTTGAGAACGTAGCCCGAGGCTCCCGCCATGACGGCGTCCAGAAGCGCCTCCTCGTCGTCGAACGAGGTGAGCATCAGGCACGCGAGTTCCGGCATGCGTGAGCGCAGCTCGCGGCACACGCTCACGCCGTCCCCGTCCGGCAGCCTCACGTCCAGCACCGCGACCTGGGGCTGCAGGGCGGGTACCCGCGCCAGCGCCTGCTCGACGGTGCCCGCCTCCCCGACCACGCGCAACCCCTCTTCCGCCTCCAGCAGGTCACGAACACCCCGGCGCACGACCTCGTGGTCGTCCAGGAGGAAGATCGTGACAGGGCCTTTCCCCGCCGGGTCCGTACTGCCGTCCGTCATGCCCTGCTCCCTCGCTCTGGCGGCGCCATGCCGCCGATGGCCGTCTCCCCACCCCCGGGTGGCACCGGTTCATCGTCCGTACGACCGGGAGGTCTGCTCCCGACGTCCAGAGACCGGATGACGGGCACCACGGTAGGCCGGCGCAGCAGACACGCATTCACCCGGGCAGGACTCCGACGCACGGGCCTGTTCACACCGTGTGATCTCAACGGATGTGGTATCCGGTGACGATGTCGAGGCTGATGGTGACCAACTGGTCCAGGTGGTTCCCGATCCACGGTGAGAGTTGTGCCGCCAGATGATCCCGCTGTTCCGCGTCCTGTACGAGGTGAGCCACCCCGGTGACCACCACGCTCCACCCGGTGCGTCCGACGGGATCGAACGTGTCGGCCTCGTAGGCCACCACCGCACCGTCTTGAGCGGGACCGAGGAGCGCTGCACCGCTGTGGGTACGCACAGCGATCACATCGTTCACCAGGACGTGGTTGACCGGCCGGATCGCCGGCAGCGCCTGGTGGCTGAACACCACCCGGCCGATCGGCACGCTCTTCAGCAGCGCGAGCGCCTCGAAGCGGGTCATCGACCTGGCACGGTCATCATGACGCAGCGCCATCAGGCCGGCCCCTTTCCCGGGCCGAGAGGCAGCGCAGCGGCCGGAATCCCAGTGCGCCGCGAGAGTTCTGTACGGATGCGTGGCATGGGTCTCAGTCAGACATGGCACCCCCTCTGTCCGCCAGGGCTGAAGGTCCCCTCATCCACCGGGCAATTCTCATGCCCGCACACCTCACCCGAGTCCATGGGCCGTTCGACCCCTATCAGTAGCGACTTCTCGGCCGACCGGCCCCTCCTCCGGGGCCGGTGGGCCCCTGTCCGCCTTCCGGCACCGAGGCGGCGGCAGCCGCCTGCTACACAGGTGGTGGCGGCAACACAGCCGCCCCCGCTCCCCCGCCACGGTCTTCCTGAGGAGTCCCATGCTGTCCGCCGAATCGGCTGCGATGATCCGCGCCACCCTGCCCGCCGTCGGCGGGGCACTGGACGAGATCACCACCCGCTTCTACAACTCCATGTTCGCCGACCATCCCGAACTCCTGGACGGGATGTTCAACCGCGGAAACCAGGCCAGCGGCGCCCAGCGCAGAGCCCTGGCGGGCTCCATCGCCGCCTTCGCCGGGGCTCTGCTCGCCGACCCCGACACCCGCCCGGATGCTCTGCTGGCCCGTATCGCCCACAAGCATGTCGCAGTCGGCGTCACCGACGACCAGTACACCATCGTCCACAAGTACCTCTTCGCCGCCATCGTCGACGTCCTGGGAGAGGCGTTCACCCCCGAAGTGGCGGCCGCCTGGGACGAGGTGTACTGGCTGATGGCAGGGGCGCTCATCGCTCAGGAAGCCCGCCTCTACCTCGAGGCCCAGGTCCGGCCCGGGCATCCCTGGCAGCAGTGGACCGTTGCCGAACGCCGTGAAGAGACCCCGGACACGGTGTCCTTCCTGCTGCGCCCGGCGGACGGCGGCACCGCACCACCGGCCCGCGCGGGCCAGTACGTGAGCGTGCGGGTGAAGATGCCGGACGGCGTCCACCAGCTGCGCCAGTACAGCCATTCCTCCGCCCCCGAAAGCCAGACGCGGCGCATCACCGTCAAGCGAGTCCACGGCGACAACACACCCGACGGCGAGGTGTCCAGCCTCCTGCACTCCACCGTCCAGGCCGGCGACGAACTCACCCTTTCCGTGCCCTTCGGTGATGTCGTCCTCGACGACACGGACCGCCCGGTGATCCTCGCATCCGCGGGCATCGGCTGCACTCCCATGATCGGCATCCTCGAACACCTGGCGGCCACCGGATCTACCCGCCCCGTGCACGTACTGCACGCCGACCTCTCGCCCGCCGACCACGCACTGCGCGCCGACACCCACCGCCTCGTCCACCAACTGCCCAGCGCACAGGCCATGTTCTGGTACGAACAACCCGGCGCCCCGGAGCCGGAAGCCCGCAGCGGGCTCATGAACCTCGACGGCCTCAGCGTGCCGGCCGATGCCAGCGTGTACCTGTGCGGACCGCTTCCGTTCATGCGGGCGATACGCGGCCAGTTGCTCCACGCAGGAGTGCCCGCGCGGAACATCCAGTACGAGGTCTTCGGCCCCGATCTGTGGCTCGCCGACACCTCGGCCTGACTCGTACGGTGACCGGGGCGGCCCGCGTTGCCGATGCGGCGGCCGTCGGCGCGAAGGAGCACAACATGACCAGTACCCGCCCGCGGCACGGGCCGGCGCCGCACGGCACCGCCACCTGGACTGGCCGTCCGCACGATCTACCGCACACGCGGCCGCCGCACCGCTGCCCGGTGTCCCGAGGCCCCTGGTCGGGGCCGTGGGCGGTGTGCTGGCCGAGCCGGTTGCCGCCCGCGCCCCCATGCCCCCGCCGACTGCTCCGCGATGGACGGCTGGGCCGTGCACGGCAGCCCGCCCTTGCGGCTCACCGGAACCGTGCTGGCCGGCGATCCGCCCATCGGGCCCATTTCTTCGGGCACTGCCGTGGCCATCGCCACCGGGGCCGCACTGCCCACGGGACCGAAGCAGTTGTTCGCAGCGCACACGGAACAGTCGGCCCACCGGGAATGCCGCGGCCACACCCCGGCAGCAACTCTCCCCGGCCCGGCACCGACATCAGGTACAGCGGAGAGGAGGCCGCCGAAGGCGAGATTCTCCTTGCAGCGGGGCAGGCACTCTCCCACCGGCCGTAGGACCGGCCGCTGCCGGCGGCAACGACTACGTCCGAATCCACCGGCTCCCAGCGGGGAGCGTACTGGTACCGGTACCAGTACCGGTACCGGGTGACGAACTGCCACCGAAGGAGTGCCCGTTCCAGGCGGAGTCCACGACGCGTTCGGGCCGCAACTGCCGGCCTGGCTCACCGCTCTGGGCGCCGGCGGCCTGTGCTTGCAGCATCTCCCCGGCAGCCTCAGCAGTTCGCAGGCTGCGGCCGCCCGCGAACTGGCCGCCTGCGACGTGATCGTCAGTACCGGCGGTAGTGCGCGTGGTCCCGTGGACCAGGTGAGGGCCTGCATCGAAGGGCTCGGCGGGCACGTCCTCATCGATGGTGTCGCCGTACACCCGGGCATCCGATGATCCTGGCCGAACTGCCGGACAAGCGCTGGTGGGTGGCACTTCCGGGCAACCCCCTGGCCGCGTGCGCCACCCTCACAACCCTTCTCCGGCCTCTCCTGGCGGCCCTGCGGGACTCACCGCCGCCCCGCACCGGGCGGGCCCGCATGGCCGCCGGTGTGTCTGCACCACCCGGCGAGCACCGGCTCCTTCCCTACCGCCACTGGAATGCGTGGAGGCACCCTCGCGACGGCACCAGCGCCTGCCCTCCTGGTCCCGGTCGGCCGGACGGAGAAGGCCGAATGGCCCTGCTGCCCGCTCGGCCAGTAGCCGAATCTGAGGATCGAGCCGCTGATGGAGGCCGGGGGATGCCCGTGCCGGACCGTGCGGCCGTGAGTGAGACGGAGAGGGAGGCCATGCGCCAGACGAAAGAAGCGGCGACCGAGGAGCGGCCGGATGCGGGTGGGCCGATCCCGCCCGGTGCCCGGCCGGTGGTGATGCTGGCGCTGGCCACACTGGGATTCGCGATCAACTTCTGGGCATGGGCCCTGCTCAGTCCGCTGGGGCCGCAGTTCAAGGACACGCTGCTGCTCAGCTCCTTCGAGCAGTCGCTGCTGGTCGCCGTGCCGGTCGTGGTGGGATCTCTCGGCCGGATTCCCGTGGGCGCCCTGACCGACCGGTTCGGCGGGCGGGTGATGTTCCCGCTGGTGTCGGCCGCGACGGTGATTCCGGTGCTGTTCCTGGGCCTGGCCGGCCACTCTTCCTTCGCCGCGCTGCTGGTAGGCGGATTCTTCCTCGGTATCGGCGGCACGGCGTTCGCCGTCGGCGTGCCCTTCGTGAGCGCCTGGTTCCCGCCCGAGCGGCGCGGCCTGGCCATCGGGATCTTCGGAGCGGGAATGGGCGGCACCGCGATCAGCGCGCTCACCACGGTGAAGCTAGTCGACGCCCACGGCACAGCCAACCCCTTCCTGATCACCGCCGCCGCGCTGGCCGCTTACGCGGTGCTGGCCGCCGTCATGCTGCGGGACGCCCCGGGACGCACCGCGCCGACCGAGCCGCTCGGCCACCGGCTGGCCACCGCCGCCCGCCTGGCCATCACCTGGCAGGCATCCGCCCTGTATGCGGTCGCGTTCGGTGGCTATGTGGCGTTCTCGGTGTACCTGCCGACCTACCTGAAGACCGGCTACGGACTCGGTCAGGCGGACGCGGCGAACCGTATGGCGGGATTCGTGCTGCTGGCGGTCGCGATGCGGCCGGTGGGCGGCTGGCTGTCGGACCGTGTGGGACCGACACGCGTGCTCACCGCGTCCATGGTGGTCGTGGTCATCGGCGCGGCCGTGCAGGCCACCACCCCGTCGCTGGCCCCGGCGGGCACCATCGCGTTCCTGGCCATGGCCGCCACCCTGGGCGCCGGCAGCGGTGCCACATTCGCCCTGGTCGCCCTGCTTTCCCCGGCGAACAAGGTCGGATCGGTCACCGGGATGGTCGGCGCGGCCGGCGGGCTGGGCGGATTCATCCCACCCCTGGTCATGGGCACCATCTACGGCGCCACCGCCTCCTACGCCCTGGGACTGGCCCTGCTGGCTGTCGTGGCGGCAGCCGCACTGGCCTACACCGTCACCGGCGTACGCCGGGCAACAGCCCGTGCCGCAACGCCCGACACCGCACCCGCACCCGCACCCGTGCGGTGAAGGAGGAAGCCTCATGTGTGAGTACTGCGGGTGCCAGTCGATCAAGGCCATCGCCGAACTGACCGCCGAGCACGACAGCGTGGTCAACCTGATCAGCAACGTGCGGGCCGCCCACCGCAGCGGCGACACCGCGGAGATGGCCCGGATGGCACGCCTGATCACGGCGCTCCTCCTCCCGCACACCCAAGTGGAAGAGCACGGCCTCTTCCCTCCCATGGCGGACGAGTTCCCCGAGCAGACCGCCGCGCTGGAGGACGAACACCGCCGAATCGAGACAGTACTGAGCGAGGCCACCGAAGGAATCCCGACCGACCCCGGCTGGCCCGGTCGGCTGATGGACGCACTGGCCCTGCTGCGCGAGCACATACTCAAGGAACAGGACGGCGTGTTCCCCGCGGCACTGGCGAACCTCGGCCCCGAGCAGTGGGACAGGGTGGACGCGGTACGCGCCCGCGTCACCGAGGCGGCCTCCACTCCAACCCAGTAGGACGCATTGTCTGCAGCACGCACTGGCCAACCAGCAGCGAGACGCTGGCCGCCCCGGCGTGGGCCGCCGCGCCCCATCATGGGCCCCGGGACGCCACGAAGAGACCCGCCATGGCCTGCGACACCACCGGAGACGAGGAGGAAGTGGAGCAGACCTGGCGCCTGGCCGAGGGCGTCATCTTCTGCGACCTGTCCGAACACGTGAGGTCCCGAGCGAAAGACACTGGAACATCGGGAAACACCAAGAAACACGCTCTGGTCCTGGTCACAGCCCCATAAGAAGATCGCACCACAGTTCAAGCCCGCGCCTTCTCGATGTACGGGGAGTTCAAGGAGCCGCTGTACGCCGCTCCCCCGCTGCCGCTGCGCATGGTGGACGCGGGTCGGCTCGGCCGGAAGTCCGGAGCCGGCTTCTACCCCTACGGCTGACGTCCGCCCGCCGCGGCGGGCAGCGGTCCCGCGCGGCCACCGCGCGCGGGGGCGGCAGCGGACGGCCAGGCGAGGCCGAGCAGCGCCACATCGTCGCTGAACCGGCCCCCGGTGTGGGCTTCGAGCGCCGCCCGCACCGACGGAACGGTGCCCGGCCCCGAACTGCTGCGCAGCAGCTCCTCATGCAGCGGGAAGGCCCGCCCACGCCTGCCGCGCACGTCCTGGGCGCCGTCGGTGTGCAGGAACAGCGTGTCGCCGGGGCCCAGGCGCAGACGGACGGGCGACGGCAGTAGCCCCGGGAGCGGGAAGGAACCGAGCGGCGGCAGCGGCACGGAACCGCTGACGGGCTCCGCCTCTCCTGCCCGGCCCGGCAGCAGCCAGGGCCACGGGTGTCCGCAGTTGCGCAGCTCGACCACCCCGTCCGACCGGATCTCGGCGAGCAGCAGGGTGGCGAAATGCTCGCACTCCTCGGTGCCCGGCTCGCGGTGGGGCGAGGACGTCCGCGGGCCGGCCCGGACGAGGGCGCGCTCCATCCGGCGCAGCAGCGCTTCGAGCGTCTCCGCCTCGTGCGCCGCCTCCCGGAAGCAGCCCAGAAGGGCGGAGACGGTGCCGACCGCGGCCAGACCGTGCCCGCGGACGTCCCCCATGACGACGCGCACTCCGTGCTCCGTCTCGACCGCGTCGTAGAGGTCGCCACCGATCACGGCACCGCGGGTCGCGGAGACGTGCGCGGCCTCCACCGCGAGGGGCCCGACCCGGGCGGGCAGCGGACCCAGCAGGGCGTCCTGCACCGCCGTGGCGATCGTGCGGCTGCGCTCCAGTTCCCGCAGCAGCAGCCGGCGACGGCCGGCTGTCACGTATCCGGCGGCGGCCACCGCCAGGAGTGTGGCGCAGGCGACGAGCCGGTCGGCCGGCTTCCCCTGCCCGCCGGCCCCCGCGGGCAGCAGGAGCAGCAGGGTGCACACGGCGCCCCCGAGCACGACGCAGAGCCGGCGGCCGGTGGCCGCGCAGGCCAGGGCCGGTGCCGCCGCCAGCAGCGGCAGGAGCGGGGTCCCGCCCGGGTCGCGGGCGTCCCACAGGAGCACACCGAGTATCCAGCCACCGGGAAGGGCGAAGGGCAGTACGCGCCGCGCTCCGGTCACGACCATGCCGTCAGCTCCCTCGCGCAGGCTCCGGTGGGGGCCGTCGGTGTCAGACAGGGGTCGGCCCCGGGGTGGCTGCATTCTGGCGAGCGAGAGCGGCGCTCCGGCGCACTCCCCACACTCCTCACCCGAACGAGTGATGAGGAGCCGATCGCGGCGAACGGCCGCCGCGACGGGTGCGGGGTGCTGCGACCGCGCTCGGCCACAGCACCCCGCACCGGCCGGGCTCAGGCGCCGCGCAGCTCCGCGGCGGTGTCCCGAACGGCGGCGGCGACGGCGGTGTCGCGGGCGGCGCTCGCCTCCTCCGCGGTCAGCGTCCGGTCGGGGGCCCGGAACCGCAGGGCGTACGCCAGCGACTTCCGACCGCCGCCGAGTTGCTCCCCGGTGAAGACGTCGAACAGCCGCACGGACTCCACGAGCTCCCCGGCGCCCCGGCGCAGCGCGGCCTCCACCTCGGCCGCGGGCACCGCGCCGTCCACCACGAGGGCGACGTCCCGGGTGGCGACCGGGAACGTGGACACCCGCGGTGCGGGGACCGGACCGG
Source organism: Streptomyces sp. TAA040 (assembly GCF_000424845.1). Taxonomy (NCBI): domain Bacteria; kingdom Bacillati; phylum Actinomycetota; class Actinomycetes; order Kitasatosporales; family Streptomycetaceae; genus Streptomyces; species Streptomyces sp. TAA040. The sequence continues at coordinate 115,386 of NZ_KE384254.1, read as the reverse complement.
TGCCGGCGCGCTCGACCAGGTCGAGGTCGAGCTCCATGGCACCGGAGCGCTCCGGCAGCTGAAAGGCCCGGATCACCCTGGGGTGCAGCTCCCCCGCGTGCCCGACGTGCCGCCGCTCTCCGTCGATCTCGACGGAGAGCACCGCGCACCGGCCCGGGTGCCACGGCCCGAAGGCGCCGCGCTCGACCCGCAGCTCCGCGCCCGCGGCCCGGGCGACCGTACGGGCCGCCTCCACCGCGTCGGCCCACTCCGCCGGGCGCCCGGCCCCCCACCAGCCGCTCGGCTCGCGGGGCCCCGCCAGCACGGCGGCGGCATGCCGCGGCTGGTCGGGCAGGACGGCGTCCAGCGCGGCCAGCTGCGCGTCGTCCGGCCTGTGGTCGACCGGCAGGTGCACCGGCGCGGTGGTGCCCTCACGGCCGAGGAAGACCAGTCCGGTCTCGTACAGGGCCAGCCCGGCACCCGCCTGGCTGCCCCGGCCGTCGTTGCGCCGCAGGGCGGCGAGCAGGCCCGGCAGCAGCGTGGTGCGCAGCGCCGGCTCCTCGTCGGAGAGCGGATTGACGAGCCGGACGACCCGGCGGCGGTGGTCGTCCGGGGGCAGCCGGAGCCGGTCGAGGACCTCCTCACCGAGGAAGGGGTAGTTCAGGCTCTCGACGTACCCGGCGGCGGCCAGGGCGCGGCCCACCCGGCGATGCGTGCGCTGCCGGTCGGTGAGCCCCCGCCCGGCAGGCGGCTTCGGCAGGGTGGAGGGGAGTTGCTCGTAGCCCTCCAGCCGGACGACCTCCTCCGCGAGGTCGTTCGGGTCACGGAGGTCGGGGCGCCAGCTCGGCACGGTGACCGTCAGCTCGTCGGAGCCGTAGACATCGCAGCCGACCTGCTGGAGGCGGCGCACGACCGTCTCGCGTCCGTAGGACATCCCGGCCACCCGGTCGGGGTGCCCGGCCGGGAGCAGCACGGTGTGCGGGGCGCCGGGGGCCACCACCTCGGTGACGCCGGCCTCGGCGGTGCCGCCGGCGAGCAGCACCAGCAGGTCCACCGTCCGCTGAGCGGCGGCCGAGGTGGCCTCCGGGTCGGCGCCCCGCTCGAAGCGGCGGGACGCCTCCGAGCCGAGCCGGTGCCGGCGCGCGGTGCGGGCGACGGTGACGGGGTCGAAGTGGGCGGCCTCGACGACGATCTCACGGGTGCCCTCGACCTCGCCGGTGGCGCCGTCCACGACCGCGTCCGCGATCTCGGTGTGGGCACCGCCCATGAGCCCGGCGAGCCCGATCGGCCCGGAGTCGTCGGTGATCACCAGGTCCTCGGGGTCGAGCACCCGCTGGGTGCCGTCCAGAGTGGTGAGCGTCTCGCCCCGCTCCGCGCGGCGCACGCCGATCGGACCGTCGATCCGGGAGCGGTCATAGGCGTGCAGCGGCTGGCCGAGTTCCAGCATCACGTAGTTGGTGATGTCCACGGCGAGTGAGACGGGCCGCATGCCGGCCTTCTCCAGCCGCCGCCGGAGCCAGATCGGGGACCGCGCGTCCGGGCGGACACCGGTCACCGACCGGGCGGTGAAGCGGTCGCAGGCGACCGGGTCGGCGACCTCGACGTGCGGTCCGTGGCCGTTCGGCGGAGGGGCGTCGATGAGCGCCGGGTCACGCAGCGGAACGCCGTAGGCGATCGCCGCCTCCCGGGCGATGCCGCGGATCGACAGGCAGTAGCCGCGGTCCGGGGTGACGGCGATGTCGAGGACCTCGTCGACGAGCTGGAGCAGTTCGATCGCGTCGGTGCCGACCTCGTGCTCCGGCGGCAGCACGATGATGCCGTCGTGGTCGTCGGAGATGCCCAGCTCGGCCGCCGAGCAGATCATGCCCTCGGAGACGCGGCCGTAGGTCTTGCGGGCGGAGATCGCGAAGCCGCCGGGCAGCACTGCGCCGGGGAGCACCACGACGACCTTGTCGCCGACCTCGAAGTTCCGCGCACCGCAGATCAGGTTCTGCGGCTCACCGGTGCCGTTGGCGTCGCCGACGTCCACCTGGCAGTACCGGATCGGCTTCCTGAACTCGGTGAGCTCCTCGACGGCGAGGACCTCACCGACGACCAGCGGGCCCTTGAGCCCCGTGCCGAGGCGGTCGACGGTCTCGACCTCCAGCCCGGCGGCGATGAGTTTCGCTGCGACGTCCCGGCCGGTCTCCGCGGCCGGCACCTCGACGTACTCCCGCAGCCAGGAAAGCGGGGCCCGCATCAGATCTCCATCCCGAACGGCCGGGTGAAACGGACGTCTCCCTCGACCATGTCTCGCATGTCCTCGACGTTGTGGCGGAACATCAGCATCCGCTCGATGCCGAAACCGAAGGCGAAGCCGCTGTACTTCCGCGGGTCCACGCCGCAGGCGGTGAGCACCCGGGGGTTGACCATTCCGCAGCCCCCGAGCTCGATCCAGCCCTCGCTGGAGCAGGTCCGGCAGGGCCGGTCCGGGTCGCCGACGGACGCGCCCCGGCAGGCGAAGCAGACCATGTCCATCTCGGCGGAGGGCTCGGTGAACGGGAAGTACGAGGGGCGCAGCCGGGTACCGAGGCCCTCGCCGAACAGTGCCCGGACCATGTGGTCCAGGGTGCCCTTGAGGTCCGCCATGGTCAGTCCCTCGTCCACGGCCAGCAGCTCGACCTGGTGGAAGACGGGAGTGTGGGTGGCGTCCAGTTCGTCGGTGCGGAACACCTTGCCCGGGCACACCACGTAGACGGGCGGCTCGCGGTCCAGGAGCGAGCGGATCTGCACCGGCGAGGTGTGGGTGCGCAGCACCACGCCGGACTCGCCCGCGGCGGACCCGGCGTCGCCGCCGGAGCCGTCGCCGCCCTGGAGGAAGAAGGTGTCCTGCATGGTGCGGGCGGGGTGGTCGGCGGCGATGTTGAGGGCGTCGAAGTTGAACCACTCCGCCTCGACCTCGGGCCCCTCGGCCACCTCGTAGCCCATCGCGACGAAGGTGTCCTCGACACGCTCCATCAGGGTGGTGAGCGGGTGGCGCGCGCCCGCGGGCTGCCGGTCGTAGGGCAGTGTGACGTCCACCGCCTCCTCGACCAGCACCCTCTCGTCGCGCTCGGCCTCCAGCTCCTCCTGGCGGGCCTTGAGCGCCTTGTTGACCGCGCCGCGGGCGGTGCCGACGCGTTTGCCCGCGTCCGCCTTCGCCTGCGGCGGCAGTGCGCCGATCTCGCGGTTGGCCAGGGCGAGGGGGGACCGGTCACCGGCGTGCGCGGCCTTGGCCTCGCGCAGCTCGTCGAGATCGCCGGCCGCCGAGATCGCGGCGAGCGCCGCGTCCCTGGCCCGGTCGATCGCTTCCGGTTTCAGTGCCTCGACCTCGACAGGGTCGTACGACTTGTTGGGTGCCGACATCTCTTCCCGTGCTTCCGGTTGGCTGGCTGCGCGCCCTGCCCCACGACGTGTGGCGCCAAAGGTGCCAAAGGTCGAGTCTAAGGGGAGAAGCGCCGTGTCAGGGACGTGGAGGAGCCCGGGACGGTTCCCGGGCCCGGATCAGGCCAGGGCGGGGGGCAGGCCCACGGGCAGGGTGAATCGGAACTCGGCTCCGCCGCCGGCCGAGCGTCCCACCGTGATGGTGCCGCCGTGCGCCTCGACGATCCCCTTCACGATGTAGAGGCCCAGTCCGGTGCCACCGCGCTTGCTGCCCCGCCAGAAGCGGGTGAAGACGCGGCTGAGGGACTCCGCGGGGATTCCGGGACCCTCGTCGCTCACGGTGACCGTGGTTCCTTCCGGGTGGACGGCGGTGGGCGCGGCGGGCGCCACGTCGATCGTGACAGTTCCGGCACCGTGCCGCACCGCGTTTTCCAGCAGGTTGCCGAGCACCTGGTCGATCTTGTCCGGGTCGGCCCACAGGGCGGGCAGCCCGGTGGCCACCCGTGCGCTGAACCGCTCGGCGGGGGCGCCGGCGGCGATGTGGCTCCCCACATGGTGGTGGACGGCCGCCGGCAGGTCCACCGGCTGCTTGCGCAGCTCCAGCCGGCCCGAGTCGATGCGGGAGATGTCGAGCAGTTCGGCGATCAGCCGCGTCACCCGGTTGGCGTCGGACTCCACCGTTTCCAGCATGAGCCGCTTCTGGTCGTCGGTGAAGCGCTCCCACTTGGCGAGCAGGGTGGCGGTGAAGCCCTTCACGGAGGTCAGCGGGGAGCGCAGTTCGTGCGCGACGGTGGCGATCAGCTCGGCATGCCCCCGCTCGGTCCTGCGGCGGGCCTCCGTGCCGCGCAGCGCGACCACCAGCCGGTGGACCGGGCCGGTGGGAAAGGTGCGGACGTACCGGGCGGACACCAGGACCTCGCGGCCGCCGGGGAGCAGCAGGTTCCGTTCCGGTTGGCCGCGGCGGGTGGCGAGGCCGCCGTAGGGGTCGGTGAGCCGCCACCAGCGGTGGCCCTCCAGGTCCTCCAGCGGGAGCACCCGCTCGACCGGCCTGCCCAGGGCGTCCTCCGGGCGGAGGGCGGTGATCCGGGCGGCGGCGGCGTTGAAGCAGATCACCCGTCCCGTGCTGTCGGCCACCACGAGGCCGTCGGGGAGGTCGTCGGGGTCCAGGGCGGCCCCCGTCGGGGAGAGCGCAAGACCCGCGGGGCCGCCTCCCGCCCGGTCAGCGCCCTCGGAGGTGTGGACGTCCATGCCCGGCTGCACTCCTCGTCCCCCCCCTCGCGCGCCCTCGGCACCGTGGCAGGCGCGGCGTGTCGGTCCTTCCGGCCGCACCGGCCCGCAGATCAGCTCACCCTACTAGCTGGGAGTCACCGAGCGGCACCCTCCGGATGCACGCTGCGCACGGGCCGAGGCGTAGAGGCACACCGCGGCGGCGGTCGCCAGGTTGAGGCTCTCCGCCCGGCCGTGGATCGGCACCCGCACCACCGCGTCGGCCAGCGCCCGGGTCCCGGGCGGCAGTCCCCATGCCTCGTTGCCGAAGACCCAGGCGGTCGCACCGGCCATCGCACCGGCGTCGAGCTCCCCGTCGAGGTCCCGGTCACCGGCGCCGTCGGCCGCGAGCACCCGCACCCCGGCGGCGCGCAACCCGGCCAGGGCCTCGCCGACCGGGACTCCGACGGATACCGGCAGGTGGAAGTGCGAGCCGACGGACGCGCGCACCGCCTTGGGGTTGTAGAGGTCCACCGAGGCGTCGGTGAGGATCACCGCGTCGGCGCCGGCGGCGTCCGCGCAGCGCAGCACCGTTCCGGCGTTGCCGGGATCGCGGACGTGGGCGAGTACCGCGACCAGCCGCGGCCGGCCGGCCAGGACGCGGTCCAGCGGCAGGTCCAGGAAGCGGCAGACGCCGATCAGGCCCTGCGGGGTCACGGTCTGCGCGATATCGGCCAGAGTGGCGTCCGAGGCCAGTCGGACCGGCACGCCCGCCCCGGCGGCCGCGTCCACGATGTCGGCGTGGCGTTCGGCGGCCTCGGCCGTCGCGAAGAGCTCGACCAGGGTGGGCGGCTGCCCGTCGTCCGCCGGGCGGTGCGCGACCGCTTCCCGGACGGCCTGCGGTCCCTCGGCGAGGAAGCGCCGCTCCTTGGCGCGGGCGTTGCGGCGGGCCAGCCGGCGGGCGGCGGCGACCCTGGGGTTGTGCGGGGAGATCAGCTCGGCAGTGCCCATGCGGCGCGTACTCGCTTCTGGTGGTCCGGTCCGGGGCGTCGCGGCCGTTCCGCAGCGGGACGGCCGGCCTCCCGCGTGCGCGGCGGCCGGATGCGCCTGCGGCGGGGGCGGGACGCACCGGACCCGCAGGCGGTTGCCGCCTGCGGGTCCGGTTGCGCGCGGTGCGGGAGCGGGTCAGGCCGCCTTCGGGGCGTTGACGTCGCTCGGAAGGGCCTTCTGGGCCACCTCGACGAGGGCGGCGAAGGCGTTCGGGTCGTTGACCGCGAGCTCCGCCAGCATCTTGCGGTCCACCACGACCTCAGCGGCCTTCAGGCCCTGGATGAAGCGGTTGTAGGTGATGCCGTTGGCCCGGGCAGCGGCGTTGATGCGCTGGATCCAGAGCTGGCGGAAGTCGCCCTTGCGCTTCTTGCGGTCGTTGTAGTTGTAGACGAACGAGTGGGTGACCTGCTCCTTCGCCTTGCGGTACAGGCGCGAGCGCTGCCCGCGGTAGCCGCTGGCCTGGTCGAGGATCGCCCGGCGCTTCTTGTGGGCGTTGACCGCCCGCTTGACGCGTGCCACGTGTTAACTCCTTGCAGCGGGGCCGAGGGGTTCCACTCGGCCCGGAAATCGATGGGGTCCCGGTCCGGTCAGGTCCCGTCCTCGCGTGGGGACGGGACACCGACTCACTTGCCGAGAAGCTTCTTGATCTTCTTGGCGTCGCCCGGAGCCATCTGGGAGGTGCCCGCGAGGCGACGGGTCAGCGTCGACGGCTTGTGCTCAAGGTAGTGGCGGCGACCCGCGCGCTGACGCATCACCTTGCCGGTGCCGGTGATCTTGAAGCGCTTGCTCGCACCGCTGTGCGTCTTGTTCTTCGGCATGTCGCCGTACTCTCCTCGTCGGTGGCGCTCCGCCGCGGGCCGGCCCGGTGGCGTGGACCGGCAGGCGGAAACGTCCTGTGTGTCGGTTGTGGGTCCGGAACCGGTGTTCCGGGCGAAGCTCAGGCCTCGGCGGGCTCTTCGACCGGCTCCTCGACCTCGGCGGCACCCGGCTGGCGAGCGGCCTTGCGGGCGGCCTGTGCCTCGCGGGCCTCGGCCATCGCCTCGGTCTTCTTCTTGTGCGGACCGAGGACCATGATCATGTTTCGGCCGTCCTGCTTGGGCGCGGACTCGACGAAGCCCAGGTCCTGGACGTCCTCGGCGAGCCGCTGGAGCAGACGGCGACCCAGCTCGGGGCGCGACTGCTCGCGACCGCGGAACATGATCGTGATCTTTACCTTGTCCCCCTGCTTGAGGAACCGGACGACGTGACCCTTCTTGGTGTCGTAGTCGTGCGGGTCGATCTTCGGCCGGAGCTTCATCTCCTTGATGACCGTGTGCGCCTGGTTCTTGCGCGCCTCACGGGCCTTCATGGCCGACTCGTACTTGAACTTCCCGTAGTCCATGAGCTTGCACACCGGCGGGCGTGCGGTCGCAGCGACCTCGACCAGGTCCAGGTCGTACTCCTGCGCGAGCTCCAGTGCCTTGGCAAGCGGCACGATGCCGACCTGTTCACCACTGGGACCGACGAGTCGCACCTCGGGGACACGGATCCGGTCGTTGATGCGGGGCTCGGCGCTGATGGGGCCTCCTCGGTTGCACTACGCGATTGTCTGGCGGACAACCACGTCAATGTCAGTTTCGGTGTGACCACCCGACGAGAGGAAGCGCAAAGAAGAAACGCCCCGGACGGGACACAGGCGGGGCTCCTCACACAGACCGGGAGCACCGCCACGATTCACCGCGGGGCGCAGCCTGACCGTTGACCCGCCGGCCGAACCGGTCAGGTGGGAGATCGGAGCCTCCACTTGCGGGTCGGACACACAGATGTCCGACCGGTCGCCGTCCATGTTACACGACGTGCACGGCGGGCGATCCCGCCCGGACGCCGCCGGTCGGGCGGCGGCCCGGCCCGTAGGCTGGCGGCAGCACCGACCCCGGCCGCACGGCCGCCCCCGGCCCGTCCGACTCCGACGGGCCCCGACGGACAGAGCAAAGAGAGCCATGACCGACGCCACACCCCAGCCGGACGACGACCTGCCGGCCGCCGGACAGGACGCCACCCCTCTCGACAACCGCCCCGAGGACGACGGTGCCGCGGCCCCGCAGTCGACGTCCACGGCTCCGGGCCCCGACTTCGACTCCCTGACCCGCGACATCGCCGACGTGCCGGCGGTCGAGGTCATCACCACCGTGGCCGTGCACCTGATGAGCTCGGCCGCGGTCAACCTCGGCCTGGCCGAGGAGGGCGAGCAGCACAAGGACCTGGACGAGGCACGGAAGCTGATCCAGGCGCTCGCCGGGTTGATCACCGCGGCGGCGACCGAGATCGGCACGTACCACGCCGCCCCGCTGCGCGACGGGCTGAAGTCGCTGCAGCTCGCCTTCCGGGAAGCCTCCGCGGTGCCCGACGAGCCCGGCCAGGGGCCCGGCGAGAAGTACACCGGCCCGCTCCACGGCTGAGCACCCCCGAGAGGGCCGGTGCCTTGCCGTACCGTGCGGTGACGAGGGGGGAACTGGAGCGTTCAGCGGCGGTAGAACGGAACCCCGGGCGGGCTGCCGCCGGGCGGGAGCAGGGCGAGGTCCAGACCGGCGACCAGGTGCTCGCGGAGCACCGGGTCCCGGGCCAGCGCCGCCGCGACCCGGCCCGCCACCGCGCGGGCCGGCGCATCCGGGTCGAGTTCGAGGGCGAGCGTGCCGTCGGCCTCTCCCCCGCCGGCCAGCCGGGCCGTCCGCACCGCCGGTTCGACGGCCAGGACGGCCCGTACGGCGTCGGTGACGGCCCCGTCCGACAGCGGACGGGGCGGTTTCGTACGGCCCTCGGCGAGGTCTCGCAGCGCGCGGCCGGTGAGCTGGTAGGTCACCGGGCCGGCCATGTCGAGGACGACCGTGCCGGCCTGCTCCTGCGCGGCGGCCTGCAGGGCCTGCGGCAGCCGGACCGCCACCGGCCGTGCGTCCGGACGCCACCGGGCGAGTGCGCCGGTGGACGTGAACGCGGGCAGGGCACGCCGGCCGTCCGGTGCGGTGAGGGTCGGCACGGCCATGTCGCTGGTCTTGTCCCTGCGGAGCCCGTCCGGCCCGGTCTCGGCCTCGCCGAGCATGGCGACCACGGGGACGAGCAACCGGGCGCCGGGCAGCGCGGCGAGCACCCGCGGTTCGGCACCCCGGTCCTGCGACCAGGCGGTGAGTGCCTCGGCGAGCACGGGGTCGGCCGCCCCGTCGTCCTCGGCGAACGCGGAGTCGGGGATGTTCTTGAGCGCCACCCGTCGAGGGTAGCCTCTGCCCGGTGAGCGGCACTCCCCGGCTGTCCGTCTCCGCCTGCGACCCGGCGGGCGGTGTGCTGCTGCACCGCGGCGGCGGCCGGTTCCCGACCGCCAGCGTGGTGAAGGTGCAAATCACCGCCGCCCTGCTGCTGGCCGCGCAGGATGCGGGCCGTCCGCCCAGCCGGGCGGAGCGGGTGCTGGCCGGGGCGATGATCCGTGAGAGCGACAACGCCGCCGCCACCGCCCTGTGGCACGGCATCGGCGGGGCGCGGGGGCTGGAGGCCGCAGGTCGGCGCCTGGGTCTGGCGGCCACGACCGGCGGGGCGGACGGCTACTGGGGTTTGACCCGCACCACCGCCGCCGACCAGCTCGCCCTGCTCTCCGCTGTCTACGGCGGTGCCTCTCCGCTGCACGGGGGCTCCCGCGCGTGGCTGACCGCCCTGCTCCGCTCGGTCACCCCGCCCCAGCGCTGGGGTGTCTCCGCGGCCGGGGGCGTGGCCGCCGCGGGGGACGGCCCCTCCTGCGGGGGCGGCGGTCCGGCGACCGGGGTGAAGAACGGCTGGATGCCGCGGAGCGCCACCGGACGGTGGACCGTCAACAGCATCGGCCGGGTCGAGACGGCGGGGCGGACACTGCTGATCGCGGTGCTGTCCGAGGGACACCCGGACCTGGCGGCGGGGATCGCCGCCGTGGAGGCCGCGGCGTGCGGGGCTGCGGCCTCCCTCCTCCCTGCGGCGGCGTTCAGCCCCCGGGCGGGCGTCCGCGGTACAGGGTGACCGCTCCGGCGAGGAGCAGAACGCCGAGCGCCCCGGCGGCCAGCGGCAGCCAGTCGGCCGGGGAGACCCCCTCCGAGGGCGGACCACCGCCGAAGTGCTCGGTCCCGAAAGGCTCCGCCACGGGACTCTGCGGCTCGGGGGCGATGTTCCCGCCCACCTCGATCGCGGCGGCGGCGTTGACCACTCCGGTGCCGAGTGCGTCGTTGCGGCCCCCGGCCGGAGTGTTGTCCGCGGTGTCCGCGAGCAGGCGCTTCACCTGGGCGGGGCTGAGGTCCGGGTGGGCGGACCGCACCAGGGCGGCGGCTCCGGAGACCATCGCCGCGGCGGCGCTCGTCCCCCAGCCCGAGTAGTAGGTGCCGTCCGGGTCCGCTATCACGATGTCCTTGCCCGGGGCGCTGACCGTGGTGTACCAGCGCCGGGTGGAGAACGAGGCGCGGGCTCCGTAGCGGTCGACCGCGGTGACCGCGATCACGCCCGGGTAGGCGGCCGGATACGAGGCCCGGTCGCCTTCCTCGCCGCCGTTGCCCGCCGAGGCCACTACGACCGCGCCCTTGCGCAGCGCGTAGCGGACGGCGGCGTCCTCCCGCGGATCGGGGTGCGCCGACTCGCTGTCGTCCCCCAGCGAGAGGTTGACGACGTCCGCCCCGTTGTCGACGGCCCAGCGGATTCCCTCGGCCAGTGCCCCGCTGCGGGAGCTGCGGGCCCGGCTGCGCTCGGGGTCGCCGTCCTCCAGCAGGACCCGCACCGGAAGCACCTCCGCCTCGGGCGCGACGCCCAGGACACCGTCCTCGCCGCCGGGCCCGTGTCCGCGGCCGGCAATGATGCCCGCCATCGCGGTCCCGTGCCGGGCCCAGGCGCGATCACCGCGGGACGCGCCGAAACCCACCACGTCCTTGCCCGGCAGCGTCGCGCCCTTCAGGTCCGGATGCCGGTCGTCGACACCGGTGTCGAGCACCGCGACGGTGACGCCGGCCCCCTTGGTGGTCTCCCAGGCGACGCGCGCGCCGACGCTCTCCAGCGGCCACTGCTGCTCCCTGATGGTGTCCGCGGCGGCGGGGGCGGCGGCGGCGAACAGCATCAGTACGGCGGCGATCAGAGCCGCCGCACGGCGGGCGGGGGTCATCGGGCCTCCTCGTCGCTGTTCTGCGGTGCGGGCCGGACGGCCCGTTCGACCCGGTCGGCGATGCCGCGCGCGTCGTGGCCCAGACCGGCCTGGGCGGCGGCGCTCGTCACGCCCTCGGCGGTGGCCGACGCCACCGGCTGCGGGTCGCTCACCGTCCGCCCGTCGGCGAACCCGGTCACCGCGTAGACGACGACCGGGACGTCCTCGCGAATCCGTATCGTCCACGCGGCCCGCTGGGCGTCGCCGAACTCGGCTGCTGGAGTGCCCCGTTCGGCATAGGCCCGGGGCATCAGATCGGTCCGCTCGCCGAGCTCCTCCTCGGCGAAGCGGCTCCGGAGCGCGCGCATCCCGCCGGGGCCGCTGTCGGTGAAGAGCAGGCCGACGGTGGTGACGCTGGTCGCGGTCTCGTCGACGTACGTCGCCCTTACCAGGCGGTGGCACCCCACCGGAGCCAGCGCCTTGGCGAGGAGTTCGTCGAAGGCCCGGGCGCAGCCGCTGTCGCGCGCGACAGCGACCCGCGCCCAGCGGCGGTCCGCGGCGCCCGGCCCGGCCCCCTCCCCCTCCAGCGCGGGCGGGAAGATCTCGTCCACCGGAGTCGTGCGCCACAGCTCGCGCGCCTCGGTGAAGACGGCCTCCGGCCCGGTGCGGTCCGGGGCTCGCGTGAGCCAGCCGCCGACCCCCGCACCACCGAGCAGTCCGATACCCAGCACCAGGCAGGCCGCGGCGGCGACGGTACGGGAGCGACCGGTGGCGACGCGGATGCGGCTCTCGGCCGCGTGCCCGCGGACGGTCGCGGTCCGCAGAGCGGCCGGTGGGGGGCCGGGCGGCGGGGGCGGGCCAGCGGGCCGCGGCGGCGGAGGTGGTGCGGGCACTCTCGACGGGTCCGCCTCTGTGCTCACCGGCACCCCCTCGTTCTCGGTACGGCCCGGACTCCGTTCACGGGCAGGCCGGTTGCCGACCCGACGACGCGCGTGGTCCGGCCGGTCACAGTGTGTGCGTCACTCTACGGTGGGCTGCCACCCGTGCGGCAACCCGCTCCCGGGAGGGCTGGGTCTCGGCGGGCGGCTCTGGCAAGCTGCCCGGGTGTTCCCCAGCGACGCGCAACCCGCAGCCGACCGGGCCCGCTACGACCGGGCCACCGCTCACCTCGACGCCCCGCTGGCCGTCGTCGACCTGGACGCCTTCGACGCCAACGCCCGGGACCTGGCGCGGCGTGCGGCGGGCACCCCGATCCGGGTCGCCAGCAAGTCCGTCCGCTGCCGGCACCTGCTCGAACGGGTCCTGGCCGCGGACGGGTTCGCCGGTGTCATGAGCTTCACCCTCGCCGAGTCGCTCTGGCTGGCCCGCTGCGGTCTCGACGACATCCTGCTGGCCTACCCGTCCGCGGACCGCGCCGGCTTCGCGCAGCTCGCGGCCGACCCGGCACTCGCCGCCGCCGTCACCGTGACGGTGGACGACCCGGCGCAGCTCGCCCTGATCGAGCTGGCCAGGGACGGCGGAACTGAGGAGATCAGGATCTGCCTGGAGCTGGACACCTCGCTCCGGCTGCTCGGCAGCCGGGTGCGGGTCGGCGCCCGGCGTTCCCCGGTCCACTCCCCCGAGCAGCTCGCCGACCTGGCCCGGACCGTGGCCGACCGGCCGGGGTTCCGGCTGGTCGGCCTGATGGCCTATGAGGGGCACGTGGCGGGGGTGGGCGACGCCGTCCCCGGGCGACCCGTCCGTTCCCGGGCGGTGCGGCTGATGCAGCGCGCGGCGCGGCGCGAACTCGCCGCCCGGCGCGCGGCGGCGGTGCGGGCCGTCCGGTTGGCGCAGCCGGACCTGGAGTTCGTCAACGGCGGCGGCACGGGCAGCGTCCAGTACACCGCTGCGGAGGCCGCCGTGACCGAGGTCGCAGCGGGGTCGGGGCTGTTCCTGCCGAGGCTGTTCGACCACTACACCTCCTTCTCCGGCCGTCCGGGCGCGCTGTTCGCCATGCCGGTGGTGCGGCGGCCCGGCGTCGGCGTGGTGACGGTACTGGGCGGGGGCTATCCGGCCTCCGGAGCGGCGGGGCGGGACCGGTGGCCCGTCGCGGTGCTGCCCGAAGGGCTGCGCTACGACTCCCGGGAGGGTCCCGGCGAGGTGCAGACGCCACTGCTGGGCCCGGCGGCCGACGACCTGCTGCTGGGCGACAAGGTGTGGTTCCGCCACGCCAAGGCCGGAGAGCTCAGCGAGCGCTTCGCGGAGCTGCATCTGGTGGAGGGCGACCGGGTCACCGCGACGGTGCCGACCTACCGGGGCGAGGGCCACACGTTCCTCTGATCCCTTCCGGTGCGGGCCCGAACCCGTCCCGGGCGGGCCGCGCCGGCCGGGTTCCGCGCGGGGGCCACCGCCGTCACAGGACGCCTCCCGTGACGGCCGGGGGGCGGTTCACGGGGCGACGGCCTCCTCGACCTCCGCGAATGTCTCGGGGTCGACCAGGCCGGTGTCCTCCAGCACTTCGAGGTGGTCGAGCACGGTCTGGTTGGCCTGCCGGGCGTGCCGGCGGATCAAATCGTTCTGGGTGGCGCCGCGCACCTCGCCGATGGTCGCGAAGATCTTCCCGTGCGAGGCGCGCAGCAGGTTCGCGAAGAGCTTGTCGAACTCCTCGCCCTCCGCGTCCCGGAGCTGCTCGACCCACCCCTGCTGCTCGGCGGTGGCCTCGTCCGGTATCTGCACGTTCAGGATTCTCGCGTCCTCGCGCACCAGTTGGTCGAGCTTGGCGTGGCCGTCGATCAGGTGCAGGCCGGCCCGCTTGACCGCTTCGCTGGAGCCGTTCGTCTGGGCCAGCCGGCCGGCCGGGATCTCCCACAGGCCCGCCTGGCGCACCGCGACGAGGAACTTCTCGTCGATGGGGGTGACCGGTCCGGCGTTGCTCTGCGCGTCCTGCGCCGCGCCCTGCGGCTGTGTCCCGTCCTGGAACTCCCCGGAGCCCGCGGGCGTGGCGCCGCCGACGTCGGCCTGACTGTTCTGGCCCTGCAGGGTCAGCAGGACGGCGGCCACCGCGATCAGCACCGCCGCCGCGACAGTGACCGCGGTGAGCCTGGGTGGCACCGAACGGGGTGCCAGTCGTCGCCTCAGTGGCATGCGTCCTCCTTGGTCGCTCTGGTCCCTTGGTACGCACGCCGCCCGCCCGGTGCTCACTCACCGGCGGGAAACTTGCGCGGGACCGGCCGAGGACGCCCCGTCCGGTGGCGGCCACCGGTGCCGACGGCCGCCACCGGACCGCTACACGGGCGTCACGTAGGCGCCGGCGATGCCGCCGTCGACCAGGAACTCGGCGGCGTTGACGAAGGACGCGTCGTCGCTGGCGAGGAAGGCGACCGCGGCGGCGATCTCCTCGGGCTCCGCGAACCGGCCCACCGGCACGTGGACCATCCGTCGCTGCGCCCGCTCCGGGTCCTTGGCGAACAACTCCCGCAACAGCGGGGTGTTGACGGGCCCGGGGCACAGCGCGTTGACGCGGATGCCCTCCCGGGCGAACTGCACGCCGAGCTCCCGGGACATCGCCAGCACGCCGCCCTTGGAGGCGGTGTAGCTGATCTGGGAGGTGGCCGCGCCCATCACCGCGACGAAGGAGGCGGTGTTGATGATGGAACCGCGGCTCTGGCGCCGCATGTACGGGATGACGTGCTTGCAGCAGAGGTACACCGAGGTGAGGTTGACGTGCTGGACCCGCTGCCAGGCGTCGAGGCCGGTGGTGAGGATCGAGTCGTCGTCGGGGGGCGAGATGCCGGCGTTGTTGAAGGCGACGTCCACGGAGCCGTAGGTGGCGTGCGCGGTCCGGTACAGCTCCTCGACCTGGTCGGACTCGGTGACGTCGATCGGCACGAACAGTCCGCCGGTCTCCTGTGCGGCGGCCTTGCCCCGTTCGGTGTCCACGTCGGCGCACACCACGTGGGCTCCCTCGGAGGCCAGCCTGCGGGCGGCGGCCAGCCCGATGCCGCTGCCGGCTCCGGTGACCACGGCCGTACGGCCCACCATCCGGCGGCACACTGGTTCTTCGGGCACTCTCTTCCTCCTGGGTCGAGCGGTCGTACGGGTCGAGCGGTCGAGCGGGACCGGTCGGGGTCCGTCGGGTCGGGAGAGGGGCGGCCGGGCAGTCCGGTGCGGCCGGGTCAGAGGCCGATGAAGACGTTCTTGGTCTCGGTGAAGGCACCGAGCGCGTCCGGACCCAGCTCCCGGCCGAGGCCGGACTGCTTGTAGCCCCCGAACGGCGTCCAGTAGCGCACGCTGCTGTGCGAGTTGACGGAGAGGTTGCCCGCGGCGACCGCCTGCGCCACGCGCAGCGCCCGGGAGACGTCCCGGGTCCAGAGGGAGCCGGAGAGGCCGTACTCGGTGGCGTTCGCGAGCCGGACCGCGTCCGCCTCGTCCTCGAACGGGAGCACTACGGCGACCGGACCGAAGATCTCCTCCACCGCGGCGCGCTCGCCCGGATCGGCCTCCAGAACCGTGGCGGGGTACCAGAAGCCGGGCCCGTCGGGGGTGCCTCCCCGGATCGCGGCCGGCACGTCTTCCGCGACGTAGGAACGCACCCGCTCGCGGTGGGAGGCGGAGACGAGCGGGCCCATGTCGGTGCCGGGGTCGGCCGGGTCGCCGCAGGTGAACGCCTGCACTGCGGGCTCCAGGAGCGCCATGAAGCGGTCGAGCACCGAGGTCTGCACGAGAATCCGGCTGCGGGCGCAGCAGTCCTGACCGGCGTTGTCGAGGAACGAGCCCGGCGCCGCGGCGGCGGCCGCTTCCAGATCGGCGTCGGCGAAGACGATGTTCGGGCTCTTGCCGCCGAGTTCGAGCGTCACCGGCTTCACCCGGGCGGCGCAGCGCGCCATCAGCTCCCGCCCCACCGCCGTCGACCCGGTGAACACCACCTTGGCCACCCCGGGATGGTCGGCCAGCGCGCGGCCCACGACCGGGCCGGCCCCGGGGAGAACCTGGAGAAGTCCCTCGGGCAGCCCCGCCTCCAGCGACAGCTCGGCCAGCCGCAGTGCGGTGAGCGGAGTGGTCTCGGCCGGCTTGAGCAGGACGGCGTTGCCCGCCGCGAGGGCGGGAGCCGTGCCCCAGGCGGCGACCGGCATCGGGAAGTTCCACGGGGCGATGACCGCGACCGTGCCGAGCGGCTCCCGCAGCGTGATGTTCAGCCCGCCGGGTACCGGGATCTGGCTCCCCAGCAGCCGCTCCACTCCCCCGGACGCGTAGTCCAGCAGGTCGCGGACGTTGCCCGCCTCCCAGCGGGCGGCGCCGATCGGGTGCCCGGCCTCGCGCATCTCCAGGAGGGCGAGTTCCTCCAGGTGCTCGTCCACCACGGCCGCGAACCGGCGCAGCAGCCGCGCGCGGTCGCCGGGTGTCAGGGCGGCCCAGCCGTGCTGGGCGGAGTTCGCCCGGACGACGGCGGCGTCCACGTCCGGGCCGGTACGGGCCGGGACGGTGGCGATCAGTTCCTCGGTGGCGGGGTTGACCACGTGGTGCTCGTACGCGGCGGCCGAGCCCTCGTCCTCGGCGGTGCCGGGGGTGGAGGGCTCGGAGGGCCGGAAGGCCGGGGAGGGGGAAGCGGGCACTGCGGGGTTCCTCACATGCGTTCGAAGGAGCGGAAGCGCTCCCAGTCGGTCACGGCTGCGTCGTAGGCGTCCTGTTCCACCCGTGCCATGTGGGCGTAGTGGTCCACCACCTCGTCGTCGAAGGCGGAGCGGGCGAGTGACCCGGCGGACCACAGCTCGGCGGCTTCCCGCAGGGACGCGGGCACATGCGCGGCGTCACTCGTATAGGCGTTGCCGCAGCACGGTTCGGGCAGTTCGAGCTGCTGCTCCACACCGTGCAGGCCGGCGGCGATCATCCCGGCGACGGCGAGGTAGGGGTTGACGTCACCTCCCGGCAGCCGGTTCTCCATCCGGTGACCCGCGCCGTGCCCGACGACGCGGTAGGCGCAGGTGCGGTTGTCCCGGCCCCAGGCCACCGCGGTCGGGGCGAAGGAACCAGGGCGGAAGCGCTTGTAGGAGTTGATGTTCGGCGCGTACAGCAGGGTGAACTCGCGCAGGGCGGCGAGCTGACCGGCGAGGAAGTGCCGCATGGTGGCGGACATGCCGTCCGGCCGTTCGTCGGCCGCGAGCACCGGGCGGCCCTCCTCGTCGACGAGCGAGAGGTGGATGTGACAGGAGTTGCCCTCGCGCTCGTCGTACTTGGACATGAAGGTCAGCGACAGGCCCTCCTGGGCGGCGATCTCCTTGGCCCCGGTCTTGTAGACGGAGTGCTGGTCGCAGGTCGTGAGCGCGTCGTCGTAGCGGAAGGTGATCTCGTGCTGCCCGAGGTTGCATTCGCCCTTGGCCGCCTCCACCACCATGCCGGCGGCGCCCATCTCGTTGCGGATTCTGCGCAGCAGCGGCTCGACCCGGCCGGTGCCGAGCACCGAGTAGTCGATGTTGTACTGGTTGACGGGGGTCATGCCGCGGTAGCCGCTGTTCCAGGCCGACTCGTAGCTGTCCCGGAAGACCATGAACTCCAGCTCGGTGCCCGCCAGGGCACGCCAGCCGTGCGCGGCGAGCCGGTCGAGCTGCCGGCGGAGGATCTGCCGGGGCGAGGCGGCGACCGGGGTCCCGTCGTTCCAGGCCAGATCCGCGGTGAGCAGGGCGGTGCCCGGGTTCCAGGGGGTGCGCCGCAGGGTGTGCGGATCACCGTGCATGGCGAAGTCGCCGTAACCGCGCTCCCAGGAGGACATCGCGTAGCCCTCGACGGTGTTGAGGTCCACGTCGACGGCGAGCAGGTAGCTGCAGCTCTCGGTGCCGTGCTCGAGGACCTCGTCCAGGAAGTGCCGGGCCGCGAAGCGCTTGCCCTGGAGCCGGCCCTGCATGTCGGTGAACGCGAGCACGACGGTGTCGATCTCGCCCGTCTCCACCAGCGCGCGGAGCTCCGCGACGCTCAGCGGCGGGGTGCGGCCGGAATCCGCCGGGCGCGGGTGGGTGGGTGTCGACACGGGGGCCTCCTGGCCGAGTCGTCGGGCCCCTAAGGTAGTCATGGATACCTTTGGAAAGGAAGGACCCCCGATGGAGCACAACCGACCGGCGGACGGGACGGCTGCGGACCGATTGGCTCCGGTGCTGCGCCCGGTGCGGGCGGGCAACGGCTTCGAGGAGGCGCTGGAGCAGATACTCCAGGTCCTCCGCCTCGGCCTGGTGGCTGCCGGCGAGCGGTTGCCCGCCGAGCGGGAGCTGGCCGAGCGGCTCGGCGTCAGCCGGGTGACCCTGCGCGAGGCGCTGCGGGTCCTGACCGGGCAGGGACTCCTGGAGAGCCGCCGGGGGCGCTACGGGGGCACCTTCGTACTCCCGCGCGCGCAGCCGGGACCGGACGGCCCGCGGGAACTGCGCCGGCGGGTGGCGGCCGCGGACATCAAGGACACCCTCGTGCTGCGCGAGGTGCTGGAGTCGGGTGCGGCCGAGGTCTGCGCCGGACGCGGACTGACCGCCCCGCAGGCCGAGCGGCTGCGGACCGCACTGGCGGCCATCGGGGACGCCTCCCCGGAGGACTACCGGCGGCAGGACACGCTGTTCCATCTCACCCTCGCGGAACTGGCCGGCTCGCCCTCGCTCACCACGCACTACGCCGCGGTGCGGGCGGGCCTGAACGACCTGCTCGACGCCATTCCGCTGCTGGTGCGCAACCTGGAGCACGCCCAGGCACAGCACGTCGCCCTCGTCGAGGCGGTCCTCGCCGGGGACGCCGGGAGGGCGCGGCACGCGGCGCGGGAGCACTGCGCGGGGACAGCCGCACTGCTGCGCGGCTTCCTGGGCTGAGCCCCCGGGACCCGGGCCTCGGGGCGCCGAGCGCCCACCGGTTCCGGCGGCCCGACGCTTCTCCGTTCCGCGGCCCGGCGAGACGGTTTCCTGGCACACCGGGGGTTGCGCCGGACCCGGCGGCAGCACAAAGGTACGGCCTCACACCAATGCACCGGCAAGGGCAGGAGCTGCTGATGGCCGAGGGAACCGGCGTGCCCGCCGCGAAAGCCGGCGGCACCGCTGCTTCGCCGTCTTCGTCGGAGTCCACCTGTGGGGCGTCGGTGAGGCGCTGCGGTTCAGCTTCGTGGTGACGGGCATCGCCGTCATCGCGCTGGTGGTCTTCTCGGTCGGTGCCCTCACCCACTTCGACGCCGGCTCGCTGAACGACATCCAGGTCGACGGCCAGGCGTTCGGCGCGAACTCCTGGCTGCCCTACGGCCTGCTCGGCATCTGGGCGGCCTTCCCCTTCGGGATGTGGTTCTTCCTCGGCATCGAGGGCGTGCCGCTGGCGGCTGAGGAGACCCGGGACCCGGTCCGCACGATGCCGAGGGCGATGGCCGCCGCGATCGGCGTCCTGCTGCTGCTCGCCCTGCTGCCCGCCGTGGGCGCGGCCGGTTCCGACGCGATCAAAGGCGCCGACCACCCGCTGGTCGCCGCGCTGGAGGCGGCCACCGGCGGCGATCCGACGGTGCTCAGCCGCCTGAACTACGCCGGGTCACGCCGGCTCTTCGCCCTGTCCCGGGCCGACTACCTGCCGCGTTTCCTCTCCCTGACCAGCCGCCGCAAGGCCCCCTACCTCGGCCTGGTGGCCCCGGCGCGACCGGCTTCCCGCTCGCCGCGGCTGCCGGCGACGGCGCCCGGCTGCTGCACATCGCCGTTTTCGGGGCGGCGGTGTCGTACGTGCTGATTGATGTCGCTGTCGCACCTCGTGCTGCGCCGGCGGGAGCCGGAGCTGCACCGGCCGTACCGCACTCCGGGCGGGACGCTGACCTCCTCGGTCGCCTTCGTCCTCGCCTGCACTGCGGTGGTGGCCACCTTCCTGGTGGATCCGGCGGCCGCCTGCATCGCGTGCGTGCTCTGCCTCGTCGCGGTCGTCCACTTCACCTTCTGCTCCCGGCACCGGCTGGTGGCCGCCGCGCCGGAGGAGCAGTTCGCCGCCCTGGCGGCGGCCGAGGCAGAGTTGAGGGACTGACCCGAAAGGTGCTCCCGTGTCCGTACCCCTCATCGGCATCACCAGCTATCTGGAGGCCGAAACCCGCTGGGGCGTGTGGGAGCTGCCCGCCGCGGTACTGCCCGCCGGCTACCACCGGCTGGTGCAGCGCTCCGGCGGTCTCGCCGCCCTGCTCCCGCCCGACGCCCGGAGCGGCGCGGCCGACGAGGCGGTGGCCCGGCTCGACGGCCTGGTGGTCGCCGGCGGGCCGGACGTGGCGCCCGCCCGGTACAGCGCCGCACCGGACCCCAGGACGGGGCCGCCGGCCCTCGAACGGGACGTCTGGGAAATCGCGCTGATCGAGGCGGCGCTGGCCGCGGAGCTGCCGCTGCTGGGCGTCTGCCGGGGCATGCAGCTGCTGAACGTGGCGCTGGGCGGCACCCTGGTGCAGCACCTCGACGGGCACGCCGGGCCCCCCGGGGTGTTCCACTCGCACCCGGTGCGGACGCTGCCGGGCACCGCGCTGCGCGGTCTGCTGGGCGAACACGTCGAGGTCCCCACCTACCACCACCAGGCGGTCGACCGCCCGGGTCGCGGGCTGGTGGTGAGCGCCCGGGCCGAGGACGGCACCCCGGAGGCCGTCGAGCTGCCCGGTGCGGGGGGCTTCGTCCTCGGGGTGCAGTGGCATCCGGAGGCCGGGGCGGACCTGCGGCTCATGCGGGCGCTGGTCGCCGCGGGTTCCGGCCCGGCCGTGCGTGCCCGGGGCCGCCGGGGGCGCCCCGGAGCGGGCCCGGGCACGCGTCGGGCCCCGGAGGGCGGACCGTGCGGACCGGCCCTCCGGGGCCCGGCGGTGACCTGACGGGTCACCGCTTCGACG
This sequence comes from Streptomyces sp. TAA040, assembly GCF_000424845.1. NCBI lineage: Bacteria > Bacillati > Actinomycetota > Actinomycetes > Kitasatosporales > Streptomycetaceae > Streptomyces > Streptomyces sp. TAA040. The sequence goes on along the minus strand of NZ_KE384254.1, from coordinate 94,807 downwards.
CTAGGGCTTCTTCGGCTCCGCGTCCTGCGGCGGCTTGCCGCCGCCGTGGGAACCGTTCGAACCGTTCGAGTCGGGGATGGTGCCGTTCTCCATCCCCTCCTCGATCGCGGCGACGGTCTTGTCGATCAGCCGGTCCTGCTGCCGCTTGCGCCTGGCCGCGAGGTAGGCCTGACGCTCCTCGTGGAAGCACTTCAGCGTCGCTGCCGCCATGGCGATCATCACGAAGCTGAACGGCAGCGCGATGATGATGGCGACCGTCTGCAGCGTCGTGAGGGAGTCGCCCCCGCTGCCGCTGGCGACCAGCAGGGCGATGGCCACCGCACCCTCGGCGCAGGCCCAGAAGACCCTGCTCCAGGTGGGCGGGTTCGGGTCGCCGCCGGAGGCCAGCATGTCCACCACGTACGATCCGGAGTCGGACGAGGTGACGAAGAAGAGCACGATCAGCAGGATCGCCACCCCCGCGACGAAGGTTCCGCCGGGCAGGGTGTCGAGGAGCTGGAAGAGCGCGCTGTCGGTACTGACCGCGCCTTCGTCGTCGATGATCCCGCCGTCGCCGAAGATCTCGCGGTAGAGACCGGCGCCGCCGAAGACCGAGAACCAGAAGAAGGTCAGCAGGGTCGGGACGAGCATCACGCCGCAGACGAACTCGCGGACGGTGCGGCCGCGGGAGATCCGGGCGATGAAGATGCCCACGAACGGCGCCCAGGAGATCCACCAGCCCCAGTAGAAGACCGTCCAGCCGTTGACCCAGTCGGTGCCCTCGTCGCCCTGGGCTGCACCGGTGTCGAAGCTGAGCGCCAGGATGTTCTGGAGGTATTCGCCCAGGTTCTGGACGAAGCCGTTCATCAGGAACAGGGTCGGGCCCGCGATCAGCACGAACAGCATCAGTCCGGCCGCGAGGCCCATGTTGATGTTCGACAGGTAGCGGATGCCCTTGCCGATGCCGGTGACGACGGAGATCGTGGCGATCAGGGTGATGCCGATGATCAGGGAGACCTGGACGGCGTTGCCCGGGTCCTCGACCCATCCGACGAACTCCATGCCCGCGGCGACCTGCATCACGCCGAAGCCCAGCGAGGTGGCGACACCGAACAGCGTGCCGACCACGGCGATCACGTCGACGACGTCGCCCCAGGCGCCCTTGATCCGGTCGCCCAGCAGCGGCTCCAGCGCCCACCGGATGGAGACCGGGCGTCCCTTGCGGTGCACCGCGTACGCCACCGCGAGTCCGACGACCACGTAGATCGCCCACGGGTGGATGCCCCAGTGCAGGAAGGTCTGCACCATGGAGAACTCGGCACGCTCCGCCGGGCTCTCACCGGTACCCGGCTTGGGCGCGCCGTAGAAGTTCAGCGGCTCGGCGACACCCCAGAACACGAGGCCGATGCCCATGCCGGCGGCGAAGAGCATCGCCAGCCAGGAGCCCATCCCGAACTCGGCCTTCTCGTCGTCCTTGCCGAGTTTGATGTCACCGAACCGACCGATGCCGACCCACAGGGCAAAGATCACGAACAGCGATACCAGCGCGATGTAGTACCAGCTCAGTCCCCCGATGACTTCGCTGTTGACTGTTGCGACGAAGTCCTGTGCCGACTGCTGGAAAACCACAGCCCACAGAACGAATGCGACGATGATGAGCGCGGAGGGGTAGAAGACGCGCGGCGCGATCGACGCCTTGCGCACGGTCGTCTCCGGTGGTGCGGACTCCTGATCGTCGTTCGGTGGTTTTCCCGTCTTCTGCGCGGCCACGTGTGCGTTCCTTCTGTCGTGGTTCGTGTCGTCGTTCCGACGTCTCGTCGTGTCGGGCTTGTGCAGGTCGGAGGCTTCTGCCCTTCCGACCCGGAGCGCCTGCCCGGAAAGTGCGCTGCCAAGCATCACGAAACCGCATCCCCCCGGCAACGACCCGGTACCCCGTACGTGCGTTCACCGCAGGTCAGTGCGGCATCATCAAGGGGTGACCACACGACGCCTGATGCTCCTCGACACCGCCTCGCTGTACTTCCGCGCCTACTTCGGGGTCCCCGAATCCGTCAGGGCACCCGACGGCACCCCGGTGAACGCGGTGCGCGGCCTCCTCGACTTCGTGACCCGACTCGTACGGGACCATCATCCCGACGACCTCGTGGCCTGCACGGACGCCGACTGGCGGCCGGCGTGGCGGGTGGCGCTGATCCCCTCGTACAAGGCCCACCGGGTGTCCGAGGAGCGCCCCGGCGCGGCGGACGCCGAGCAGGTCCCGGACACGCTCGCCCCGCAGGTGCCGGTGATCGAGGCGGTGCTGGACGCGGTGGGCGTCGCCCGGGTCGGCGTGCCGGAGTACGAGGCCGACGACGTGATCGGCACCCTGTGCCGACGGGCCGCTGGTCCTGTGGACGTGGTCACCGGCGACCGCGACCTCTTCCAGCTCGTCGACGACGAGCGGCAGGCGCGGGTGCTGTACCCGGTGAAGGGCGTCGGCACTCTGGCGGTCTTCGACACAGCAGCCCTGCGGGACAAGTACGCGGTCGACGGCGCGGGATACGTCGACCTGGCCCTGCTGCGCGGGGATCCCAGCGACGGACTGCCCGGAGTCCCGGGGATCGGCGAGAAGACCGCCGCGAAGCTGATCGCCGCCCACGGCGACCTGGCAGGCATCATGGCCGCGGCCGAGGACCCGGCAGGCGGACTCACCCCCACCCAGCGTCGGCGGCTGGACGAGGCGCGGCCCTACCTCGCGGTGGCCCCGCGCGTCGTCCGCGTGGCGGACGACCTCGTCCTGCCGGAACACGATCCGGTACTCCCCACCCGCCCACGTGACCCGCAGGCGCTCGACGCGCTCGCCCGGCGGTGGGGCCTGGGCGGCTCGCTGGAACGCCTGCTGGACGCCCTCGCCGACCGGACAAACCGATGAACTGTTAGGTTAGCCTCACCTAAATCTGTCCTCACTTCGCAGGAGGCACCGTGACCCGTCGCCCGGCCCGTCCCCAGCCACAGGTCCGCAGGGCCGCCGTGCTCCGTACCGAGGAACTCGCCCCGCACATGGTCCGGGTCGTACTGGGAGGCCCGGAACTCGACGGGCTCCCCGTGGGGTCCTGCACCGACCACTACGTCAAGCTCCTGTTCCCCGCTCCGGGAACAACCCTGCCGCGTCCCTTCGACCTGGCGCAGATCAGGGCCGAGCGGCCCCGTGGCCAGTGGCCGGTGAGCCGCACCTACACCGTGCGCCGCTGGGACGCGGCGGCAGGCGAACTCACCCTCGACTTCGTGGTACACGGGGACCGGGGACTCGCGGGGCCCTGGGCGGCACGGGCGCAGCCCGGCGAGGAGATCCTGCTGCTCGGGCCGGGCGGCGCCTACGCCCCCGACCCGGAGGCCGACTGGCACCTGCTGGCCGGGGACGAGTCCGCGCTGCCGGCCATCGCCGCCTCCGTGGAGCGGCTGCCCGCCGGGGCGACGGCCCACGTCCTCGTGGAGGTGGCCGGCCCCGAGGAGGAGCAGCCGCTCCTCGTGCCCCCCGGGGCGCACCTGGAGTGGCTCCACCGGGGCTCGGCACCGGTCGGCTCCCTGCTCGTGGCGGCCGTGCGGAACCTCGCCTTCCCCGAGGGCAGGGCCCATGCCTTCGTCCACGGAGAGGCGGGTTTCGTGAAGGAGCTCCGCCGCCATCTGCGCGTCGAGCGGGAGATCCCGCGGGAGGCACTGTCCGTCTCGGGCTACTGGCGGCTCGGCCACGACGAGGACGGCTGGCAGGCCGCCAAGCCCGCGTGGAACGCGGAGGTGGAGTCCGAGCAGGAGCAGGGCGGAACGTCGGCCACCGACGCCCCGGCCCCGGCGGCTCGGGCCCGCTGACCGGTGCGCCCCCGCACCGCCCGGTTCCGAGCGGTGCGGGGATCAGCCGATCGAGGAGTAGGCCACGACGCCGCGGCGCATGCCGTCGACCGCCTTCCTCGCGTTGCGCCCCACCGTCCCCTCCGCCGGGGCCGCCACCGCCAACTGACCGAGCACGTCGATGACCTGCTTGCACCAGCGCACGAAATCACCGGCGGGCATGTCGGCCTCGCGGAGCACCGCGTCGAGTTCGTGGCCATCCGCCCACCGATGGGCTGCTCGGGCGAAGCCGAGGTCCGGCTCGCGCTGGCCCACTCCCTCCGCCTGGTTGATCCGGTGCTCCTCCTCCAGGGCGTCGAGGCGGCCCCAGATGTGCACCATCTCCGCCAGCGCCGCCTTGCTGCGCCCGCCCGGCAGCTCCGGCGGCATGGAGTCGTCGGCCGCCCGCGACTCGTAGACGAGTGCGGAGGCGCAGGCCGCGAGCTCGGCGGGCGGCAAGCCCTCCAGGACGCCCTCGCGCAGGCACTCGGCCGCGAGCAGGTCGAGCTCGCCGTAGAGCCTGGCGAGACGCCGGCCGTCCTCGGTGACCTTGTCGCCGTCGAGGTACTCGAGCGAGCTGAGCAGTGCGTAGACGCGGTCGAAGGTGCGGGCGATGGTGTTGGTGCGCCCCTCGATGCGGCGCTCCAACTGGCGGGTGTCCCGGGTGAGCCGGTGGTACCGCTCCGCCCATCGGGCGTGGTCCTCGCGGTCGTTGCAGCCGTGGCAGGGGTGCGCCCTGATCTCGGCGCGCAGCCGGGAGATCTCGGCGTCCTCAGCGGCCTCGGTGCGCTGCTTGCGCCGGCGGTGCGGCGCCTGCGGGAGCTCCCGGTCCCCGACCCGGGCCCGCAGCGCAGAGGCCAGGTCCCGGCGCGACTGGGGGCTGCGCGCGTTGAAGGACTTGGGCACCCGCATCCGGTCCAGGGCCTCGACGGGGACCGGGAAGTCGATCCCGGCCAGCCGCTTCACCTGGCGCTGCGCGGTGAGCACCAGCGGACGCGGGCCCTCCTGGTGGTCGGGGCCGCGGTGCCCGGGGCTGCGCCCGGCGGGGAGCCCCGGCTCCAGCACCAGGGCGAGTCCGGCGTACTTGCCGGTCGGCACCTGGATGACGTCGCCGGGCCGGAGCTTCTCCAGCGAGGCGGCGGCCTGGGCGCGGCGCTGGTTCGCCCCCTGCTTCGCGAGCTGGGTCTCCCGGTCGCCGAGGGCCCGCCGCAGCCGGGCGTACTCGGTGAAGTCGCCCAGGTGGCAGGTCATCGCCTCCCGGTACCCCTCGAGCCCCTCCTCGTTCTTCCGCACCTGGCGGGAGATGCCGACGACCGCGCGGTCCGCCTGGAACTGGGCGAAGGAGGTCTCCAGCAGTTCCCTGGAGCGGTGCCGGCCGAACTGGCCCACCAGATTCACGGCCATGTTGTAGGACGGCCTGAACGAGGAGCGCAGCGGATAGGTGCGGGTGCCGGCCAGCCCGGCCAGCGCGCCGGGGTCCATCCCCCGCTGCCAGAGCACGACCGCGTGGCCCTCGATGTCGATGCCGCGGCGGCCCGCGCGCCCCGTCAACTGGGTGAACTCGCCCGGGGTGATGTCGGCGTGCTGCTCGCCGTTCCACTTGACCAGCTTCTCCAGCACCACCGAGCGGGCTGGCATGTTGATGCCCAGGGCGAGGGTCTCGGTGGCGAACACGGCCTTGACCAGACCGGCCGAGAACAACTCCTCGACCACTTCCTTGAACCGGGGCAGCATCCCGGCGTGGTGCGCCGCCACGCCGCGCTCCAGACCCTCCAGCCACTCGAAGTACCCCAGGACGTGCAGGTCCTCGTCCGGGATGGCGGCCGTGCGGCGCTCGGTGATCTCGCGCACCCGGTCCCGCTCGGCCGCGGTGTTCAGCCGCAGACCGGCGTACAGGCACTGCTGCACCGCCGCCTCGCAGCCCGCCCGGCTGAAGATGAACGTGATGGCGGGCAGGAGCCCCCCGGAGTCGAGCCGGTCGATCACCTCGGGACGGCTCGGTGTCCACAACCGGTTGCGCTGCCGGCGCTCCCGCTCCCGGTCGGCCTCGCGCGCCGGACGCCCGCGCCGCCGGTCCCGCGGACCGGACACCCGGCTGTTCTCAGTCCGGGCCATCCGCACGAGGTCCGGGTTGACCTCCCGTTTGCCGCCCTTCTCCTCGAACAGGTCGTACATCCGGCGGCCGATGAGCACGTGCTGCCAGAGCGGGACGGGCCGGTGCTCGGAGACCACCACGCGGGTGTCGCCGCGCACGGTGTCCAGCCAGTCCCCGAACTCCTCGGCGTTGGAGACGGTCGCCGACAGGGACACCAGGGTCACGGACTCCGGGAGGTGGATGATCACTTCCTCCCAGACGGCGCCGCGGAACCGGTCCGAGAGGTAGTGCACCTCGTCCATCACCACGTAGCCCAGACCGTCGAGGGCCTGGGAGCCCGCGTAGAGCATGTTGCGCAGCACCTCGGTGGTCATCACGATCACCGGGGCGTCGGCGTTGACGCTGTTGTCGCCGGTGAGCAGGCCCACGTCGCGGGCGCCGTAGCGCTTCACCAGGTCGTTGAACTTCTGGTTGGAGAGGGCCTTGATGGGCGTGGTGTAGAAGCACTTGCGCCCGCGGGCGAGGGCCAGGTGCACGGCGAACTCGCCCACGATGGTCTTCCCGGAACCGGTGGGCGCCGCCACCAGCACCCCGTCGCCGGCCTCCAGGGCCTTGCACGACTCGACCTGGAACGGGTCGAGCGGGAAGTCGTACATCTCGCGGAATGCCGCGAGTTCGGTTGCCTGCTCGGCAGCGCGTTGACGAGCGGCGGCGTATCGGTCGGCAGGGGGCATGTCCTCGGTCATCGTGCGGTCGAGCCTACCGGCCGACTCCGACAACGCACGCGATCTTTTACCCGGCGTCCCCGGCCCCGGGCGGCGGGGAGCCCCGGGCCCCGGCCGGGGGCGTCAGGTGGCGTCGTCGAGACCGTTCCGGCGCGGCGGCCCGTCGTCCCCGCTGCCGTCTGACTGCTCCGGCAGCATGGGGCTGGAGCCGACGGCCTCGGGGGTGAGATCCAGGTCCGAGGCCTCGTCGTCGGACAGGTCGGCCTCGGTGTCGCGGGCGGCCCGGCGACGGTCGTTGAACAGGGAGAAGATGACCGCGCCGAAGTAGAGGGCGGTGATCGGCACCGCGAGGGCAAGCATCGACAACGGGTCGGTCGGCGTCACGATCGCGGAGAAGACGGCGATCCCCATGATCATCGCCCGCCACCAGCTGAGCATCCGCCGTCCGGTCAGCACCCCGCCCAGGTTGAGCAGCACCAGGACGAGGGGGAGCTGGAACGCGAGGCCGAAGGCCAGCACCAGTTTGACCGAGATGTCGATCATGTCGTCGACGGTGATCAGGTTGGTGGAGCCGTCCAGGCTGAAGCTGAGGAGCACCGGGACGGCGTGCGGCAGAATCCACCAGGCGAGGTAGGCGCCCACGGCGAAGAGGGGGGTGCCGAACGCGACGGTGGACATCGCGTACTTCTTCTCGTGCCGGTGCAGCCCGGGCGCGAGGAAGGCCCACATCTGGTACAGCCAGACCGGCGCCGCGGCCACCAGGGAGGTGATGAGCGCCACCTTGATGTAGGTGGCGAACGGCGAGGTGAGCCCGACCTGGGACAGCGTGGCGCAGCGCTCGCCGCCCTGGGTGACCGTGAACTGGCCGGGGCAGCGGGGCACCGGGTCGGTGATGAAGTCGCCGATGTCCTTGGCGAAGAACATCGCCACGATCATCAGCGGCACGATGGCCAGCAGCGCCTTGACCAGCCGGTTGCGCAGCTCGCGCAAGTGTTCGACCAGCGGCATCCGGCCCTCTGGATCCCTGGCCTCGGGCTTCTTGCGCGCGGACTTGAGCAACGCACGTCCTCAACTCATGCGGCTGCCGACGGCGCGGCGACCCGCTTCATCCGACAGAAGGCGATCGATCCGGGAACCGGATCAGGAAACCGGCGGTCCGGTCAGCCCTGCGTGGTGCGCTTCGGCTCCTCGACGGGGCGCGAGCTGGTGACGTCGCCGGGGGCTGCCTGGATGGTGCGGGGCGGGCTGCTCTCCTCGTCGGAGGCGGTCTTCCCGCTGTCCGAGGCGTTCTTGTCGCCGTCGTTCTTCATCGCGGCGGTCTCGCTCTTGAGGATGCGCAGCGACTTGCCGAGCGCCCGTGCGGTGTCCGGGAGACGCTTGGCGCCGAAGATCAGCACAATGAGACCGATGATGATGACGAGCTGCCAGATTCCGATCTGACCGGGCATGAGTGCCTACCTTCTCACCGAGGCCAACTGAGTGTTCCTTGGTGCGACTGTGCGGAGAGGTGCCCGACTGCCGCCCGAGCGGCAATCGTAACTCCCAGGGGTGAACGCAGGGCAATGCCCGCGCGTGCTCCTCCTCGCCGCCACCCGAGCGGTGGCCGCTCCGTGAAGCCTACCGCTCCCCCGTACGCGACCGGCCGGAGGCGCCGCTGCGCTCCCGACGCACCCCCGGGACGTCCGCGGTGCGCGAGGCGCTCGCGGCGTGCGCCCCGGCGGCACGTTCCAGGTCCTCGGCTGCCAGGGTGATCCGCTCCGAACTGTCGCCCACCGCACGCGACAGCCGGCGCACCTCCAGGCCGACGCGGACGGCGAGCACCCCGAGCACCGCGGTGCCGCAGAAGGCGAGGGTGAGGAAGAACATCGGCCAGAGCATGCCGGTGAGCCTAGTGGACCGCGCCCGGCTCCCGGGACCCGCCCGGACGGCGCGCCCGTCAGTCCCCGTACGCCGTCAGCGCGGCACGGGCCGCCTGCTGCGCCGCGTCTGCCAGCTCCCGCGGCTCGGTGATCCGGCCGTCCCTGCCCAGCCGCAGCGCGAGCCGGCGCAGCGAGCCCGGGTCCGGGGTGCGCAGGGTGATCCGCAGACCGCCGTCCGGCAGCTCCTCCGCAGCGTCGTGCGGGTAGTACTCCGCCACCCAGCGTCCACCGGGGCCGACCTCGACCACTACCTCCGGGTCCTCGGCCGCCGGCTGGACCAGGCCCTCCGAGAGGTCCCGCGGCGTGACCGGCGGCGGGTCGGAGGGCTCGTCCAGCAGCCGGATCTCGGCGACCCGGTCCAGCCGGAAGGTGCGCCGCGCTTCGGAGAGCCGGCACCAGGCCTCCATGTAGGTGTGACCGAGCACGAACAACCGCACCGGGTCCACCTCGCGCTCGGTGAGCTCGTCGCGGGCCGGCGAGTAGTAGCGCAGCCACAGCCTGCGGCGCTCGGCGATCGCCCGGTCCACGTCGGCGAAGACGCCGCCCTCGGACTCGAAGCTGACCGACAGGCGCGCGCTGGCGCCCGCGTTCTCCCCCGCCGCGGCCTCCAGCTTGGCCGTGGCCCGCAGCAGGGCGTCCCGGTCGCCCTCGCGCAGTCCCGGCAGCGTCGCCACGGCCCGGGCCGCGACGAGCAGGGCGGTGGCCTCGTCGGCGGCGAGCCGGAGCGGCTCACCGCCCGAGTCCACGGCCTCGGCGTTGTGCCACCAGATGTGCTCGCCGTCGGTGTCGATGTCCAGCAGATCGCCGCCGCGGAAGCTCGTGCCGCACATCGGCAGCACGTGCAGATCGGAGATCAGCTCGTCCGTGCTGATACCGAAGGCCCGGGCGACCTCGTCCACCCGGGCGCCGGGGCGCTCGCGCAGGTAGGTCACCAGGGACAGCATCCGCCGGGTCCGGTCGATGGCGTTGGAGGCCATGTCGGTGCGTTCCTCTCAGCCCTTGGCCACGGCGCGCAGCCGGTCCACCACGTCGGCCCGGAGTTCGGCCGGCTCCAGCACGACCACCTCGGGACCGAACTCCACGAGCCAGGCGTCCAGTCCGTGCCCGTACGGAATCTCCAGCTCCTCCCAGCCCCCGCCGAGGTCGCGGACCTCGGTTGCCCGGGCCCGCAGCGGGTAACCCGCGCCCTGCCGCAGCCTGATCCGGGCGCTCGTGGTGGCGCTCTCCCCGGCCCAGCGCTCGACCGTCTCCCGCACCCGCACCTGGTCCGGCACCGGACGGGTGCAGGAAGCGGACCGGGAGCGGACCGGTCCGGTGATCCTGGACAGCCGGAAGACGCGTTCCGCCCCGCGGTCCCGGTCCCAGCCGGCGAGGTACCAGTGCCCGCGCCAGCACTCCAGGATCCACGGCTCGACCTGGCGCCGCTCGGCCTGGGCGGCGTTGGACCTGCGGTAGTCGAAGACCACCGGTCTGCGGTCACGGCAGGCCACCATCAGAGGCTCGAAGGCGGCCTCCCGGGCGGGGATGCGCGGCTCCAGGCTGCCGTACGGCTCGTACGGGTCCTCCTCCACCGGCATGCCGGCCGCGCGGAGCTTCTGGAGCGCCCCGCTGGCGGCGCCGGCCAGCCTGGCCTGCTGCCAGACCTTCGCCGCCAGGCCGAGCGCAGCGGCCTCCGCGGCGTCCAAGGACAGCGGAGGCAGCCGGTTCAGGTCGCGGCGGGCGTGGTAGGCGGCCTCCCCCTCCAGGTTCTCGACGGTGTCGATCACCAGACCGAGTTCCCGGAGATCGTCCTTGTCGCGCTCGAACATCCGGTTGAACGCCTCGTCCCCGGCCGCCTCCAGATAGGCCTCGATGGAGGAGCGCAACTCCCGCTTCGTGAGCGGGCGCCGGGTTCCCAGCAGGCACAGCGCAAGATTCATCAACCGCTCGGCCTTGGCGATTGCCATCGAACGCCCTCTCCTCGTGCTGGTGCCGCGACAGCCGGGCACGCTCGCCGGTGGCGCCCCGGTGACGGCCCCGGACCACTGTCCGCCGGACAGCACCGCGGCCGACGGTGCGAGCCTACTCCGGCAGCCGCCGCAGTACGCCGGAAAGCCGGGCGGGCGCGCTTCGTTGGCCGCGACGCGTCCCCCCGCGACGACCTTCGGTGGGAGTTGACCGTACCGCCGGTGGGAGTCCCCTCCAAAACGCCGCGGTGGACGGGAACGACGACCGGGGTCCCGCACCGCGACGGTGCGGGACCCCGGCCCCGGTGCCGCGTGCCGCGGCGTGCCGCTTGATCAGACCGCGACCAGGTCGCAGACGAAGATCAGCGTCTCGTTGGGCTTGATCACACCGCCGGCACCCTGCTCACCGTAGGCGAGGTGGGCGGGGACGGTCAGCCGGCGGCGTCCGCCGACCCGCATGCCCTGGACGCCCTGGTCCCAGCCGGCGATGACCTGGCCGGCGCCGAGCTGGAACTGGAGCGGCTTGCCGCGGTTCCACGAGGCGTCGAACTCCTCGCCGGTGCTGAAGGAGACGCCGACGTAGTGGACAGAGACAGTGTTCCCCGCCTCCGCGACGGAGCCGTCCCCCTCCCAGACGTCCTTGATCTCCAGATCGGCCGGCGGCTCGCCCTCGGGAAAGTCAACCTCGGGCTTGTCGATGCTCACGAAAATGCTCCTACCAAGGATTGCGGACAACCCGCCCAGTCTCGCACGTCAGGACTCGTCGACGGTGAGGATGTCGACCGAGAAGACCACCGCGGATTCGAACTCCTTGCGCTGTTCCTCGGTCAGTTCTTCCTCGGGGACGACGACCATCACGCGGCTGCCGGCCTTCTCGCCTTCCAGGCCCTCGGCCCAGCCGGGGATCCCGGGCTGGTCCTCGGTGCCGGCCACCGGGAGCTCCTGCGGGCCACCCTGCTGCCAGGTGTCGCCCACGAGCTTGCCGTCGTTCCACAGGACCGCGGTGTAGTGGGCCGAGATGGTGCTCTTCGGCCCGATCTCCTTGCCGTCACCCTCGACCACCGTCTGGCTGGTGACGCCGTCAGGCGCGTCCTCACCCTCGGGCACCTTGATCTCCGGTGCCTTGTCACCGACCTCGCTGTCGACCGCGGGCAAGGCGTCGTCCTGCTCCTCCACGGGCTTGCCGTCGATCTTGGTGGGGACGGTCTTGTTCACGTCGACCACGAACACCAGGGTGGAGTCGGCGGGGATGGTGGGAGGGGAGCCCTCCTCGCCGTATCCCTTCTCCGGCGGGATGACGACCTCGATACGGCTGCCGAGCTTCTGCCCCGCAACGGCCTCGTCCCAGCCCTCGATCACCTTCCCGGCCCCCACCTCGAAGGTGAAGGCACTGCCGCGGTCGTAGCTGTTGTCGAAGACCTCGCCGTCCCACAGCTGACCGAGGTAGTCGACGTTGACGGTGTCACCCTCGGCGACCTTCTCGCCCTTGCCCTCTTCGAGGACCTTGATCTTCAGCTCCTCGGGAGGGTCGCCGTCCCCCTCGGCGACCTCGGGCTTCTCGCCCGCCTTGCCCGTCACCGCGGGAAAGCCGTCGGAATCTCCGCCGTCACTGCCGCAGGCCGCCGCGGAGACGACCAGCATGGGAACGACCAGCGCCGCGGCGATCCGGCGCACTGCCTTCTTCGGATTCATCAGCCCAACTCGCGGTATCGGGGGTATGTGGGGTAGTCCCTCGACACCTTACGGCTTCCCTCCACTGCCCCGGCACTCCCGGCGCAACTTCCGCCCCTGCGGGCCCAGGGCGCTGCCGGGAGTGCCCGCGCTCACATCCCCGCGATCAATTTCTCCACCCGTTCGTCGACCGAACGGAACGGGTCCTTGCACAGCACCGTGCGCTGCGCCTGGTCGTTCAACTTGAGATGGACCCAGTCGACCGTGAAATCCCGACGCTGCTCCTGCGCGCGCCGGATGAAGTCGCCGCGCAGTCTCGCCCGGGTGGTCTGCGGCGGCAGCGACTTGCCCTCGAAGATCTTGAGGTCGTTGCAGATCCGCTTGGCCTGCCCCTTCCGCTCCAGCAGGTAGTACAGGCCCCGCCTACGGTGGATGTCGTGATACGCGAGGTCCAGTTGCGCGACCCGGGGGTGGGACATCGTGATGTTGTTCTTGGCTCGGTACCGCTCGATGAGCTGGTGCTTCATCACCCAGTCGATCTCGGTGGAGATCCGGTCCAGCTCCTGGGCCCGGATCGCCTCCAGGGTGCGGCCCCACAGCTCCAGCACCTGCTCGACGGTGCCGGATCGGATGCCGCGGCGCTCACAGAAGTCCACGGCCTTGTCGTAGTACTCCTGCTGGACCTCCAGGGCGGAGGCCTCCCGACCGTTGGCCAGGCGGACCTTGCGCTGGCCGGTGGTGTCGTGGCTGACCTCACGGATGGCCCGGATCGGGTTCTCCAGCGTGAGGTCCCGCATCACCGTGCCCGCCTCGATCATGCGCAGCACGAGGTCGGTGGCACCCACCTTCAGCAGCATCGTCGTCTCGGACATGTTCGAGTCGCCCACGATGACGTGCAGCCGGCGGTAGCGCTCGGCGTCGGCGTGCGGCTCGTCCCGGGTGTTGATGATCGGACGCGAACGGGTGGTGGCCGAGCTGACGCCCTCCCAGATGTGCTCGGCCCGCTGGCTTACGCAGAACACCGCGCCGCGGGGGGTCTGGAGCACCTTGCCGGCACCGCAGATGAGTTGACGGGTGACCAGGAAGGGGATCAGGACGTCCGCGAGGCGGGAGAACTCCCCGTGCCGGGCGACCAGGTAGTTCTCGTGGCAGCCGTAAGAGTTGCCTGCCGAGTCGGTGTTGTTCTTGAAGAGGTACACATCACCGGCGATTCCCTCCTCGTGCAGTCGGCGCTCCGCGTCGACGAGCAGCCCTTCGAGTATCCGCTCGCCCGCCTTGTCGTGCGTCACCAGTTCGGTGACGTTGTCGCATTCCGGAGTCGCGTACTCCGGGTGCGAACCGACGTCCAAGTAGAGGCGGGCGCCGTTGCGCAGGAAGACGTTGCTGCTTCGGCCCCATGACACGACACGGCGGAAGAGGTACCGCGCCACCTCGTCAGGGGACAGCCGCCGCTGTCCCCGAAACGTGCATGTGACGCCGTACTCGTTCTCCAGCCCGAAGATTCGGCGATCCATGTGTGAACATTACGCCTGATGCCCGGTTCTGAAACCGGGTTCGGGCGCGCCGTTTCGATCATTTTCCGGCACCGGCCGCCCGGAGTCCGCATCCGCCCCGCCCCGCCCGGCGCGCAGCGGGGTGTCCAGCACCCTGCGGGAGAGCAGCAGCACCAGCAGGGCGGCGACACCGGACGCACCGGGCACCAGGAAGCCGCCGGACGCGCCGCGCCACTCGATCATCGGGCCCACCACGGCGGTCCCCAGGGCGGCACCGACCCCGAAGGTCGTGACCAGCCAGGAGAACGCCTCGGTCACGGTGCCACGCGGTGCCTGCCGATCGACCACGACGAAGGCGCAGCTCAGCGAGGGTGCCAGGAAGAGGCCGGCCAGGGTGGCCAGTGCCGTCATCGCGGCCGCCCCGGGGACGAGGGCCAGCGGCAGGTATCCGACCGCGAGCAGCGCGATCAGCAGCCGCAGCCGGGGCTCTGGACGGCCGGCCCACTGCTGCGCCCCGTAGGCCAGCCCACCGACCAGCGCGCCGAGCCCGATGCCCGACATCAGCAGGGCGTACACCAGGTCGCCGCCGTTGCGGTCCGCGTAGGCCACCGCGGCCACCGTGATGGAGCCCAGGGCGATGCCGACGAACAGGAAGGAGCCGAGCAGCGCGACCAGACCGGGCGAGCGCAGGGCGCCCAGCCAGTGGGCCTCGCGCGGAGCGCTCCGCCAGGCCCGCGAAGGAGGCGAGACCACCACGGAGAGCGCGCCGAGCACCCCGATCAGGTTGATCACCAGCAGCGCCCCCGCCTCCGACCACAGCGCCACCGTCAGGGTCACCAGCAGCGGCCCCACGGTGAACATGACCTCCTGGGCCACCGAGTCCAGCGCGTAGGCGGTGTGCACCCGGTCCTCGCCCTTGAGGACGCTGGGCCACAGAGCGCGCAGTCCGCCCTCCAGTGGCGGGGTGAAGAGCCCGGCCAGCAGCACCGCCCCGGCGGCGACCGGCAGCGGAGCGATTCCGGTGAGGGCGAACCAGACCATGCCCAGGGCGGAGAGGACCGCGGCGGGCAGCATCACGCGCAGTTGCCCGAACAGGTCGACCGCACGTCCCAGGAGCGGCTGGCCGACTGCGGTCGCCAGCCCGTAGACGGTGGCCAGCACCCCCGCGAGCGTGTAACTGCCGCCCTCAGCCCGCACGAAGAGGACGATGGCGATGTGCCCGGTGGCGTTGGGCAGCCGTCCCACCAGTGTGCCGGCCAGCAGCCGCACCGCGTGCCTCGCCCGCAGCAGTTCCGCGTAGCCCGTCGCCATCCGGCGGCACCTTCCGAAGTTTTACGTATAACGTCGCGGCTCATACGTACCATGTCGGCAATCCACAGGTCCATCCAGCAGCCGGAGCCAGCGCCGTGACCACCACACCCCGCAGGCCCACCAGTCGCGACGTCGCCCGCACCGCCGGGGTCTCGCAGGCCACCGTCTCGCTCGTCCTGCGGGACAAGTGGGCGGGCCGCGTCTCCGCCGCGACCGCCCGAACGGTCCGGGACGCCGCCCGGCAGTTGGGCTACCAACCGAACGTGGCGGCCCGCACCCTGCGCACCGGACTGACCCGGACGGCCCTGCTGGTGGTACCCGCACTCAGCAACGAGTTCTTCGCCCGCGTGCACGCCGGCGCGGCAGCCGCGGCCGCCGAGCACGACTTCGGCGTGGTCCTGTACCCCTCCCCCCAGGGCATCGGCCCGGCCCGCGATCCCTTCGGCTCCGCCCACACCGCCCTGGACGGGGTCATCGCCTCCTCGATGGCCGCTGAAGCGCTCACCGCGCTGCGCGAGGGCGGGCTTCCGCTGGTGATGCTGGACAGCGACCCCGAGCGCACCGACGCGGCCGCCACCGTCAACCTGGACCTGGCCGACGGAATGCGGCAGACGGCCGCGCACCTGCTGGAGCTGGGCCACCGCCGGATCGTCCACCTGGCCGCCGGAATACCCAGTTGGACCTTCGCCCTGCGGGCCGACTCGCTCGCCGCCGAGCTCGCACCCTGCGCGGAGGCACGGCTGGCCCGGGTCGAGGCCACCGAACTCAGCGTCACCGGCGGCCTGGACGCGGCCCTGCGCGCCCTGGCGGCGAAGCCCGGGACGACGGCGCTGGTGTGCGACGACGACCTGCTCGCCGCAGGAGCCTGCAAGGCCGTGCGCAGGCTGGGGCTGCGCGTTCCCGACGACGTCTCCGTGACCGGATTCGACGACCTCGCGCTGGCGCGCGCCACGGACCCCGAGCTCACCACCGTCCGACTACCCGCCGAGGCGATGGGCGAGGCGGGCGTGCGCGCCCTGCTGGCGGTCCTCGACAGGGGCCGGCCGCGGCCGGCCGCCCTTCCCGTGCGGCTGATCGCCCGCGGCTCCTCCGCGGCGGCCCCCACCGGCGCGCGGCCGGCCTGAGCCGCCGACCGCCCCGGTCGACCACCGACCGGCCGGCCGCTGCCGCTCCGGGACCTGTGCCACGGCGCACTCGGGGCATCGGGCCTGTGGGTAAGGGGTACTTCGGCGCCGCGGTCCGACCGAGGACCGCATCCGCGAAACACCCGAGGAACAGGAGACCGTGCCGTGTCGATCCCGGACTGGCCACTGAGTGCGACGATCGGCCTCTTCGGCCTCGCGGCGCTGCTGACGGTGGTGTGCACGGTGCGGTTGGTGTCGCTTGGGGACGCACTGGCCGACCGGACGGGCTGGGGCGAAGCCCTGTTCGGCGCGGTCTTCTTCGGAGCCGCCACCTCGCTCTCCGGAATCGTCATGACCGGCACCAGCGCCGCCGCCGGCCAACCCGAACTCGCCTACAGCAACGCGGTCGGCGGCATCGCCCTGCAGACACTGGCGGTCGTGGCCGCCGACGCCACCTACTGGCGCGCCAACCTGGAGCACGCCGCCGCCTCGGTCCAGAACCTGCTGTTCGGATGCCTGCTCATCGTGCTGCTGAGTGTCGCCCTCCTGGCCGCCTTCAGCCCGCAGGTGACCGTGTTCGGCGTCCACCCCGCCTCGGCGCTGCTGGTCGGCCTCTACCTCGGCGGGCTCCGCCTCGTGCACAAGCAGCACCGGCCGCTGTGGGAAGCCGTCGAGACGCGCGAGACGCGCGTCGACGTGCCGACCGACCACGGGCGGCTGTCCCGGCGCCGGGCGGGGGCGGTGTGGGCGGAGTTCGCCGCCCTCGCCGGTGCCGTGGTGGTGGCCGGCTGGGCGGTCGCCCAGGCCGCGGAGCGGCTGACGGCCCTCACCGGCCTCCAGGCCGGTTTCGTCGGCGGCGTACTGATGGGGGCGGTGAACGCACTGCCGGAGACGGTGACCGCGATAGCCGCCGTGCGCCGCGGCGCCCTCACCCTTGCGGTGGCCGCCATCATCGGCGGGAACTGCCTGGACGCCCTCAACCTCGTCGTCGGCGATGTCGCGTTCCGTGACGGCTCGCTCTTCCACACCGCCGCGAACGACTCGCTGTTCCTCACCGCGTCCGCGCTGCTCATGACGACCGTGCTACTGGGCGGCCTGCTGGTGCGGCAGCGGCGCGGCTGGATGCGGCTCGGGTTCGACGGCTTCCTGCTCCTCGGCGTCTACGCCACGACCGTGCTCACCCTGGCGTTCTGACACACGCCCGGGGGCGGGGAAGGCTTCGCGCCCTCCCCGCCCCCGGGTGAACCGCCGTACCGCGGCGCCGGTCCCGCCGGGTCTACTCCTTCGGCGGGTCGTCCGTGCCGGACTCGGACGACCCGGAGGATTCGGACGGACCGGGGGTGTCCTCGGCGTCCGCGCCGCCGGAGGACGGCGAGTCCTCCAGCAGGCGGGAGAGCTGCCGACCGAGCAGCCGCCGGAACTTGCGCTGCTGGGGGCGGCTGCGGTCAAGCACCGCCACCTCCAACTGCTCGGCGGTGAGTGTGCGCTCCCCGCCGTTGTTGTCCCGGGCCAGGGCTTCCAGCGCGAGCTTCAGCACCTCGCCCAGCGTCATGTCGTCCCGGTGGCGCTCCTCCAGGTAGGTGCCGATCTGGTCGGAGTTGCCGCCGACCGCGACGGAACCGTGCTCGTCCACGATCGAGCCGTCGTGCGGCAGCCGGTAGATCTGGTCGTCCTCGGCCGCGTCGCCGACCTCCGCGACGATCAGCTCCACCTCGTAGGGCTTCTCCCCCACTCCGGAGAAGATGGTGCCGAGCGTCTGGGCGTAGACGTTGGCCAACCCGCGGGCGGTGACGTCGTCCCGGTCGTAGGTGAAGCCCCGGAGATCGGCGTACCGCACGCCGCCGATCCGCAGGTTCTCGAACTCGTTGTACTTGCCGACCGCGGCGAAGGCGATCCGGTCGTAGATCTCGCTTACCTTGTGCAGGGCCCGCGACGGGTTCTCCGCGACGAAGGCGATCCCGTCGGTGTACTGGAGCACGACGACGCTGCGTCCGCGCGCGATGCCCTTGCGGGCGTACTCCGCGCGGTCGGCCATGGCCTGCTGGGGTGAGACATAGAACGGCGTGGACACCGGCTTTCCCGTCCCTTCCTGTGTCTAGAGAACCGGGGCCTGGGGCCCGTTGGGGAGCTGGAGGCGGCCTTCGTGGACGGCGCGGGAGATCTCGGAGACCTCCGTCTCGGTCAGGCGGTGGTAGCCGTCCTCGCCGATCACCGACACCACCGGGTAGATCCGCCGTGCCATGTCGGGGCCGCCGGTCGCGGAGTCGTCGTCGGCGGCGTCGAACAGCGCCTGCACCACGACCGTCGCCGCCTGCTGCCGCGTCAGGTCGTTCCGGTGGAGCTTCTTCATCGAGCCGCGGGCGAAGACCGAGCCGGAGCCCACTGCGGCGAAGCCGTGCTCCTCGGAACGGCCGCCGGTGACGTCGTAGGAGAAGATCCGGCCCTTCCCCCGGACCACGTCGTACCCCGCGAACAGGGGCACCACGGCCAGTCCCTGCATCGCCATGCCCAGGTTGCTGCGGATCATCGTGGACAGGCGGTTCGCCTTGCCCTCCAGCGAGAGCTGCGCGCCCTCCACCTTCTCGAAGTGCTCGAGCTCCAGTTGGAAGAGCTTGACCATCTCCACCGCAAGGCCCGCGGTGCCGGCGATCCCGACCGCGGAGTACTCGTCGGCCGGGAAGACCTTCTCGATGTCGCGCTGGGCGATCATGTTCCCCATCGTGGCGCGACGGTCCCCGGCGAGGATCACCCCGCCGGAGAAGGTCACCCCGACGATGGTGGTGCCGTGCGGGGCCTCGACGGCGCCCTGGACGGGAGGCAGCGGCCGGTTCCCCGGCAACTGCTCGGGCGCGTGCTCGGCCAGGAAATCCATGAACGAGGACGAGCCGGGCGTCAGGAAGGCGGCCGGCAGACGCCCGGTGCTACGAGTGTTGGCTTCCACGCGTTTCCTTCCACGTAGGCGATCTCCCGACGCAGCGCGCCGGTGTCGTTTCTCGATGTGCCCGGCTTCGAACCGAAGTTGCTGCCCGGCACCTCAGGGACCTTACCCGCCACTGCGCCGTGATCCACATGAACGGAGCGAGAGGTCCGGACCGATTGCCGCCGCGGCGCCCGCCGGGGCGGCGCTCGCATGCGCCGCCCCGACTCACGCCGGTGTCCGCGGGGGTTATTCGCCGCCCTTCTGGACGAAGGAACGCACGAAGTCCTCGGCGTTCTCCTCCAGCACGTCGTCGATTTCGTCCAGCACGGAATCGACGTCCTCGGAGAGCTCTTCCTGGCGCTCCTTGAGGTCCTCCGATACCTGTGCTTCCTCGGTCTGCTCCTCGGTCTCCTCTGTGGACCGGGTCGCCTTCTGCTGTCCGCCGCCGGTGTCCTTGGTCGCCATCTACCTCACCCCGCTCGGATTCGAAGTACAAGATCAGACCCTACAAGGAGGGGCTGACATCGGCTCTTCTTTTGCTCCAACGCCCACGGACGGGCCTTCTGATTCCCGACCGGGAAACTTTTCGGACAGGAAAGCCTCAGATCCCCTTTCTCCGCGCTGCGGGCCGGGCCCGGCGGGGCCGTGCTGCGGCCCCACCGGGAGCCCGGAAGCGGTGGACCGGCCCCGGTGACCGGCGACTCAGTCCCCGGAGAGCACCCGGACGAGTTCCTCCGCGGTGCGGCAGCGGTCGAGGAGGCCCTCGACGTGCTCACGGGTGCCGCGCAGCGGTTCCAGGGTGGGCACCCGCTGGAGCGAGTCCCGTCCGGGAAGGTCGAAGATCACCGAGTCCCAGGAGGCTGCCGCGACGTCGTCGGCGTACTGCGCCAGGCACCGGCCGCGGAAGTAGGCCCTGGTGTCCTCGGGCGGACGGGTCCGCGCCCGCCCGACCTCGGACTCGTCCAGCAGGCGACCGATGCGCCCGCGGTCGGCCAGCCGGTTGTAGAGGCCCTTGTCGGGCCGCACATCGGCGTACTGGAGGTCGACCAGGTGCAGACGCGGAGCGTCCCACTGCAGGCCGTCCCGGCGGCGGTACCCCTCCATCAGCTCGTGCTTGGCGACCCAGTCCAGTTCACCTGCCAGGCTCGTCGGGTCCGTCTCCAGCCGGCAGAGCACGTCCTCCCAGCGAACGAGCACGTCGCGCGTCTGCTCGTCGGCGTCCGCGCCCCAGCGTTCGTCGACGTACTTGCGGGCCAGCTCGAAGTACTCCATCTGGAGCTGGACCGCGGTCAGGGTGCGGCCGCTGCGCAGGGTGACGAGTTGACGCAGGTCCGGGTCGTGGCTGACCTGGTGCAGGGTCCGGACCGGCTGGTCCACGGCCAGGTCGACGGCGATGAAACCGTCCTCGATCATGGAGAGCACCAGCGAGGTGGTGCCCAGCTTGAGGTAGGTGGACAGCTCCGAGAGGTTCGCGTCCCCGATGATCACGTGCAGCCGGCGGTACTTCTCCGCGTCGGCGTGCGGCTCGTCCCGGGTGTTGATGATCGGGCGCTTGAGGGTCGTCTCCAGACCGACCTCAACCTCGAAGTAGTCGGCGCGCTGGCTGATCTGGAAGCCGTGCTCGCCGCCGTCCTGCCCGATGCCGACCCGGCCGGCCCCGCAGACCACCTGCCGGGAGACGAAGAAGGGGGTCAGGTGGCGCACGATGTCCGTGAACGGGGTCTCCCGCCTCATCAGGTAGTTCTCGTGCGTGCCGTAGGAGGCGCCCTTGTTGTCGGTGTTGTTCTTGTAGAGGTGGATCGGCTGCGCCCCGGGGACCTCCGCCGCCCGCCGGGCGGCCTCGGCCATGATGCGCTCACCGGCCTTGTCCCAGAGCACCGCGTCCCTCGGGTTGGTGACCTCGGGGGCGCTGTACTCGGGGTGTGCGTGGTCGACGTAGAGCCGGGCGCCGTTGGTGAGGATCACGTTGGCCAGGCCGATGTCCTCGTCGGTCAGCTGGCTGGAGTCGGCGGACTCTCTCGCGAGGTCGAAGCCGCGGGCGTCCCGGAGGGGATTCTCCTCCTCGAAGTCCCACCGCGCACGACGGGCGCGCTGCATCGCCGCCGCGTAGGCGTTCACGATCTGGGACGAGGTGAGCATGGCATTGGCATTGGGGTGACCGGGGACGGAGATGCCGTACTCGGTCTCGATGCCCATTACTCGCCGTACGGTCATGCGGCCCTCCTTGCCCTGCAGCGGCCCGGCATCGGGCCCCTGCTCAAGTCCCGCTGCGCATCCGTCCCGTGTGCGGTGTCCGGCTCCGCACTGCGCCGGTCGGCATCCACGACGAGCCTACGGCGCACCGGGTCGCGGTGGGGAGATCACCGGGACTTCCGACGAAAGGATCGGCTGCGGCCGCCCCGACGGGCGACCGCAGCCGGACGGTGCCTGCCTTACAAGTACTGACCGGTGTTGGCCACCGTGTCGATGGAGCGTCCGGTGTCCGCGCCCTGCTTGCCGGTGACGAGCGTGCGGATGAACACGATCCGCTCGCCCTTCTTGCCGGAGATCCGGGCCCAGTCGTCCGGGTTCGTGGTGTTGGGGAGGTCCTCGTTCTCCTTGAACTCGTCCACGCAGGCGGCGAGCAGGTGCGCCACCCGCAGCCCCTTCTGGTGGTGGTCCAGGAAGTCCTTGATCGCCATCTTCTTGGCCCGGTCCACGATGTTCTGGATCATGGCTCCGGAGTTGAAGTCCTTGAAGTAGAGGACCTCCTTGTCCCCGTTGGCGTAGGTGACCTCCAGGAAGCGGTTCTCCTCCGACTCGGCGTACATCTGCTCGACCACCGACTGGATCATGCCGGCGGCCGCCGCCTCGCGGTTCCCGTTGTTCTCCCCGAGGTCGTCGGTGTGGATCGGGAGGTTGGCCGTGAGGTACTTCGAGAAGATGTCCTTGGCCGCCTCGGCGTCGGGACGCTCGATCTTGATCTTCACGTCCAGCCGGCCGGGCCGCAGGATAGCCGGGTCGATCATGTCCTCACGGTTGGAGGCGCCGATGACGATGACGTTCTCCAGGCCCTCCACGCCGTCGATCTCGGAGAGCAGCTGCGGGACGATGGTGTTCTCCACGTCCGAACTGACCCCGGAGCCGCGGGTGCGGAAGAGGGAGTCCATCTCGTCGAAGAAGACGATGACGGGGGTGCCCTCGCTCGCCTTCTCCCGCGCGCGCTGGAAGACGAGCCGGATGTGCCGCTCGGTCTCGCCGACGTACTTGTTGAGGAGCTCGGGGCCCTTGATATTGAGGAAGAAGCTCTTCCCCGCGGGCTTGCCGGTGACCTCGGCGACCTTCTTGGCGAGCGAGTTCGCGACGGCCTTGGCGATGAGCGTCTTGCCGCAGCCGGGCGGGCCGTAGAGCAGCACGCCCTTCGGCGGCCGTAGCTCGTGCTCCTTGAAGAGGTCCGGGTAGAGGTAGGGGAGCTCGACGGCGTCCCGGATGAGTTCGATCTGGCCACCGAGTCCGCCGATCTTGGCGTAGTCGATGTCCGGGACCTCCTCCAGGACGAGTTCCTCGACCTCGCTCTTCGGGATGACCTCGTAGACGTAGCCGGAACGGGGCTCCAGGAGCAGGGCGTCCCCGGCCCGGATGGTGGTGCTCAGCAGGGGCTCGGCGAGCCGGACCACCCGTTCCTCGTCGGTGTGGCCGATCACCAGGGCCCGCTCACCGTCCTCCAGGACCTCCTTGAGGGTGACGATGTCACCGGCGCGCTCGAACTCCATGGCCTCGACCACGTTGAGCGCCTCGTTGAGCATCAGCTCCTGGCCGCGCCGCAGCTCGTCGAGCTGGACGTCCGGGCTGACGTTCACCCGCAGTTTGCGGCCGCCGGTGAAGATGTCGGCGGTGCCGTCCTCGTTGGCGTGCAGGAAGACACCGAAACCGGCGGGCGGCTGAGCGAGGCGGTCGACCTCCTCCTTGAGCGCGACGATCTGGTCGCGTGCCTCACGGAGAGTGTTGGCCAACCGTTCGTTCTGCGCGGACACGCCGGCCAGGCTGGTCTGCAGCTCGACGATCCGCTCCTCGAGAATCCGAGTGTGCCGCGGAGAGTCGGCGAGCTTGCGGCGCAGGACGGCGATCTCCTGCTCAAGATGGGCAACCTGGCCGGCCGGGTCTTCGGAACCCCGACCAGGCCGGGTGCCGTGGTTCGTGTCGTCGTCGTGGGCTGCCACGGTCCTCACCTCCTCCAGGGGGAGCTGGACGCTTCCTGACCCTACCTGGGCCCGCAACGGTTGAAACCCCTAGATCACAAAGACTGTCGGGGTGTGCTGATCTTCACCCTTGCGCACTCCCTCACCTCAGGGGGATACCCACCCGGCACCGCCGGGAAGCGGCCGGTTGTATCGTCGGGTGGGTCAACACCCTTCGGGGCTGGCTCCAATCGGCTCAGGCAGGCAGGAACGGCAGGCGACATGACCGTGCAGAACGATGCAGCTACCGACGAGCTGGAGGTCTGGATCGACCAGGACCTCTGCACCGGTGACGGCATCTGCGCCCAGTACGCCCCCGAGGTCTTCGAGCTCGACATCGACGGCCTCGCCTACGTGAAGGCCGGGCGGGAGGAGGAGCTGCGCACCGACGCCGGTGCCACCGCGCCCGTCCCTCTGCCGCTGCTCAACGACGTCGTGGACTCGGCCAGGGAGTGCCCGGGCGAGTGCATCCACGTCCGCCGGGCGTCGGACAGCGTGGAGGTGTACGGGCCGGACTCGGACTGAGCCGCGCGGGGCACCGCGCCCCCGGCACACCGCGCGGCCCGGCTCAAGCTCAGACGCCCCGGAGGCCGCCGACCGCCGGCGCCGCGCGCAGTTCGAAGGCGCCGTCCCGCCAGCCCCAGCTCACTTCACGCTCCTGGTCGGGGCAGCAGCGCGGCACGCTCTGCGAGGAGTAGCCGTGCAGCGTGGCCGCGATCCTCCCGTCGCGCACCGCGAACCGCGAGACGCTCATCCGCTCGCCCGGGTCGACCAGGGTCTGCGCTATCCGGGGCGCTCCCCCGCCCGAGGCGGCGGCCAGTATGAACATGCCGCTCGGCGGGGTACCGGAGCCGGTCCGGCAGCGCACGACCGCCACCGTCTCCGGTCGGCCGTCGCGGTCGAAGTCGACCGCGTCCTGCTCGACGACGTCGATCTCCCACGGCCCGCAGTCCACCGGGTACTCGGCCGCGGCCGGGTCGGGGGCTTCGCCGGCCGGGCGGGCCGGGGCGGTCGCGGCCGCCCCGCCCGGATGCAGTAGGGCCGTGGCGCCGCAGACCGCGAGGACGGCCGCGGCGGTGATCAGCCAGTGGGCCGCACCGGGGCGGGTGTGCGCGAGTTCCGGGCCTGCCGAGGGCTGCACGCGGGGTGTCTCCTGTGACTGCCGTGACTGCCGTGCTGAGTGGATGGCCAGCATCGTGCCACAGGCCACACCCGGGGGGAACGCCGGGGACGGGCTTTTCACCGGACGACACAGAACGTCCCCGGCGGCCCCGCGCGGTGCCCCCAGCTACTGGAGGGCACTCCTGCGCGGCCGCCGTGCACCCCCTCCCCCGCCCTCCGGAGCGCGGCGGGCAAAGGAGGGGGCGGGTCAGCGACCCGCCGCGCCCTTGCCGGCCCCCGGACCGGTGTAGTCGTCGCCGTACGCGCCCTTGGAGGGCCGACGGCGGCGCAGCGGCGGCTCGACGCCGTCGGCGAGGCGGCGGGCGGTGAGGAGGAAGCCGGTGTGGCCGATCATGCGGTGGTCGGGCCGTACCGCGAGTCCCTCCACGTGCCAGTTGCGCACCATGGTCTCCCAGGCCGCCGGCTCGTTGAACGTGCCGTGCTCCCGGATCGACTCGACGGTGCGGGCGAGCTGGGTGGTGGTCGCCACGTAGGCGCAGAGGATACCCCCGGGCACCAGGGCCTTCGAGACGCCGTCCAGGCACTCCCAGGGGGCGAGCATGTCCAGGATGACGCGATCGACGTCGGTGTCCGAGAGGTTGTCCTGGAGATCGCCGACCGTGAGCTGCCAGGCCGGGTGCTCGCTGCCGAAGTAGCGCTCCACGTTCGCTCTGGCGATCTCGGCGAAGTCGGCGCGGCGCTCGTAGGAGTGCAGCATGCCGCGGTCGCCGAGGGCACGCAACAGGAAGGTGCTGAGCGAGCCCGACCCGACCCCGGCCTCCACCACCCTCGCGCCGGGGAAGATGTCGGCCATCGCCAGGATCTGGCCGGCGTCCTTGGGGTAGACGACGGCGGCGCCTCGTGGCATGGACAGGACGTAGTCGGGGAGCAGGGGGCGCAGCGCGAGATAGGCGACGTTTCCGGTGGTACGGACGACACTGCCTTCGGGAGCACCGATCAGCTCGTCGTGAGGGAAGGCACCCTTGTGGGTGTGGAAGCTCTTCCCGGCCTCGAGCGTGAAGGTGTAGTGGCGTCCCTTGGGATCGGTGAGCTGGACCTGGTCCCCGACCTGGAAGGGCCCGCGACGGCGGGCGGCACCGGTCGGTTCGGACATGGACGTCACCCTAGTCGAGCGGGGGCCGCGGACCGAATCGGGGATGCCGCGGCGCCGGTCGGCGCCCCGCCGGGGCGAGCGGCGGGTTCAGTCCGCGGGCTTGGCCATCGCGTGGACGAAGGCCCGCTCGACGTCGCCGGTGGAGAGGACCCCGTAGATCTCTCCGGCCTCCTCCACCACCAGGTACTCGGTGGTGGGCTCCGCCTTCAGATGCTCGATCAGCTCCTCACCGGCCAGCTCGGCGGAGATGCGCATGCCCTCGGTGAGGTCGTGGGCAAGGGTACTGACGGCCACCCACGGCCTGCGGTGCTCCGGCACCGAGACGATGCCCGCCTCCCGCACGATGCCAGTCGGGGCGCCCTGCCCGTCGACCAGCACCATCGCCCGTGCTCCGGCCTCGTTGGCGCGGCGCAGCGCCTCGGACAGCGGCGTCTCCCCGGTGACCGGGACGGCCCGCCGGGTGAGGGCGCGGGCCCGCAGCTCGGGGAGCCTGGCCCGCAGCCTGGCCATCCGCAGGCTGTTCCCGGCGCCCGTCCAGATGATCGCGGCCAGGATGGCGGCGAGCAGCGCGTCGGTGAGCGAGTCCACGCTGCCGACGCTCGCACCGTCGGAGAGGCCGCCCGCGTGGGTCGCGAGCGGAAGCCCGATGAGCACCACCACGGCCAGCGCCCGGCCACTCCACGCGGCGGCGACCGTACCCGTCATGGGCTTGCCGCTGAGCTTCCACACGACGGCCCGGAGCATCCGCCCGCCGTCCAGCGGCAGACCGGGCAGCAGATTGAAGGCGGCGACGATGAGGTTGGAGATCATCAGCCCCGCCATCAGCACGCCGGGGACGCTCCGCGGCTCGACGGCGTACATCCCGAGGTAGAACAGCCCGGCCAGGACCAGGGAGAGCAGCGGGCCGACGAAGGCCAGCACGAACTCGCGTCCGGGTGTCTCGGACTCCTTCTCGATCTCCGAGACGCCGCCGAAGAACTGGAGCTGGATTCGGCGCACCGGCAGGCGGAACCGCAGGGCGGCGACGGTGTGGGCCAGTTCGTGCACCAGGACGGAGGCGTAGAAGGCCACCGCGAAGAACAGGGCGATGAGGTAGCGCAGGGGTCCCAGGTCCGGCAGGATGCGATCCAGCTGGCCGCCGAAGACCCAGGTGATGAGCGCGGCGACGAGGAACCAGCTCGGGGCCACATAGACGGGCACACCGAACGGACGGCCCATCAGGATGCCGCCGCCGCTGCCCGGCCGCCGGGACCTGCCGCCGGGTTTGCCGCCCCCGTCCTCGGCGGGCGGCGTGCCGCTGTTGTCCGTGTCTCCCACGGGCTCCCCTTTTTCACTGCTGTGACCGCACCCGCTCCAGCGATCCCCGCGGTCGTGCGGGACTCCGGGATGCTGCCGTCGATGGTATGTGCCCGGATGTCAGTCTCGGGCCTTAGGGTCTTCCTCCATGGGAACCTCGACCGATCGGCCTGCCGCGCCACCGAACTCGCTCTCTCCCTCCCGGGCGGCCGATTTCCAGCAGTGCCCCCTGCTGTACCGCTTCCGCGTGATCGACCGCATCCCGGAGAGGCCCAGTGTCGCCGCGGCCCGCGGCACGGTGGTGCACTCGGTGCTGGAACGGCTGTTCGACGCGCCGGCCGCCGAACGCAGCGTGCCCAGGGCGCGCGGCATGGTGGCGGGCGAGTGGGAGCGCCTGCTGGCCAGGCGCCCGGAGCTCGCGGAGCTTTTCGCCGAGGACACCGCGGACCGCACCGAGCTGGCCGGCTGGCTGGCAGAGGCCGAGTCGCTGGTCGAACGCTGGTTCTCGCTGGAGGACCCGACCCGGCTGGAGCCCGCCGAGCGGGAGTTGTCCGTGGAGACCCGGCTGGACTCGGGACTGATGCTGCGCGGCATCATCGACCGGGTGGACGTCGCACCGACCGGTGACGTGCGCATCGTGGACTACAAGACCGGCAAGGCCCCGCGTCCGGAGTACGCGGATGGGCCGTTGTTCCAGATGAAGTTCTACGCGCTGGTGCTGTGGCGGCTGCGCGGTGCCGTGCCGAGGCGGCTGCAACTGGTCTACCTGGGCAGCGGTGACGTGCTTACCTACGACCCGGACGAGTCGGACCTGGCCGGCGTGGAGCGCAAGCTGCTGGCCCTGTGGGAAGCCATCGAGCGCGCGGTCGAGACGGGCGACTGGCGGCCGAAGCGCAGCCGGCTGTGCGACTGGTGCGACCACCGGCAGCGCTGCCCCGAGTTCGGCGGGACCCCGCCGCCCTACCCGCTGGTGATCCAGCCGCGCCTCCCCCTGGACCACGCCCGGGAGAGCCCGCAGGCGTCCCCTCGCCCCTCCTGAGCCCGGGGCGGGCCGCCGCCGCGCCCACCGGACCGCCGGGGGGCGCGGCGGCGGCTTGCGCCACAATGGGGCCGATCGGTCCCACCCGGGCGTACGAAGGAGTTCCTGTGACGATCCGTGTCCTGCTGGTGGACGACCAGCCCCTGCTGCGCACCGGTTTCCGGATGATCCTGGAGGCCGAGCAGGACATCGCGGTCGTCGGCGAGGCCGGGGACGGCCTGCAGGCGCTGGACCAGGTCCGGGCCCTGCAGCCCGACGTGGTGCTGATGGACATCAGGATGCCGCGGGTGGACGGCGTGGAGTCGACCCGGCGGATCACCGGCCGGGCCAAGGACGGCCCCGCCAAGGTGCTGGTGCTGACGACCTTCGACCTGGACGAGTACGTGGTGGAGGCGCTCCGCGCCGGGGCGAGCGGGTTTCTGCTCAAGGACGCGCCGGCCCAGGAGCTGGTCCAGGCGATCCGGGTGGTCGCGGCGGGCGACGCCATGCTCGCGCCGAGCATCACCCGGCGGCTGCTGGACAAGTACGCGGGGAAGCTGCCGACCGGGGAGGAGCAGGTTCCCGACACGCTGCACACCCTCACCGAACGCGAGGTCGAGGTGCTCAAGCTGGTCGCCCGCGGGCTGTCGAACGCGGAGATCGCGGCCGAGCTGTTCGTCAGCGAGACCACGGTCAAGACCCACGTCGGGCACGTGCTGACGAAACTGGGGCTGCGGGACCGGGTGCAGGCGGCGGTGTACGCCTACGAGAGCGGCCTGGTGCGCCCCGGCGGACAGTGAACCGGCCGACGCCCCCGCACCCCTTTGCCGGGTGCGGAGGCGTCGGCGCGCGCCTGACGGGGTCACTCCAGAGTGGCGCCCCGGCCGAGCTCCCACAGCTGGAGGACGGACGAGGAGTTCAGCGCCCACTCGACGCCGGTGATCTCCTCCTTGGCCACCACGTACTGCTTGCTCTGCCACAGCGGCAGCACCGGGACCTCTTCGGCCACGATGTCCTGGATCTTGATGAAGTCCTCGTTGGCCGCGGTGCGCTCGGTGCGGGTGCGACTGAGCGGCAGCAGGTCGTCGATGATCTCGGAGCTGCGGTAGGGGCTGTTGAGGAAGTTGTTCTCGCCGAAGAACGGCGCGATGAAGTTCTCCGCGTCCGGGAAGTCCGGGAACCAGCCCATGCCGTAGACCTCGTACTTGCGGTCCGTGGCGTTCGGGCGGTAGGTCTGCCAGGGCTCGCCCTTCACCGTGACCTCGAAGAGACCGGACCGGTTGAGCTGGTCGCGGATCATCTCGAACTCGCCCTTGGTGGCCGAGCCGTAGTAGTCCGAGGTGTAGGTGAACTCCAGCTCGACGGGGGTCTGGATGCCCGCGTTCTCCAGCAGTTCCTGGGCCTCGCCCTTGTCGGGCTCGCCGTAGCTGTTGAAGAAGGAGTTCCGGTGGCCGGGGAGGCCGCCGGGGACGATGGAGTAGAGCGGCTCGGCGGTGCGGTCGTAGACGTCCCGCACGAGAGCCTGGCGGTCGACGAGCTGGGCCACCGCCTTCCGCACGGCCTCGTCCTCGACGGCCGGCTTGTCGGTGTTGAAGACCAGGTAGCGGATGCCCTGGCTCGGCAGCCCCTGCACGTTGATGCCGTCGACGCTCTCAAGCTTCCTGACCTGCTCCGGGGCGAGGGTGCGATTGACGACGTCGACCTCGCCCTCCCGTAGAGCGGCCTCCAGCTTGTCGCCGTCCGGGAAGAACCGCATCTCGATCTTCTCGTTGTTGAAGTCCACCTTGCCGCGGTACCCGGCGTTCTTCACGAAGGTCGCCTTCTCCTCCTCGAAGGAGTCCAGCGCGTACGGACCGGAGGCGGCGATCTCGGTGCCCTCGTAGAGCCCGTCAGCGGGGTAGACCTCGTCATCGACGATGGCGACGGCGGGGGTGGCCACCTTGTAGGGGAAGGTGGCGTCCGGCTTCTTGAGGTGGAAGACGACCTCGGTGTCCGACGGGGCCTCGACCCTGTCCAGGTTGCTGAGCAGCGACGCCGGACCGTTGGGGTCGTCGATCGCCACCATCCGCTTGACGGAGAACTCCACGTCCTTGGCGTCCAGCTTGTTGCCGTTGGAGAACGTGAGGTCGTCGCGGACCGTGCACCGGAACTGCTCGTTGTTGGAGTCGGTGAAAGAGCACTGCTCGGCTGCCTCCGGCTCCGGCTCGGTACCGGAGCGGGGCAGCCGCAGCAGCGTCTGGTAGGTGTTTCGGAGCACGTTCCAGGAGGCGACGCTGTACGAGGCCGCCGGGTCGAAGGGGGCCGGGGTCTCCTTGGTCACCTCGAAGTGGTCCGTGGTGCCCACCACGATGGCCTCAGCGTCCGCGGAGGAGTCCTGGTCACCACCACATCCGGCGACGGCGACGGCGAGCACACCCGTGAGAGCGGGCAGCACAAGTGTCTTGCGGTTCATCTTGGTGGTCTCCCTCAACCGGCGCCCGGATGGCTCCTCGAATAAGTGGTGCCGGTAGGCAGACATTAGTAGTTGGGAAAGCCGCACCCCGTACGGGGAGCGATACCAACGAGGTTGCGACCCGATCACAACCAGCCATCGTCCGTTATCCGGACGGAGGCACACAGAGGGCGAGACGCCACCAATCAGGACACTTGACCACCGGAATGGAACGCAGCAGTCCGGGAGGACCACGCCCGGCGGCCACTGTCGAGGCCCGCACCAGTGAGAAAGATCACTGATCGAGAACTCTCCCGGGGCAATGCGATTCGGCCAGTCCGTAAGTCACGGAAAATGAGCACACCGGCGCTCAGAGTTCTCTTCCCATTCCTTCCGGCGTGTTCCGGTGCACCCTCAGTGCGCGGGCGTGATCAGAGAGCGCAGAAATGCCAGATCGACCTGTTCCAGGGACTCCACGACGGTACGGCCGCGACTGCCCTCGATCGGGGTGACCGAGGGCACGGCCACGACCCGGCAACCCGCCTGCTCGGCGGCGGCCACCCCGGTCTGGGTGTCCTCGACCACCGCGCACCGCGCCGGGTCCGCGCCCAGGAGGCGGGCCGCGGTCAGGTAGGGCTCCGGGTGCGGCTTGGTGCGTTCGACCTCGTCCCCGGCCACCGACAGTGCGAAGTTGCGGTGGCCGAGGGAGTGGAGCATCCGGTCGATGATCGTCCGGTGGGAGGCGGAGACCAGCGCCGTCGGCACCCGGTGCCGCCGCAGCTCCGCCAGCAGCCGACGGGCCCCCGGCATCAGGGTGACGCCGCGCTCGATGCGAGCGGCGAAGCCGGCGTTCAGCAGCCCGGTGAGCTCCTCCATCGGCACGTCTGCGCCGGTCACGTCGATCAGGTACGCGGCGCTGCGGCTCATCGGTCCGCCGACCACCACCTCCCGGTGCTCGTCGCCGAGGGTGTGCCCGAGGCGGGCGAAGACCTCCACCTCGGCGTCCCACCAGAACCCCTCGGTGTCCACGAGTGTGCCGTCCATGTCGAGCAGCACGGCTTCCAGTGCCGACCCGTCGGCCGAACGGGGGGCAAGGGCGGGAATCGAGCTCGTCATCCGCTGACACCTCTCGCAGGAGCAGGAAGGCCGGTCGGCCACCGACCCGCGGTGGACGACCGGCCTGTACCGGACAGATCAGTGTACGACCGTCGGCTACCTGGCGTTGAAGTATTTCGCCTCGGGGTGGTGGAGCACGAGGGCGTCGGTGGACTGCTCCGGGTGGAGCTGGAACTCCTCGGACAGCTTCACCCCGATGCGCTCCGGCTGGAGCAACTCGGCGATCTTGGCCCGGTCGGACAGCTCGGGGCAGGCACCGTAGCCGAGCGAGAACCTGGCGCCGCGGTACTTCAGCGCGAACATGTCCTCCATCTCGTTTGGATCCTCACCGGCGAAACCCAGCTCCGCCCGGGTCCGGGCGTGCCAGTACTCGGCCAGGGCCTCGGCGAGCTGGACCGACAGCCCGTGGAGTTCGAGGTAGTCCCGGTAGGCGTCCCGGGCGAAGAGGTCCGCGGTCGCCTCCCCGATGCGGGAGCCCACCGTCACCACCTGGAAGCCGACCACGTCGATCTCGCCACTGCCCTTTGGCCGAAAGTAGTCGGCCAGGCAGAGCCGGCGCCCCCGGCGCTGGCGCGGGAAGGTGAACCGCGTGCGCTCCCGCCCGTCCTCGGTCAGCAGGACGAGGTCGTTGCCCTCCGAGTGGCACGGGAAGTAGCCGTGCACCACGGCCGCCTCCAGCATGTTCTCGGTGTGCAGCCGCTCCAGCCAGCCGCGCAGCCGCGGCAGGCCCTCGCTCTCCACGAGTTCCTCGTAGCCCGGTCCCTCACCGGTGCGGGACTGCTTCAGGCCCCACTGGCCCTTGAAGAGCGCGCCCTCGTCCAACCAGGAGGCGTACTCCTTCAGCTGGATGCCCTTGACGACCCTGGTGCCCCAGAACGGAGGCTCGGGCACCGGGTTGTCGGCCGACACGTCGGAGCGCCGGGTGTCGATCTCCACCGGCTCCTCCGCGACGTTGTCCCGGCGGGCGACGCGGCGCTGCTTCAGCTCGGGGAGCCTGGCACCCGGCACGCCACGCTTGACCCCGATGAGGGCGTCCATCAGGCGCAGGCCCTCGAAGGCGTCCCTGGCGTAGCGGACCTCCCCGTCGTAGATCTCGTGCAGGTCCTGCTCGACGAAGGCGCGGGTCAACGCGGCGCCGCCGAGGATGACGGGATAGTCGGCGGCCATCTCCCGGCTGTTCAGCTCCTGGAGGTTCTCCTTCATGATGACCGTCGACTTCACCAGGAGGCCGGACATCCCGATCACGTCGGCCCGGTGCTCCTTGGCCGCCTCGAGGATCGCGCCGACCGGCTGCTTGATGCCCAGGTTGACGACGGTGTAGCCGTTGTTGGACAGGATGATGTCGACCAGGTTCTTGCCGATGTCGTGCACGTCACCGCGGACGGTGGCCAGCACGATCGTGCCCTTGCCGTCGTCGTCGGTCTTCTCCATGTGCGGTTCCAGGTGGGCCACCGCGGTCTTCATCACCTCGGCGGACTGGAGCACGAAGGGCAGCTGCATCTGCCCCGACCCGAAGAGTTCGCCGACCACCTTCATTCCGGCGAGCAGGGTGTCGTTGACGATCTCCAGCGCCGGCCGCCCGGTCAGTGCCTCGTCCAGGTCGGCCTCCAGGCCGTTGCGTTCGCCGTCGATGATGCGCCGCTCCAGCCGCTCCCCCAGTGGCAGCGCCGCCAGCTCCTGGGCCCGGGTCGCCCGGACGGAGGTGGCGTCCACTCCCTCGAAGAGCTCCAGCAGCCGCTGCAGGGGGTCGTAGCCCTCGCGGCGCCGGTCGTGGATCAGGTCGAGGGCGGCCTCGACCTGCTCGTCCTCCAGTCGGGCGATGGGCATGATCTTCGACGCGTGGACGATCGCCGAGTCCAGCCCGGCCTTGACGCACTCGTCCAGGAACACGCTGTTCAGCACGACCCGGGCGGCCGGGTTGAGGCCGAAGGAGATGTTCGACAGGCCCAGCGTGGTCTGCACCCGCGGGTGGCGGGCCTTCAGCTCCCGGATCGCCCCGATGGTGGCGATGCCGTCCCGACGCGACTCCTCCTGGCCGGTGCAGATGGTGAAGGTGAGGCAGTCGATGAGGATGTCCTCCTCGCGGATGCCCCAGTTGCCGGTGAGGTCGGCGATCAGCCGTTCGGCGACGGCGACCTTGTGCTCGACGGTACGCGCCTGGCCCTCCTCGTCGATGGTGAGCGCGATCAGTGCGGCTCCGTGCTCCGCCGCCAGCCGGGTCACCCTGGCGAAGCGGGAGTCCGGGCCGTCACCGTCCTCGTAGTTGACGGAGTTCAGCACCGCGCGGCCGCCGAGCTTCTCCAGGCCCGCCTCCAGCACGGGGACCTCGGTGGAGTCCAGCACGATCGGCAGGGTGGAGGCGGTGGCGAACCGGCCGGCGATCTCCGTCATGTCCGCGGCACCGTCCCTCCCGACGTAGTCCACGCACACATCCAGCATGTGGGCGCCCTCGCGGATCTGGTCCCGGGCCATCTCGACGCAGTCGTCCCAGCGCTCCTCCAGCATGGCGGTGCGGAACTTCTTGCTGCCGTTGGCGTTGGTGCGCTCGCCGATGGCCAGGTAGGCGGTGTCCTGCCGGAACGCGACCGACTGGTACAGCGAGGCCGCGCCAGGCTCCGGACGGGGGTCCCGGGTGGTCGGGACCGCCCCGTGCACCCGCTCCACGACCTGGCGCAGGTGCTCCGGCGTCGTGCCGCAGCAGCCGCCGATCAGCGAGAGGCCGTAGTCGGCGACGAAGCCCTCCTGGGCGTCGGCGAGCTCCGGCGGCGTCAGGGGGTAGTGCGCGCCGTCCTTGCCGAGGACCGGCAGGCCCGCGTTCGGCATGCACAGCAGCGGCACCCGGCTGTGCCGCGCCAGATAGCGCAGGTGCTCGCTCATCTCGGCCGGGCCGGTGGCGCAGTTCATCCCCATCATGTCGATGCCCAGCGGCTCCAGCGCCGTCAGCGCCGCCCCGATCTCCGAGCCGAGCAGCATCGTGCCGGTGGTCTCCACCGTGACCGAGACGATCAGCGGCAGGTCCGTGCCGGGGCCCGCCGCGGCGAGGGCCCGGCGGGCGCCGATCGCCGCCGCCTTCGTCTGCAGAAGGTCCTGGGTGGTCTCCACCAGCAGCGCGTCCGCGCCGCCGGCGATCAGGCCCTCCGCGTTCGCCTGATAGGCGTCGCGGAGCACCGCGTAGGGGGCGTGGCCCAGGGTGGGGAGCTTGGTGCCCGGCCCCATCGATCCGAGGACCCAGCGGGGGCGGCCGTCGCCCGCGGTGAATCCGTCCGCTACCTCGCGGGCGAGCGCGGCGCCGGACTCGGACAGCTCGTGGACCCGCTCGGGGATGTCGTACTCGGAGAGGGCCGCGTGGTTCGCGCCGAACGTGTTGGTCTCCACGCAGTCCACGCCGACGGCGAAGTACGCCTCGTGCACGGAGCGCACGATGTCGGGCCGGGTGATGTTGAGGATCTCGTTGCAGCCCTCCAACTGCTGGAAGTCCTCCATCGACGGGTTCTGGTCCTGGAGCATCGTTCCCATCGCGCCGTCCGCCACCACCACCCGGGAGGCCAGGGCCCCGCGCAGCGAGCGGTCGGGGACGTCCGGGGTGCCGGGGGTGTGGTTCGGCGGGACCGGTGAGGACATGAAAGTGCTCCCTGTGGTGCGACGGCTGTCGGCTTTGCGCCCTGGGTGGGGACGGACGCACGCACCCAGACTATCGGCAGGCCCGCTCCCGCCCAGAGGGCGTTTCGCTGCGTGGACGGTCGTAGACCCGGCGCGATTGACAAGCAATCGGCATCATCCGATAGCGTTCGACATTGCCGACCAAGGGGGACCGGCATCGTCGCCTCGTGCCGCGCGGCGCCGCCCGGGAAGCCGCACGGGAGCGTCGGCCTCGCCAGAAGAGAGGTTGTCCGATGGCCCGGAGCATCCAGTCACTGGAGCGGGCAGCCGCGGTGCTGCGGCTCCTCGCGGGCGGGGAGCGGCGTCTGGGGCTCTCCGACATCGCCTCCACCCTCGGCCTGGCCAAGGGCACCGCGCACGGCCTGCTGCGCACCCTCCAGCAGGAGGGGTTCGTCGAGCAGGAGGACGCGTCCGGGCGCTACCAGCTCGGGGCGGAGCTGCTCCGGCTCGGCAACAGCTATCTGGACGTGCACGAGCTGCGGGCGCGAGCGCTGGTCTGGTCGGACGACCTGGCCCGCTCCAGCGGGGAGGCGGTCTACCTCGGCGTCCTGCACCAGCAGGGCGTCCTGGTGGTGCACCACGTCTTCCGGCCCGACGACAGCCGGCAGGTGCTGGAGATCGGTGCCATGCAGCCGCTGCACAGCACCGCACTGGGCAAGGTACTGGCCGCCTACGACCCGGTCGCGCACAGCGAACTCATGGACACCGAGCTGCGGGCGCACACCGAGCGCACGGTGTCCGTCCCGGCGGAGCTGGAGGAGTGCCTCGACCTGACGCGCGCCCGCGGCTGGGCCTCCGACCTGGAGGAGACCTGGGAGGGCGTGGCCTCGCTGGCGGCCCCCATCCACGACCGGCGCCGGCTGCCGGTCGGCGCGGTGGGCATCACCGGCGCGGTGGAACGGCTGTGCGACGGCGACGGGATACGCCAGGAACTGATCGCCTCGGTGCGGGCCTGCGCCCGCTCCGTCTCCCGCGACCTGGGAGCCAGCCGCTTCTAGCGATCCGCCGCACGGTCCGGCACAGAAGCCACGATTGGGACACGTTCCGTTTCCCTGGTGCCCGCCTCTTGACGCCACTGACCAGGAGGAGAAAACTGCCGTGCGGCGGTCGACATTGTCGAACACCGGACGGGACCCGGCCCGCCACCCCCTGTGAACAAAGGAGTCGCGGGTGTCCAGCTCCGACATTTTCTTCGGCGAGGTCATCGGCACCGCCGTCCTCATCCTGCTCGGCGGCGGTGTCTGCGCCGCCGTCACCTTCAAGAACTCGAAGGCGTACAACGCCGGCTGGGTGGCCATCTCGTTCGGGTGGGGCATGGCGGTGCTCAGCGGCGCGTACATCGCCGCCGGCGTCTCCGGCGCCCACCTGAACCCGGCGGTCACGCTGGGCCTCGCCATCCAGGGCGGCACGGAGTGGAGCGACGTCCCGCTCTACCTCTTCTCGGAGACGCTCGGCGCGATGATCGGTGCCGCGCTGGTGTGGATCGCCTACTACGGGCAGTTCCAGGCGCATCTGACCGACCCGGAGGTCGTCGGGACCCCGGAGCGCGAGGACGGGACGTCGGCCGACCCGCGGAGCGCGGGCCCCGGACCGGTGCTGGGCATCTTCTCCACCGGCCCCGAGATCCGGAAGTCCTGGCAGAACCTGGCCACCGAGGTCATCGCCACAGTGGTCCTGGTGCTGGCGATCCTCACCCAGGGGCTGAATCAGGAGGGCAACGGCCTGGGACCGCTCGGCGTGCTCGTCACGGCACTGGTGGTGCTCGGTATCGGCCTCTCGCTCGGCGGCCCGACCGGCTACGCCATCAACCCGGCGCGCGACCTCGGTCCGCGCATGGTGCACGCGCTGCTCCCGCTGCCCAACAAGGGCAGCTCGGACTGGGCCTACGCCTGGGTCCCGGTCGCCGGCCCCCTGCTCGGCGGCGCGATAGCCGGCGGCATCTACCAGCTCGCCTTCGCCTGAGGTCTCCCACCCACCACGCTTACGGAGCAGACGACATGACCGACAACGCTTCCGCCCCCGCCACCGCCGAGACCGGCACGACCGCGCCGCACCCCGGCTACATCGCCGCCATCGACCAGGGCACCACCTCCAGCCGCTGCATCGTCTTCGACACCGACGGCCGTATCGTCGCGGTGGAGCAGAAAGAGCACGAGCAGATCTTTCCCAGGCCGGGCTGGGTCGAGCACGACGCCACGGAGATCTGGAACAACGTCCAGGAGGTCGTGGACGGCGCCTTCCGCAAGGCGGAGATCAGCCGTGACGAGGTCAAGGCGATCGGGATCACCAACCAGCGCGAGACCACCCTGCTCTGGGACAGGGCCACCGGCGAGCCGGTGCACAACGCGCTCGTCTGGCAGGACACCCGCACGGATGCACTGTGCAAGGAACTCGGCCGCAACGTCGGGCAGGACCGCTTCCGCAGGGAGACCGGCCTCCCGCTGGCGGCCTACTTCGCCGGTCCGAAGATCCGCTGGCTGCTGGACAACGTCGAGGGGCTGCGCGAGCGCGCCGAGCGCGGCGAGATCCTCTTCGGAACCATGGACTCCTGGGTGATCTGGAACCTCACCGGCGGAACCGACGGCGGTGTGCACGTCACGGACGTCACCAACGCCTCCCGGACCATGCTGATGAACCTGCACACCATGAGCTGGGACGAGAAGATCTGCCAGTCGATGCAGATCCCGACGGCCGTGCTGCCGGAGATCCGCTCCTCCGCCGAGGTGTACGGACTGGCCAAGGGCGGGGCGCTGGACGGCGTTCCGGTGGCCTCCGCGCTGGGCGACCAGCAGGCCGCCCTCTTCGGCCAGACCTGCTACGCACCCGGCGAGGGCAAGTCCACCTACGGCACCGGCACCTTCCTGCTGATGAACACCGGCCACCAGCCGATCAACTCGTACAACGGCCTGCTCACCACCGTGGGCTACCGGATCGGCGACCAGGAGCCGGTGTACGCCCTGGAGGGCTCGATCGCCGTGACCGGGTCGCTGGTCCAGTGGATGCGCGACCAGATGGGCCTGATCAGCACCGCCGCGGAGATCGAGACGCTCGCCAGCACGGTCGAGGACAACGGCGGCGCCTACTTCGTGCCGGCCTTCTCCGGACTGTTCGCCCCCTACTGGCGCTCCGACGCCCGGGGCGTCATCGCCGGACTGACCCGGTACGTCACCAAGGCGCACCTGGCCAGGGCGGTGCTGGAGGCCACCGCCTGGCAGACCCGCGAGATCGTCGACGCGATGGCCAAGGACTCCGGCGTGGACCTCACCGCGCTGCGCGTCGACGGTGGCATGACCTCCAACAACCTGCTGATGCAGACCATCTCGGACTTCGTGGACGCCCCCGTGGTGCGCCCGATGGTCGCCGAGACGACCTGCCTCGGCGCCGCCTACGCCGCCGGCCTCGCCGTCGGCTTCTGGCCCGACACCGACGCCCTGCGCGCCAACTGGCGCCGGGCGGCCGAATGGACCCCCCGCATGGACGCGGAGGCCCGCGACCGTGAGTACAAGAGCTGGCTCAAGGCCGTCGAGCGGACCATGGGCTGGATCGAAGAGGAGAACTGATCGCAATGAACACCCTGCAGAGCGTCCCCACCCTCGGGGCGCACCCGGTTGCCGGTCCCAACCCGGGCCGCGCCGAGACCAGAGAGATGCTCGCCCGCGCGACATACGACCTGCTGGTGATCGGTGGCGGCATCCTGGGGACCTCGGTCGCCTGGCATGCCGCGCAGTCGGGACTGCGGGTGGCGATGGTGGACGCCGGCGACTTCGCCGGCGCCACCTCGTCCGCGTCCTCGAAGCTGGTTCACGGCGGTCTGCGCTACCTGCAGACCGGCTCCGTCAAGCTGGTCGCGGAGAACCACCACGAACGCCGGGTGCTGGCAAGGGACGTGGCACCGCACCTGGTCAACCCGCTCATCTTCCACCTGCCCGTCTACAAGGGCGGCCCGCACGGCGCGGCCAAGCTCGGCGCGGGCGTCTTCGCCTACTCGGCGCTCTCCGCGTTCGGGGACGGCGTCGGCAAGGTGATCTCCCCGGCCCGCGCGGCGGCCCAAAACCCCGGACTGCGGACCGAGAACCTCAAGTCGGTCGCGGTCTACGGCGACCACCAGATGAACGACTCCCGGGTCGCCGTGATGACGGTGCGCGCCGCGGTCGAGTCCGGAGCCGTGGTGCTCAACCACGCCGAGGTCACCGGCCTGCGGTTCACCCGGGGGCGGGTGACCGGCGCCGAGCTGGAGGACCGGCTGGGCGGCACCGCGTTCGGCGTGGACGCCCGGCTCGTCCTGAACGCCACCGGGCCCTGGGTAGACCACCTGCGCAAGCTGGAGGACCCCGGCGCCGACCCGAGCATCCGGCTCTCCAAGGGCGCCCACGTGGTGCTCCGGCGCAAGGCGCCCTGGCGGGCGGCCCTGGCCACCCCGATCGACAAGTACCGCATCACCTTCGCCCTCCCCTGGGAGGACCAGCTGATGCTCGGCACCACGGACGAGGTGTACGAGGGCGACCCGGCGAGGGTCGAGACGACCGAGTCCGATATCCGGCAGATCCTCGACGAGGCGGCGCTGTCGGTCCGGGACGAGCACCTCTCCCGCGACCTGATCACCTACGCGTTCGCGGGCCTGCGGGTACTGCCCGGCGGCCCCGGGGAAGTCGAGTCCGCGAAGCGGGAGACGGTCGTCTCCGAAGGCCGCGGCGGGATGCTGTCGGTGGCCGGCGGCAAGTGGACGACGTACCGGCACATCGGCCGGGCCGTCATGCACCGGCTGGCGAAGCTGCCCGGCGGACCCCTGAACGGGGACATGCAGCCGATCGCCCAACTCCCCCGCCGGGTGCCGCTGCCCGGGGTGGCCAACCCGAACGCCGTCGCGCACCGGCTCCTGGTCGACCAGGGCCCGGACGGGCCGGTCGGTCCCGAGACGGCCGCCCACCTCGCCTCGCACTACGGCTCGCTGTCCT
Source organism: Streptomyces sp. TAA040 (assembly GCF_000424845.1). Classification (NCBI taxonomy): domain Bacteria; kingdom Bacillati; phylum Actinomycetota; class Actinomycetes; order Kitasatosporales; family Streptomycetaceae; genus Streptomyces; species Streptomyces sp. TAA040. The sequence continues at coordinate 54,792 of NZ_KE384254.1, read as the reverse complement.
TCGACATCGCGCGGCTCGTGCACGAGGATCCGTCACTCGGGGAGCGCATCCACCCCGACGGGCCGGAGATCCGGGCCCAGGTCGTGTACGCCCGGGACCACGAGTGGGCACGTACCGCGGACGACGTGCTGAGGCGCCGCACCACCCTGACGGTCCGGGGGCTCGACACCCCCGAGGTGCGCGCCTGGACCGAGGAGACGCTGGCGGGGCCGGAGGCCTGATCCGGCGGGGCCGGTCACTGCGGCGCGGCGGTCTTCCGGAGGCCGGCCCCCGGCCCTTCCACCCCGGCGCGCTCCTTCCGCCCGAACCTGGTCGTCCGAGTCACTCGAAGGAGTGATATTCGGAACGGGTGTGCACGGAGCGGGCCGCCCCCTGCCGGACGCGCACCGGCCCCTCCCCGGAAGGGGATGCCCCGTCAGGCGTGCGAGGGCTGCGGCGTGGGCACGGTCACGCCGTAGGCTGGGCCCGCACGCAAGACGAACGGCAGCCGGCGGGGCACAATCCCCGCGGGGCCTGGAAGGAGGCGCTGGGTGATCGAGCTCGAGGAGGTTCCCGAGCTGGTCGACCCGGTCATGGTGGCCGCGTTCGAAGGCTGGAACGACGCCGGCGACGCCGCCTCCGCCGCGGTCGCGCATCTGGACCGGGAATGGAAGGGAGAGGTCTTCGCCGCGCTGGACGCCGAGGACTACTACGACTTCCAGGTGAACCGGCCGCAGGTCTGGCTGGACGACGGAGTGCGCAAGGTCACCTGGCCCACGACCCGCTTGTCGGTGGTCAGAGTCGGCGGGGACAAACCGCGGGACCTGGTGCTGGTGCGCGGCACGGAACCGAGCATGCGCTGGCGCTCGTTCTGCAACGAGCTGCTGGGCTTCGCGCACGAGCTCGGGGTGGAGATGGTCGTGGTGCTCGGCGCGCTGCTCGGCGACACCCCGCACACCCGCCCGGTACCGGTCACCGGCATCACCTCGGACGCGGACCTCGCCCGGACGATGGGGCTGGAGGAGTCGCGCTACGAGGGCCCGACGGGCATCGTCGGCATCCTGCAGGAGGCCTGCGCCCACGCGGGGGTGCCGGCGGTGAGCCTGTGGGCCGCGGTGCCGCACTACGTCTCCCAGCCGCCGAATCCGAAGGCCACCCTCGCCCTGCTGAACCGGCTGGACGATCTGCTGGGAGTCCGTGTGCCCCTCGGGGAGCTGGCGGAGGACTCCCGGGCCTGGCAGGTCGGCGTGGACCAACTCGCGTCCGAGGACACCGAGGTGGCCGAGTACGTCCAGTCGCTGGAGGAGGCGAACGACACCGCCGAGCTCCCGGAGGCCTCCGGGGAGGCCATCGCCAAGGAGTTCGAACGCTATCTGCGGCGGCGAGATGTCCCCGGCGGCGGCGCGGCCGGCGGGAGTCACGCCACCGAGGGGCCGGTGGCCGGAGGCGGTCAGGATGCCGGCAACTACCTGCGGGAGACCGGCAGCGGCCGGACCCGCCCCCGGCGGCGCAAGCCGGGCAGCGGGGAGCACGGCAGCGCGGCCGGGCCACAGGAGACACCCGGGGAGCCCGGCGGCCCGGAGCGGCCGGAGGAACAGGGCCGCCGGGAGGGCCCGCCGGAGGAGACGGGCGGTTCCGAGGGCGGCGAGGCCTGACCGTCTCCCCGTGTGCGGGAAGCCGTCATGCGGGTGGTTGGCGACGGGAGGCGCGCTCCTGCCCGGCGGGCGGTGCGGGGGCGGCCGCCGCCCCCGCACCGCCCGCCGTCACAGAGCGATCCCCAGGAGGGCGTCGGCCGCCCGGGAAACTAGCCCGGGAGCGCCCTCGTCGGTGCCGCCCGCGGTGCGCTGGCGCTCCGCCCAGCGGTCGAGGGCGGCCAGCGCGGACGGCGTGTCGAGGTCGTCCGCCAGGGCGGCGCGCACCTCGTCGAGCATCTGCTCCGCGGGCGGCCCGTCCGGGCGGGAGACGGCGGCCCGCAACCGGGCCAGCCGCTCGGTGGCGGCGTCCAGATCGGCCGCGGTGTACTCCCAGTCCGCGCGGTAGTGGTGGGCCAGCAGGACGAGCCGGATCGCCGACGGGTCGACGCCGTCCCGGCGCAGCGCGGAGACGAAGACCAGATTGCCCTTGGACTTGGACATCTTCTCACCGTCGAGCCCGACCATGCCGGCGTGCACGTAGGCCTTGGCGAAGGAGTACTCCCCGGTGAGCGCCTGAGCGTGCGAGGCGCCCATCTCGTGGTGCGGGAAGGCCAGGTCCGACCCGCCGCCCTGGATGTCGAAGCCCATGCCCAGGTGCTCCAGCGCGATGGCCACGCACTCGATGTGCCAGCCGGGCCTCCCCGGGCCGAGGGAGCCCCCGTCCCAGTGCGGCTCGCCCTCGCGGGCGGCTGTCCAGAGCATCGGGTCGAGGGGGTTCTTCTTGCCGGGTCGCTCGGGATCGCCGCCGCGCTCCGCGGACAACTGCCGCATCGTTTCTGCGTCCAGCCCGGCGACGGCGCCGAAGTGCGGGTCGGCCTCGACGGAGAAATAGACGTCGCCGTCCAGTTCGTAGGCGGCGCCGGCGTCCCGCAGCCGCTCCACGAGCGGCACGATCCGGGGTATGGCCTCCACCGCGCCCACGTAGGCGCGCGGGGGCAGCATCCGCAGGGCGGTCATGTCCTCGCGGAACAGTGCGGTCTCCCGCTCGGCCAGGTCGGTCCACTTCTCGCCGGTGGCGGTGGCGCGCTCCAGCAGCGGATCGTCCACGTCGGTGACGTTCTGGACGTAGTGCACCTGCCGCTTGGTGTCGAGCCACACGCGCTGCACCAGGTCGAACGCGTTGTAGGTGGCCGCGTGCCCCAGATGGGTGGCGTCGTACGGCGTGATGCCGCAGACGTAGATACGGGCGACGGGACCGGGGGCGAGGGTCACGCGCTCGCCGGTCGCGGTGTCGTGAATCCTGAGGTCGCGGCCCTTGCCGGGCAGAGCGGGGACCTCGGAAGCGGGCCAGGCATGCATGACCACGAGCCTAACCGGACACGTGTTCCGGCCACGAACGGGACCTGGGCAGACGGCCGGATCAGCGCTCTTGCACGCCCGGCGGAACCGGAGTAAGGGACTCGCACGGAACGCTCCGGCGCAGTGGAGTCGCACGGGACGCTCGGGAGTCCGGCCGCCGGCCGGACCGGGGCAGCCTCGTGCGCGTCCTCCGCCCGAGCGGCGGAACAGGCCCGCCGGGCGGGAGCAGACCCGGGCCGGCCGGGCAGGACCAGTCAGACGGGCGGCCAGGGGATGGCGGGCCACTCGCCGCCCGGTGCCGGGTGCCGACCGGCAGCCAGCAGCGCTCCGGTGCGCCTGCGCAGCCCCGCCACCTCGGCCGAGGTCAGCAGCCCGGCCAGGCGGGCGGCCAGCGGCCCGCCCTCGATGAGGGCCGCGGCCAGCTCGCGCAGGGGCTCCAGCAGTGCGGCCGGGAGCTCCTCGCCGGCCCAGCCCCACAGCAGGGTGCGCAGCTTGTCGTCGGTGTGGAAAGTCACGCCGTGGTCGATCGCGTACAGCCGGCCGTCGGGCAGCGGCAGCAGGTGCCCGCCCTTGCGGTCGGCGTTGTTGATCACGGCGTCCAGCACCGCGACCCGGCGCAGCCGGGCGTCGTCGGCGTGCACCAGCAGCGCGGTCCGCTCGCCCGGGAAGTGCTCGTCCGCCTCGCCCTCGGTACGGCCACCGTCACCATCGCCGTCCGCGGACGCGCCGTCCGGCTCCTCCGCAGGGACAGCGACCAGCCCGACGGCCTTCCAACCGGGGCCGGGCTCCTCGGTCTCCACCACCGCCAGCAATCCGTCCGCAGCGGTGGGAGGCGGGGCGCCGGTGTCGGGAGTCGGCCCGACCCAGAGCTGGCACATCCCCTCGCCGTACGGGCCGTCGCGCAGCACGGTGGGCGGCACCAGGTCCCAGCCCAGCACACGGCAGACCTCGTACGCCGCCACCTCCCGCTCGGCCAGGGTGCCGTCGGGGAAGTCCCAGAGCGGTCGCTCCCCGGCGACGGGCTTGTACACGCAGGGCACGCTTTCGCCGCCCGCGCCGCCGACCGAGCCGTAGAGCACGGCGTTGGAGGCGCCGCCTATCCGGCCGAGGACCGCGAGCTCGCCGTGCGCGAGCAGTTCGGTGGGCTCGGCGGGTTTCACTCCGCCTCGCGGCGGTATCCGTTCTGGCGCGGACATACGTGTCCCTCCGGGTCGAGCGGCAGGCTGCACAGCGGGCAGGCCGGACGCCCGGCGTTCACGACCTCCATGGCCCGTTTGGCGAAGGCCCTCGCCATCGGCCCGGTCAGCCGCACGCGCAGCATCGGCGGCCCGTTCTCGTCGTCCTGGAGGAGCCGCTCCTCGGCCTCGGCGAGATCCTCGTCCGAATCCGCCTCGACCTCCACCAGGGCCTGCGCCTCGACGACCATCCGCTCGGTGTCGCCGTCCCAGGCCAGGGCCATCGTGCCGACCCGGAACTCCTCCTCGACCGGGCTCTCCAGCGCGTCGGCGTCGGTCAGCTCGGCCGGGGCGACCGCGGGGACGGGGGCGCTGCCCCCGGTGCGCCGGACGACCTCGTCGAGCAGTTCGTCGACCCGCTCGGCCAGCGCCTCGACCTGCGCCTTCTCCAGGGACACCGACGTGGTGCGGCTCCCCTCGGAGGCCTGGAGGTAGAAGGTCCGCCGTCCGGGCAGCCCGACCGTACCGGCGACGAATCGGTCCGGTGGGTCATAGAGGAAGACCTGACGGGACACGTCCTTGCTCCAACGGTTCGACGACGAAGGTCTATGGCACCTTACTGCCCGGACTGATCACCGCGCTCACGCGCCGCCCCCGACGGCGGCGTCCGCTCCTGCCGCCCTCCCCGGAACGGCAGCCGGATCGTTGCCCGGAGCCGCCAGCGCACGCAGGTCGCCGGTCTCTCCGAGCCGGAGCACGAAGGGGCGCAGCGGGGTGTAGCGGATGGCGGTGACGGAGCACGGCTCGACCGAGATCCGCTGGAAGAGGTCGAGGTGCATGCCCAGCGCGTCGGCCACCAGGGACTTGATCACGTCGCCGTGCGAGCACATCAGGTAGACGGCGTCCGGCCCGTGCTCGTCCTCGATACGGCCGTTCCAGTCCCGCACCGCCTCGACGGCCCGGTGCTGCATGTCCCGCATCGACTCGCCGCCGGGGAACCGGGCGGCGCTGGGGTGCTGCTGCACGGTGGCCATCAGCGGCTCGTCCCCGAGGTCGCCGAGCTTGCGCCCGGTCCACTCGCCGTAGTCGCACTCGTTGATGCGCTCCTCCACGACGAGGGGCAGCCCGGGCCTCATCCCCGCCAGCGGCGCCAGTGTACGGCGGCAGCGCAGGAGCGGACTGCGCACCGCGGCCGCCAGGGCGATCCCGTCCAGCCTGCCGGGCAGCGCCGCCGCCTGCGCGGCACCGTGCTCGTCCAGCTCCACGTGCGGGGTGCGGCCCGCGAGCAGGCCGGAGGTGTTGGCGAGGGAACGTCCGTGGCGGACCAGGAGCAGCGTCGGCATGCGGGCCAGCCTAGAGGCTGCGCGCCGACGGCCCGGAAGTGCTCCTCGATCCGGTTCCCCCGCGGGTTGGGGGTCGGGCGCGGCGGACGCGGGCACCGCGAGGCGTTCACCGGCCCCGGGGCAGACGCCCTCTCACCGCTGCACGGGCGGGCCGCACCAGGTGGCGAGGGCTGCCCGCAGCGCGGACGTGTCGGGCGCTCCGGCGGCGGCCCAGGCGACGTGCGGCGGCTGCCGCCACCTCGGCGTTGCCGCGCAGGTCGAGCAGGACGGGGCGAGCGGCGTGCAGAAGCGCGTGCCACACGGGTGGGGCCCCCGGACGCCTTCAGGGCGCCGTCGGGGACCCGACGGCCTGCCAGCACGTGGTCGTCCTCGACCGGGTACCGGATGTCCAACGCGGTGAGCATTCCGCGCAGGAACCGGTTGACGTCGTCGAACACCATGAGAGCACCGAACACCTCGCGCAGCGCATCCGTCTGCGGGCCGGGACGCACCAGGGCCGACTGTGCCCTGGTGTTCTGCAGTACGCGCTCGCCGACGGGGTGGCGCTCGGCGTGGTAGGTGTCCACCAGGCTCTCCGGCGCTCGTCCGCGTACCACCGAGGCGAGCTTCCAGCCGAGGTTGACCGCGTCCTGCACTCCCATGTTCAGCCCCTGCCCGCCGGCCGGGAAGTGGATGTGTGCCGCATCGCCCGCGAGCAGCACCCTGCCCTCCCGGTACCGGGAGGCCTGCCGAGCCGCGTCGTTGAACCGGGAGACCCACCGGGGGCTGTGCCTGCCGAAGTCGCTGCCCGCGACCCTGAGCAGCGAGTCCCGCAGCTGCTCGAACGTGACGGGCCGGTCGCGGTCCACCACCCGGTCGAACTCGGACACGATCACCCGGTACCAACCCGGCTCGAAGGCGATCGCCGAGTAGTCCCCGACCGGGGTGCGCCGCACCCAGACGTAGTCCTCCGGCAGATCGGGGAGTTCGACATCGCCGATCAGCGCGGTCATCGTCGCTTCGGTGCCGGGGAAGCCGATGCCCGCCAGCTTGCGCACCGTGCTCCGCCCGCCGTCGCAACCGACGAGGTAGCGGGCACGCAGCATCGCGGAGTCCGGCCCGGGCCGGCCCAGCTCGACCGTCACTCCGCCCTCGTCCTGGCGCACTCCGCCCACCTCGGACGATCTGAGCACGCGCACCCCGAGCTCGGATGCCCGTTCCTCCAGCAGCCGCTCGATGGCGGACTGCAGGATCATCAGCGGGTAGGGGTGTCGGGATTCGGACGCGTCGAAGTCGAGATAGAGCCCGGAGAAGTGGCCCACCGGCTGCAGTGCGCCCTCCGCCAGGAAGCGCTCCAGGATCCCGCGCTGGTCCAGCAACTCCAGCGTGCGGGAGTGGATTCCGCCGGCGCGCGACTCCCCGGAACGCTGCGCGAGCCGCTCGACCACCGTCACCTCGACACCCGCCAGCCGCAGTTCGCAAGCGAGCATCAGACCTGTCGGCCCGGCGCCCGCGATCACCATCTCCGCGTCCATGCCGGTGAACCCCACGTCGTACCTCCTCGTTGCCCTGCGCTTCCACGCCGGTCGGACCGTCGTCACGTTGGCGGGCCGCGCTCTCGCCGGTCAAGGAGCGCCGATATCGGGACGGGACAGGCCGCGCCGGGCTTGCCCCGTCCCGCCGGCGGGACGAACCTCGCAGGCGGCTCCCACCGGACGAAGCGGCCGCTCACCGGCCGGAAGCCGAACCGCGGCTGAGTCCTCCGGAGTCGAGAGCCGCCCCGCCGTCGGCGGCGGCAGGTTGCGGCGCCGCCCGAACGGGAGCCCTGCTCCTCGCACCGAACAGTGCCGCCCTGCGGGGCGGCGGGATGAATGATTCGGCCCGCCGAAGTTTCCGCTGCCCACGCTCGGCCTTCGTAGATTTGGACCCATGCCGTGATTACTGACCACCGAGAGGTGTGATGTCCGGGTGTTCGTTCCCACCCACTACCGCGAACCGGACGGTTCGTGGATGGCCGACCTGATGCGAGAAAATCCGCTGGCCCTGGCGGTGACCGACGGCGGCGCCGGTGACGGCCCCTTCGCCACGCATCTCCCCGTTGTCCCGGACCCCGGAACGACCGGTGACTGGCCCAACGGGCTGAAGGGCGCCACGCTGCTCGGGCACATGAACCGGGCCAATCCTCACTGGCGGGCCCTGGAGACGGGAGGCGTCGTGCTGCTGGCCTTCACCGGGCCCCACGCGTACGTCTCACCGACCGTGTACGAGGTGACACCGGCTGCACCGACATGGAACTTCACCTCGGTGCACGTACGCGGTGTCGTGGACAGGATCGACTCTCCCGAGGAGACGCTCGACGTCGTACGGACCACGGCACTGGTCTACGAGGCCCGGTTCGGCGCCGGCTGGGACCAGGCCGCATCGCTCGACTACTTCCGGCGGATCGTGCCCGCCGTCGGCGCGTTCCGGATCGCGGTGACCAGCGCCGAGGGCATGTTCAAACTCAGCCAGGAGCAGCCCGCCGAGGTCCGCGAACGGGTGCACAGGTCCTTCAGCGGTCGCGAGTGCGGCCGGCACCGTGACACCGCCGCGCTCATGGAACGGCTGCCGCGGACGGGGGCCGAACCACCGGTGGGGAGGTGAGGGGTCCCGACTGCCCGAACAGCCCGCTGCGGCCCGGCTCCGTTCGGAACCGGGCCGCAGGTCGAGCTCTCCTCACCCGATCACGCACTGCTGCCGACCGGCCCGGGCCAGGCCGCGGCCGGGTTGTTCCGTGATGTTCTCCAGGAGCACTCCGGCCGCGCTGTCAAGCGTGGCGAGTACCCACTGGTCGAGCTCGACCCCCGAGTGTGCAGCAGCCTCGTGCCACCACTGGAGCTGGTCAGCTGGGACGGCCAACTGCCGCGTCGCCTCGGCCCGGGGCGCCTCCTCCCCCTCGCGCGCCACGCGCATCGCCCTGCGCAGCTGCTTGGTGCTCCACCCCCGCTGCCCGGCCCGGTCGAGCCAGCGCTCCTGCTCCGCCACCGGGAGGGAGGCAAGTTCGGCGTGGTGCTGGAAGCTCAGCCCGGCCCGCCGCCGCGACACCTCGAACCGGCGGGACACCCAGGCGTAGTTCCGCAGCGTCTGGTAGCGGAGACCGACGGCGCGGACACCCCGCTCGTACCTGTCGCTGTAGTGGTCCTTCCCGTACACCAGCCAGTCCCCGAGCCACCAGGAGGAGGAGTTGACGATTCCGGAGAGCTGGCACCCGGCGGATTCCCAGCTCTCGAAGGACATCCGGGCCGGCAGCTGCAGACCGACCCGCGTGGTGAGCACCTGGCTCCGCCGACGCTCTTCGGTGGCGCCTCCGCCCTGCCGCGGAACCGTCTCCGCGCTTCTTCGGGAAATCCCGGAGTTCGTTGTGCCGGATCTCGACATGACCAGTCCATCCCCCGTCCGAATCGGCCCTGCTCCCGCTGATCAGCGGAAGCAGACGCCTTACCCGGTGTGATCCTCACGTCCGGTGACGTGATGTACCGGTTGGAGCCCGGCTGAGAGCCCCAAGGCCCCAGGACCCAGGACCCAGTCACTCGAACGGAGAAGGGACATGAGCGACATCGAAAGCCGTATCACTGCCACCATGCTGGCCAAACTGCGGGAGCGCGACCCGTCACTGGGGCCCGACGACCTCGCCCGGCCGCTCGCCGACCTCGACTCCCTCGACCTGGTCGAGCTGCATCAGCAGTTGGAGCGGGAGCTCCAGCTCAAGGGCGAGCTGTCGGACACGGCGGGCTTCGCGTTCCCGGCCGACTTCAGCAGCTACTTCGCGAAGCTGGCGAACCGGGAATGAGCGCGGGGATCGTCGACATCGCCACCGCGAAGCCGGGCCGGGCGATCGGCAACGACCACTTCGCGTCGATCGGCCTCACGGACGAGTGGATCCGGCGCCGCAGCGGCATCGCGTCGCGGACCTGGCTGTCCGACGAGACCCCGCTGGCGGAGGTCGCGGCGGAGGCCTGCGCACCGCTCGTGACCCGGATGGCCGACCCGTCCTCGATCGGCGCCCTGGTCGTCGTGAGCACTTCGGTGCGGCAGCGCGTCCCGGGCATCGCACAGAAGGTGGCACACCTCGTCGGGCTGGGCCCTGCGGTGCTGGCGTTCGACATGAACGCCGCCTGCTGCGGCTTCGTCTACGGGCTGGTCACCGGGCTCTCCCTCTGCGAGAGCGCGCAGGCGCGGTCGGTCCTGGTGTGCTCGGTGGAGGCCATGTCCCGGCTGGTGGACCGCACGGACCGGCAGACGGCGTGCCTCTTCGCCGACGGTTCCGCCGCCGTTCTACTGGAGGACCGCGCGGAGTTCGCGGGTTTCCGCCAGGTCGCGGGCTGCGACGGCTCGCAGGAGGGGCTCATGCAGGAGACCGGGACAGGTGGCATCAAACTCGACGGGGCACAGGTGTACGACCGTGCCGTACGCAGGATGTCGGAGTCGGCGCAGAGACTCTTCGATCACGGGCCCGCGCCGACCGTCCTGGTCGGCCATCAGGCGAACGGCCGCATTCTGGAGCAGGTCCGCGGCTTCACCGCCCCTCTCGACGTGCCCTTCGTGAACCGCATCGAGAACTCCGGCAACACCTCGTCCGCCTCCATCCCGCTGGCTTTCGCCGAGGAGTTGGACGCCTGTTCCCTCCCCGCCGCGGGCCGGCTCGGGGCCGTGGCATACGGCGCGGGCGAGGCGTGGGGCGGTGTCGCGGTGGACTACCGGGTGCCGTCCGGCACGACCCGCTGACCGCCCCGGTGAGCGGAACCGCACTCGATCGCAGGAGGTTGTCATCTACTCACCGGAAGCCTGGGTTCTGCACTCCGGTGCGAGGGCCGGACGGCACGAGGGCGGGCCCGGCGGCGCGCTGCGACGCGAGCGCTTCGCCTTCGGCCCTCTGGAGGAGGGCGAGGCGCTCGTCGAGCCGATCCTCGGCTCCTGGGAGGCCAACGTCGACCACGCGCTGGCGCGATCACCGATCGACGTGTGCAGCAGCCGCGGTGAGGACGCCGTGGTGCTCGGCAATCTGGGCGTGGTGCGTGTGCTCGCGGTGAACGGGAGGAACCACGACGTCCGCGTGCGGGAGGGGGATCTGTGCCTGCTCCTGCCGTTCGGCAGGACCGACCGCTTCGGCTACGCCGAGCTCGCCCACGCCTACGACGCTCCCGGCACCATCGGCCTGCTGGCCGGGCGGTCGAAGATGGACGCACGGCTGCTGCTGCCGGTGCCGGACGGCACGCCGCATGCGCTGGCCCAGTGGGCCACGTACGGTCGGTACTTCACGGCCTGGGACAACTGGCAGAAGGCGCACAGCTGTTGGCGGACGCAGGTCGCAGAGGACGATCCGGCGGACCATCTGGTGTTCGGGTGGGGCGGCGGCGTGGCGTTCGCCGAGCTGATGCTGGCCAGACGGGCCGGATTCCGGGTGGCCATGACGGCGGGCTCGGACGCACGTGTCGCCTTTCTCCGGGAGAACGGCATCACCGCGGTGGATCGCCGCCGGTTCCCCGGCCTCTCGCTGCCCACCCGGCGGGAACAGACCGACCGGGACCGCCATCAGCGGCGCCGGGCGTCGGTCGCGGCCTTCCGGAACGTGATCGACGACCTCAGCGGCGGTCACGGGGTGGCGGTCTTCGTGGACAACATCGGCGAGCCCCTGTACGACGTCACCCTGGCGTCCCTGGCCCGTGAGGGTGTGGTCACCACGTGCGGGTGGAAGGCAGGGATGCGCCTGGCCCACCTGCGCGGCACCGAGTGCATCAGCCGGCACATCCAGGTGAACACGCACGTGTGGCGGCTGCCGGACTCGCCGGGGATCCGGGATTTCCAGGAGGCCGAGGGCTGGATCGCGCCGGAGGGGTCGGAGGTGGTCTACGACTTCGACCGGGTGCCCGAACTGGCCGACGACTACGCGAACGGCAGGATCGGTTCGTACTTCCCGATGTACCGCGTGAACCCGCTCTGACCGCCCCGGCACGGTGTCGGCTTTGCGCCGCCCGCGAGCGGACGCCCGTCGGGCAGCGCCCCCGGACTACTTCGGATCGCGGTCGAACTGCGCCTTCGACCAGAGGTAGCCGAGCACGGTGAGTGCAAGGCACCAGCCGAGCGCGAACCACCCGTTGTGGCCGATCTCGGTGCCGAGGAGCAGGCCGCGCAGGGTCTCGATGGCCGGGGTGAACGGCTGGTACTCGGCGATCGGCTGGAACCAGCCCGGCATCGCGTCGATGGGGACGAAGGTGCTGGAGATGAGCGGCAGGAAGATCAACGGCATCGCGTTGTTGCTCGCGGCCTCGGCGTTCGGGCTCGCCAGGCCCATTCCGGCCGCGATCCAGGTGAGCGCGAGCGCGAACAGCGTGAGCAGCCCGAGGGCCGCGAGCCATTCCAGGGCCGAGGCGTCCGTGGAACGGAAGCCGATCGCCACGGCGATGGCGCCGACGAAGACGACGCTGATGATCGCCTGCAGCACGCTGCCGATCACGTGCCCGATCATCACCGAGCCGCGGTGGATCGCCATGGTGCGGAAGCGGGCGATGATGCCCTCCGCCATGTCGCCGGAGACGGACACCGCGGTGCCGATCGTGGTGCTGCCGATGGTCATCAGCAGGAGGCCCGGAACGAGGTAGGCGATGTACGCGGAACGGTCCGCTCCGCCACCGCCGATACCCGCGCTCATCGTGTCGCCGAAGATGTAGACGAAGAGCAGCAGCATGACCGGCGTGAGCAGCAGGTTCAGCGTGAGGGACGGGTAGCGTCGCGCGCGCAGCAGGTTGCGGCGCAGCATCGTGGACGAGTCGCGCACGGCGAGGGGCAGAGAGCTCATCGGACGGTCTCCTTGGACTGGTCGGTGCCGCCGGTGAGGCGAAGAACACGTCGTCGAGGTCGGGGGTGTGCACGGTGAGCTCGTCCGCCGCAACGCCGGTCGCGTCCAACCGGTCGAGAACGGAGCGCAGAGCACGCTGGGTGCCGTCGCTGGCGATCTGCAGCGTCAGCGCCTCGTCGTCGCGTGTGGTCTCGCGAAGCGCGGAGGCGGCCGACTGGTAGGCGGAAGGGTCGGAGAAGCGGAGCCGGACGTGCCCGCCCGGAATCAGCCGCTTCAGCTCCTCGGCGGTGCCGTTCGCGGCGATCCCGCCGTTGTGGAGGACGGCGATGCGGTCGGCGAGCTGGTCGGCCTCCTCCAGGTACTGGGTGGTGAGGAAGACGGTGACGCCGTCGGATACCAGTTCGCGGATGATCTGCCACATGTTGTGGCGGGAGCGCGGGTCGAGTCCGGTGGTGGGTTCGTCGAGAAAGATGATCCGCGGACTGCCGACGAGAGTCATGGCGATGTCCAGGCGGCGCTTCATACCCCCGGAGTAGCTCTGGGCGGGTTTCCCCGCAGCCTCCACCAGGTCGAGGCGGGCGAGCAGTTCGGCGGTGATCCGCTTTCCCTCCCGCTTGGACAAGTGGTTCAGGTCCGCCGTGAGGAGCATGTTCTCCTCACCGGTGATGAGTCCGTCGACTGCGGAGAACTGCCCGGTGACGCCGATCGCCGCCCGCACCCCGTCCGGCGCCGTGGCGACGTCGTGGCCCGCCACCCGGGCCTGTCCGCCGTCGGCGCCGATCAGCGTGGAGAGGATCTTGACGACAGTGGTCTTGCCGGCGCTGTTCGGCCCGAGAAGCGCGAAGACCGAGCCGGTCGGGATGCTCAGGTCGACGCCGTCGAGCACGGTCTTGTCGCCGAACGACTTGCGCAGGCCGACGGCGGAGACCGCGGTCTCCGGCAGTGGCTCCGCAGCCAGCCTGGGCGTGGGCATGACAGATGGGGGCATGGGGCTTCCCCTTTCGAGGGATGAGGCAGCTGAGGACCGAGGGAGTCGGAAGAGTCGGAGTTCAGGGCCGGGCGCGGCGCACGTCGATGTTGCCCCAGCGGGTGCGGGCGCGAACTTCGACGGCACCCTCGGCACTCCGAGGGGTGTCCGAGGCGGCGAGGGTGTTGCGCACCTGCCCGCACTCGGACCTCACGTCGAGCAGGGCGGCGGTGCCTTCCCGGATACCGACCTCGATGGCACCGTAGTCGGATTCGAGCTGGACGGTGCCGCGCGCGACCTCGGCGACGCGCAGGGCGCCGCGAGCGGTGGTGGCGGTGACCGACGCCTCGGCGCGCCGGATCTCGATGTCGCCGTTGGCGCCGCTGACCCGGAGGTCGCCGGTCGCCGCGCCGACGGTCGTGGTGCCGTGCGAGTTCTTCAGGACGGCGGAGCCGTCGACGAGGCCGACGCGCAGACTGCCGGAACTGGTGGTGATCTCCGCCGGCCCGTCGACCCGGTCCACGGTGATGGAGCCGTGGGAGGCGGTCAACCGCAGCGGCCCGGTGGCGTCGAGACGAACGCCGCCGGACGAAGTCTTCACGTGGACCTCGCCGAGCCGGCCCTCGCCGAGCACCTGCGCCCAGGCACCGGTCAGGTCGACCCGCGAACCCGCGGGCAGTTCGACCGTCACGTCGACAGCTCCGGAACGCCCGAAGAGGTGGCGCTGCTTGGGCGTCCTGAGCGTCAGTACGCCCCCCGCACAGGTGACCTCGGTCTGTTGGACCGCTCGCACGTCCTGGTCCTTCTTCGGGTCGCGAGGGCGCACCTCCACCACGGCGTCGAGGCGGTCGCCCGCGGTCAACCGGAGGGATCCCGCTTCCACGTGCGCCGTGACCACAACCGGTTCGGGTGTGTCGAAAGAAGGCATGGCCGTCCCGTCCTCATGGGTCCTTGGATCGCCCCGCCGACGGGGTCGCCGGGCGGGTGAAGTGGTACGAGCGGGCGGGCTGCGGCTAGCGCACCCAACCCGTGAAGCTCTGCCCGACGGTCCGGGCCCTCGCCGTCGCGCGCGGCACGCCACCACCCTCGGTCGCGGCCGACACGGCCCGCACCAGCCACGCGTTGACCGACATGCCCTCACGACTCGCCGCCTCCTCGGCGCGGGCCTTGAGGTGGGTCGGCAGGCGGAGGTTGACACGAGCGGTGCCGCCCTCCTCGCCGTCGGCCGAGGCCTGCGCCCTGAGCGGCGCGACGGGCGGCGCGGTCCCCGCGGGGCCCTCGGCGGGCGGCCGGGTCACCACGAAACCGGGGTCCAGCCCGCGCAGCCGCACATCGACCGAACCGGGTGCCAGCTCACGTGTGATCTCGTCCATCGCGGCGGAGAGAACGTTGAGCATCGCCAACCGGGTCGCCGACTCCAGCGGGGCGGTGAGCCGCCCGGCCAGCTCACGGGCGTCCTCCCCACCGGCCTCGGCAGCCACCGCCAGCTCACGGCGGAGGGTTTCGACGTACGGGGCGAGATCCATGACGCCACTACGGCACCATAGTGGCACACACGCAAGCCGAGCGGACGCGCACGCGGGTGCATTCCCCCAGGGGCCCGTTACACCTGGGGAAACGCGAGATCCTGCGTCCACGGCAAAGGCCGCTCCGCTACCTGCCTGAGGACTGGTGCCAGCTGGCGCCGGATGGCACCACCTGGCACCACGGGTTCGGCGGCCCCGAGTGGCACCACCGGCCGGGCCTCCGCTCCCCCGGACGGCACCATGCCCCGTCCGCGCGCCTCGGCGCGGGGGCGGACGGTCCGGCGCTGCACGCGGCAGGGATCACGGGCAAGACCCGTGACCCCTGCCGCGGTGCGGGCGTTGTTCCCCGTGACGGCCGTGGCGGGGAAGCCCCCGAGCCCCCACCACGGCCGCAGCCATGCGCCGTCGCAGCCGGGTACGGGAACCGCGGTCACGGCGCGCACCCGGACTTCGACGCCGGTCGCCGGTCGCCGGCTCGGCCCCGGGCCGTCGGATCAGGCGAGGCCGGCCCGCTCCAGGGCCGTGACTCCGGCACGCAGAGCGGCGATCCGCTCGTCCAGCGTGAAACCGGCCGGCGCGAGCGAGAGCGTGGTGACACCGGCCTCCGCGTAGGCGCGCATCCGGTCCGCAATCCGGTCCACCGGCCCGAGCAGTGTCGTCGAGTCGATCAGCTCGCGGGGCACGGCCGCGGCGGCGCCCTCCTTGTCCTTGGCGAGGTACCGGTCCTGGATCTCGGCGGCCTCCTTCTCGTACCCCATCCGGGCGGCGAGCCGGTTGTAGAAGTTCTGGCCGCGGCTGCCCATGCCACCCACGTACAGGGCCGTGTAGGGGCGGAAGGTGTCGGCGAGGGCGTCCACGTCGTCGCCGACGGCGAGCGGCACGGTCGGGCAGACGTCGAACCCGGAGAGGTCCTTGCCCGCCTTCTCCCGGCCGGCCCGCAACGCTCCCAGGGTGGTCTCCTCGGCGTGCTCGGGGGCGAAGAAGATCAGCAGCGCGCCGTCGGCGATCTCGCCGGTCTGCTCCAGGTTCTTCGGCCCGATCGCCGCGATGTAGAGCGGGACGTGCGGCCGTTGCGGGTGCACGGTGAGCTTGATCGGCTTGCCGGGGCCGTCCGGCAGCGGGAGGGTCCAGTGCGCGCCGTCGTGGGTGAGGCGCTCGCGGGACATCGCCTTGCGGACGATCTCCACGTACTCGCGGGTGCGCGCCAGCGGCTTGTCGAACTTGACGCCGTACCAGCCCTCGGAGACCTGCGGGCCGGAGACACCGAGGCCGAGCCGGAAGCGTCCGCCGGACAGCGAGTCGAGGGTGGCGGCGGTCATCGCCGTCATCGCGGGGGCGCGGGCCGGGATCTGGAAGATCGCCGAGCCGACGTCGATCCGCTCGGTCTGGGCCGCGACCCAGGAGAGGACGGTCGGGGCGTCGGAGCCGTAGGCCTCCGCCGCCCAGCAGACCGCGTAGCCGAGGCGATCGGCCTCCTGCGCGACCGCGAGGTTGTCCTGGTCCATCCCGGCACCCCAGTAGCCGAGGTTGATCCCGAGTCGCATCGCGCTCCCCTTACCGATCAGTAACGTCCCTGTCCCGGCGACTCTAACCCCTCCCCGAAGTACCCTCAACGCCCATGGAGCAAAGGCGGCTGGGCCGTACCGGCCTGCGCGTGTCCCGGATCGGGCTGGGCACCCTCGGCTGGGGCCGGCCGGACGCAGAGGCCTCACCGGCCGCCGGTCCGCCCGCAGCTGAGGCGGCGGCGCTGCTGAAGGCGTTCTGGGAGGCCGGCGGGAACCTCGTCGACACCGCCGACGTGTACGCCGACGGCGGCGCGGAGCACCTGCTCGGCCGGATGCTCGACGGGCTGGTGCCGCGCGCGGACCTGGTGATCGCCACGAAGGCGGGCAGCACCCCGGATCCGGACCGCCGCTTCGACTGCTCGCGGGGGCGGCTGCTCAGCGCCCTGGACGCCTCGCTCGACCGCCTGGGCACCGACTACGTGGACCTCTGGCAGGTGCACGCCTTCGACCCGCTCACGCCGCTGGACGAGACGCTGCACGCCCTGGACGTCGCAGTGAGCAGCGGACGGGTCCGCTACGCCGGGGTGTCGAACTACAGCGGCTGGCAGCTCGCGAAGGCCGCCACCTGGCAGCTCGCCGCCCCGGGGGGCCGGACCCGGCTCGCCAGCACCCAGATGGAGTACTCGCTGCTCCAGCGCGGAATCGAGCGCGAGGTGCTGCCTGCGGCCCTCGATCTGGGCGTCGGGCTGCTCCCGTCCTCCCCGCTGGGGCGCGGCGTCCTCACCGGCAAGTACCGGCACGGCGCCCGGCCCGCCGGTTCGCGCGGCGCCTCCGGCCCGTGGGCGGGCTTCGTGGGCCCGTATCTGGACGACACCGCCGAACGGGTGGTGGAGGCGGTCGCCACCGCGGCGGACGGACTCGCCGTCACGCCGCTCCAGGTGGCCCTGGCCTGGGTGCGGGACCGGACCGCCGTCGCCGCCCCGATCGTCGGGGCACGCACGGCCGCCCAGCTCGCGGAGGCGCTGTCGGTGGAAGCGCTTAGTCTTCCCTACGAGATCACCCGGGCGCTGGACGACGTGTCGGCTCCAGTGCACCGCTACCCCGATCAGGACTGGAGTGCACTGTGACGTCCCCCCAGGGGCCCCAGGGCCCGCAGCGCCCGGAGGACGCCGAGGGGCCGCGCGGCAAGGCGGCCGAGCTCCTCGCCGCGGTACGCGCGGTGGAGAGCGGCGAGCGCGAGGCGGCCGAGTTCTTCGCCGCGCCGAAACCGCCCCCCGCCTCCCGGCGCCCGGCGGCTCCCGCCGATCCCTCGGGCGCGCCCGGAGCGGCGCCGACCCCGCCGGGGGGCGCCCCGCAGTTGGCGCCTTCGGAGCTGCGGGCCCTGCTGGAGCGGGCCGGCGCGCCCGGCGAGCTGGCCGACGCCGTGGTGGCGCGCCTCGGAGCGCAGGCCGCCGAGGTGCTGCGCTCCGACCCCTGGCAGCTGCTGTCGGTGCCGGGAGTCGGGCCGGAGCAGGCGGACTCCTTCGCGCGGGCGCTGCCGGACGCCGGCTTCGGTCCGGACGAACCGCTGCGCAGCCGGGCCCTGGTGGAGTGGCTCCTGGAGCGGGCCGCCCGCGCGGGCCACACCGTGCTGGAAGCCCCGGAGCTGGCATCCGCACTCGCCCGGTACGCGGTGGACGCGCCCGACGAAGCGGTGCGGGACGCCGTGGAGTCGGGCGCCGCACTCGTCTTCCGTGAGCCGCCGGAAGCCCCCTCGGGCCCCTCGGCCCCGAACGGTGCGGCATCCGAGGCGGAGGGAGAGGACGCCGGGGAACCGACGCGGCTGCTGCTCGGGCTGGACCGCTGGGCCCTCGCCGAGGAGAGCCTCGCGGACGGCGTCCAGCGGCTCCTCGACACCCTCGGGACTGCCACGAGCGACGTCTCCTCCGGGCCCGGCGCGGAGGCGCCCGGCAGCGGAACGCCCGGGGGCGCCGGGGCGGCGGGCGAGAACGCCGGGGGCGGGGCCCCGGGGGCGGGGGCCGAGAACGCGCCCCCGGCATCTCCGGCGCCCCCGGCCTCCGCGGTGGACTGGGACGCGGCGGCAGAGGAGGCCGCCCGCAGCGTCTCGCCCTCCGCCGGAGAGCTGATCCGGGCTGCCGCGGCGAGCGGCGTGGTGGTGCACACCGGCGGCGAGCGCGCGCGGGCCGAGCCCGCGGCGCTGGTCGCCGCCGCGCGGGCCATGGGTCTGCGCGGTCTGCTGGCCGTGCACACCGAGGACGGGCTGCGCCGGGTCCCCGCACCGTCGGCCGGGGCCTCCGTACCCCCCGCTCCCAGCGGCGCCGATGCTCCCGACGGCACCGACACCATCGGCGCCGGGGGCTCCGTGCCCGCCGTCACGGTCGCCGGGCTGCTCAGCGGGCGCGAGGGCCCGGAACGCGACGCTGAGGGCGGCTGGCCGATCGACGTGCTGGCCGTACTCGACGCCCCGCAGCTCGACTCCGAGGCGGCCGCGGCCCTGGTCGAGTCGTTGCCGGACGGTGCCCGGCTCGTGCTGAGCGGCGATCCCCAGCTTCTCGGCGCGGCCGGGGCCGGCCAGGTACTGGCGGACCTCGCCGCGTCCGGGGTGTGCCCGCAGGTGGTGTCCCGGACCCCTGACCCGGGCCCGCTGGGCGAGTTGGTGTCGGGCGTGGCGGTCGGCGCGCTGCTCCAGGTGGAGGCGCCCGGGAAGGAGCTGGTGATCGTGCCGGTCCGCGAGGCCGAGGAGGCGGTGCACCGCGCGGTCCAGCTGGTCACGGACTCGGTTCCGCGCGCGTTCGGGGTGCCTCCCGAGGGCGCCCAGGTGATCACCCCGGGACACGCCGGAGCGGCGGGCACGCTCGCGCTGAACGCCGCGCTGAAGGAGCGGCTGAACCCGGGCCCGGGCCGGTTCGGCGGGTTCGACCTCGGGGACCGCGTCGTGCATTCCGCCGTGCCCGGCCGGTGCCTGCCCGGCACGGTCGCGGCGGCGGACGACTCCGGGCTGCGCGTGGAGTCGCCCGCAGGGGCGTTCACCGTGCCGCGGGACGCCGTCGCGGCCACCCTGCGCCACGGCTGGGCGCTGACGGCCCACCAGGCGGCCGGGCGGCGCTGGCCCGCCGTGGTGGCGGTGCTGCCGCCGGAGGCGGCCCGCGCCCTCGACCGCGCCTGGGTGCACACCGCCTTCAGTCGCGCGGAGCGCCACCTGTCGGTGGTGCAGGGCATCGACCAGGCGCTGCCCCGAGCCGTCGCCGAGCGCCCCGGAACGCCCCGCCGCACGCGGCTGCGGGAGTTGCTGCGCGAGCGCCGGCAGGGCACCGCGGGCGCCGGGCAAGACGCCTCCCGCTCCGAGGAGCGCGGAGCCGTTCCCCCTGTCTGAGGGCCGTTCCCCGGGGGTCGTCCCCGACCCCCGGGAACGGCTCAGCGCTCCGCCGGCTCGTCCCCGTAGAGCTCGTCGTCGAAGACGGAACTGACGTCGAACCGGCACAGAGTGCGCTCCGGGTCGGCGTTGTCGAACGGTGCGGAGAGCCACTCCCCCGGCTCCGAGGGCTCGTCCATGGCGACCACCCAGAGCGTGGAGTCGCCCTCCTCCAGGCCGAACTCCTTGTGCCGGCCGGAGATCTCGTCCGGCTCGAACTCGCCGAAGAGCACCCCGAGGGCGGCGTGCACGCTGCTGCCCGCGCTCTCGTCCTCGCCCGGGTCCAGGTCGGCCGCGTCGGGGTCCAGCTCGGCGATGCGCTGCGCCTGGGCGAGCAGCCTCAGCGGCTCGTCGACGGTGTAGTCCCGCCGCACCAGGACGCTCAGGGCGCTCGGTTCGTCGGGGCCCAGGTAGCCGGGCGCCGAGTCACCGCCGGGGATCTCGAAGGGGGTCACCTCGTCGTACCTGTCGTAGAGCAGCTCGTCGTACACTTCCCCGGCCGCGGCGAGTTCGTTGAACGCGGCGAAGACCTCCGCGTCGGCCTCGGTGGTCGGGGAACCGTCCGAAGCCCGTCGTTCGATGGCACCGAGGTGGCGGTCAAGAGCGGTCTTCAACGCCTCGACGGCGGCACGTACCTCGGCAGCGGTGGGCTGCTCAGCATCAGACATAGTGCAGACGCTATCCGTAGAAGGCCCCTACCCGCACAATAGATGCGATGCCGGAATACGAATTTCGTGATGTGTACGTCCCCCGGGGCGTTTCCCGCGGGGCGGCCACCCGACTCCTGACCGACCACGCCGAGTACGGCCACTGGGAACTCGACCGGTTGCGCCTCTTCCCGGACGGCAGCCGTAGGGTCCGGTTGCGGCGGCGGATCATCCGTCAGCTGCGCGCCACCTGGTGATCCGGGGGCTGCGGCGCCCCCGCCGCAGCCCCCGGACACGGACGGAGCGGGCCCCCGCCGACCGCGTGGACCCGCTCCGTCGTCTGCCGTGTTTCGCCAGGCTCAGTGCTGGGCGGCGCGCGAGCGCCGGTACAGCACGTAGCCTCCGAGCATCAGCGCGGCACCGGCCGGCACCGCGGTGCCGAGCATGGAGCCGCCGCCGGTCTGCGCGAGTTCACCCTGGGGCGCGACCTCGGACACCGCCTCGACGGACGAGTCCTCCGGCTTCTCCTCGTCCCGGGTTCCGGTGGAGTCCTCCTCGGGCTTCTCCTCCTCCGGCTTCTCCTCCCCGGGCTTCTCCTCGGTCGGCTGCTCCTCGTCCGGCTCCTCGGAACCGGGGTGCTCCGGCTCGTGGGGCGCCGGCGGCGCGGGGACGTCGCCGGTGTTGCCGCAGGAATTGCCGATCGCGGGGTTGAGCGCCCCGACGACCGTCACGCTGTTCCCACAGGCGTTCACCGGTACGTCCACGGGGGCCTGGACGTTGTTGCCGGAACCCACACCGGGCGAGCCGACGGCTTCGCCGTCCGCGTCCGCCCCGCCGTGGTGGCCGCCGCCGTGGCCGCCGCCCTGGTGGTCGTTGTCGTGCCCGCCACCCTGGTGACCGCCGTGGTGGCCGCCGCCCTTGTTGACACAGTTGTTGCCCATGGCCGGGTTCAGCAGTCCGATGCCGTTCACCGTGTTGCCGCACACGTTGACGGGCACGTTCACAGGAGCCTGGACGTTGTTTCCGGAAAGCACCCCGGGGGATCCCTGGGCGCTGCCGTCGGCGCCGGAGTACGCGTGGGCCGCGCCGCCCGAGAGGGCCAGCACACCGCCCGCGGCGGCTACCGAGATCAGGCCCTTCTTGGTGACCTGTCGCATGGTCGTTTCCTGCCTTCGTTGCTTGCGGAAGGCGAGCGGGGGCTTGGCAACCTGCCGGAGATCACCTGCTCGCCCGGGGAACCGAGAACCCCGGAGTGCATGGCGCGCACTCCGGGGTCACGGCGTCATTCCCTTACGGGGTCAGACGTGAGCAGCATCAGTCGTTGACGCAGGTGTTGCCGAAGGTGGGGTTCAGCAGACCGATCACGGAGACCGTGTTGCCGCAGACGTTCACCGGCACGTGCACGGGAACCTGAACAACGTTGCCGGACAGAACGCCCGGGGAGCCCACAGCGGCACCCTGCGCACCGGCGTCGGCGACGGCCACACCCGCGCCAGCGAGAACCAGACCACCGGTGGCTGCCGCAGCAGCGACGACCTTCTTGAGCATTGTTCCTCCTAGTTGGCAATGCGATCCCAGCCGCGGACCGCATCACCTGTAACGAGGAATCCGGGGCCGGGCTACGACCCCGCGGATGCATTCACCCGTCCTGACCAACGCCGTACACCTGGCCGATTCGGGCCGGGTGCGCCCCCGCGTTGCCCCCCGGGCCGGACCGGGCGGATCAGCCGGACCCGCCCGCACCGGGCAGCCGGAGACACGCTCAGCACTGGTCCAGGAAGCGGTCCAGCACGCGTACGCCGAACGTCAACCCGTCCACCGGCACCCGCTCGTCCACGCCGTGGAACATCCCGGCGAAGTCCAGCTCCGGCGGCAGCTTGAGCGGGGCGAACCCGAAACAGCGGATTCCGAGATCGTCGAAGTGCTTGGCGTCCGTTCCGCCGGAGAGCATGTACGGCACCGCGCGGGCCGCCGGGTCCTCGGCCTTCAGCGAGGACTGCATGGCGTCCACCAGCGCCCCGTCGAACGTCGTCTCCAGCGCTCGGTCGGCGTGGTCGTCCTCCCGGCGCACCCGCGGGCCGAGGACCCGGTCGAGGTCGGCCAGGAACTCCTCCTCGTATCCCGGCAGGAACCGCCCGTCCACGTGCGCGGTCGCCTGGCCCGGAATGACGTTGACCTTGTACCCCGCCCCCAGTTGGGTGGGCGCGGCGGTGTTCTGCAGGGTGGCACCGATGATCTTCGCGATGCCGCCGAGCTTGGCCAGGGTCTCCTCCATGTCCTCCGGGTCGAGTTCGGTGCCCAGCGCGTCGGAGAGCTCGTTCAGGAAGGAGCGGACGGTTTTCGTCATCCGGACCGGGAACTTGTGCCGTCCGAGCCGCGCCACCGCCTCGCACAGCTCGGTGATGGCGTTGTCCTTGTTCGTCATCGAGCCGTGGCCGGCGGTGCCGTCCACGGTCAGACGCATCCAGTGCATGCCCTTCTGCGCCGTCTCGATCAGGTAGAGCCGCAGGTTCTCGTTCACCGTGAAGGAGAACCCGCCGACCTCGCCGATCGCCTCGGTGACGCCCTCGAAGAGGTCCGGATGGTGGTCGACGAGGTGCCGGGCACCGTAGATGCCACCCGCCTCCTCGTCCGCCAGGAAGGCGAGCACGACGTCCCTCGGCGGCTTGCGGCCGCTACGGAGCCGGTCGCGGACCACCGCGAGCGTCATGGCGTCCATGTCCTTCATGTCGACGGCGCCGCGCCCCCAGAGGCAACCGTCGGCGATCTCACCCGCGAAGGGGTGGTGCGTCCAGTCCGCCGCGTTGGCCGGCACCACGTCGGTGTGGCCGTGGATGAGCAGGGCCGGGCGGCTGCGGTCGACGCCCTCGATACGGGCCACGGTCGAGGCCCGGCCCGGACTGGACTCGAAGATCCTCGGCTCCAGCCCGACCTCGGCGAGCTGCTCGGCCACGTACTCGGCGGCGGCACGTTCCCCCGTGCTCTCACCGCCGCCGTAGTTGCTGGTGTCGATCCTGATCAGATCGCGGCAGAGATCGACTACCTCGTCCTGGCCGGTCACCTTGCCGGCGGTCGGGCTCGACTCGCTCACACTGCCTCCTCGTTTGACTGGCTCCGCACCATCCTCCCGCTTTGCCGTCGCACACCCAAGGGCCGGGGTGATCGACCGACCCGGGGCCAGTGCTATGGTGGGCGGCGTCGTCAGCGGCGCAAGCCGCTCGCACCGGTCCGGGTGGCGGAATGGCAGACGCGCTAGCTTGAGGTGCTAGTGCCCTTTATCGGGCGTGGGGGTTCAAGTCCCCCCTCGGACACACGCAAGACGTTCGCAGATCGTCCCGAAGCCTTTACGAGATACGGGGCGCGTCGTGCGACTCACCGGCATCTCGTTCCTGGAAGCCGTCTCGATCGCACTGACCGGCGACAACACCCGTCGGCGCGACCCGGGCGCACCCCACGCCCTCCCGCACCTCGGCCGGCAACAGGGCGTGGCGACCTACCACCCCTCCCATGGCACTCGGCACCCGCGGGCCATCGGAGGCACGCCCTGTCCAGCGTTCTGAAGGACTGCCCCGGGGCCCGTAGGTCCGAGCCTGCGCTGACGGCGTAGGCGCAGGCTCGGTCGCATCCCCGTGATGTCCGGCGGGGTCCCCGGGGCGGTGCCCGGGGACCCCGCCGGAAAGCGGGCGCGCCCCGCCGTGTCAGCCCGGCGGACGCTCCGCAGCCGCGCGGCCGACCGACCCGGCCGCCTGCGGCACCGCTCGCGTGCGGGATGCGGCACCGGAGCCCAGCCGTCGGCGGACGCCCTCGACGAGCCGGCCCGCGGTGAAGCCGGCGCCGTGCACGAAGCGCATCGCGGGGCCGAAGGAGGGGGCGGTCAGCAGGCCGCCGAAGAACAGGCCGGGTCGGGACGATTCGAAGCAGCGGCCCAGCTCCGGCGCCCCGGTGCCCGGCACTCTGCGCAGCGTGCCGGTCAGTGAGAGGGCGAGGAGCCCGAGCCGGTCCAGCTCCGGGGTGAACCCCGTGGCAGCGACGACGTGGTCGGTGTGCAGGTTCCGCGCGGTGCCGTCGGCGAGCCGGACGTCCAACCGGACCCGTCCGCCGACCTGCTCCGCGGCGAGCAGCCGGTGGCCGAGCAGGACCGGAACCGCCTGTTCGAAACGTTCCCGCAGCCACCACGCCCCGGCAGGCCCCAGGGCGCTGCCCGCGATCGCGGCCCGGAGCCCGGCGGGGAGCCGGCGCACCGCGGACGGCCTCTCCGACCACAGCCAGCTCGACCAGCCGGTCCCCAGCCCGCAGTGCGGGTCCCGGAGGGACTTCCACAGCCCGCGCTCCAGGGGCTGCGGAGGCGTGTTCCAGTTGATCCGGTCGGCACGGGCGAGGACGCGGGCCCGCGCTCCGTGCTCGGTGAGTAGCGTGGCCGTCTCCAGAGCTGCCTGGCCCGCGCCGACGACGGTGACGTCCCGGCCGCGGAACCGTGCCAGGTCCCGGTGGTCGCTGCTGTGGGTGGCCAGCTCGGCCGGGAGCGCGGCGAGTGCCGAGGGGTGGTGCACGAAGGGCATCACCCCCACCGCGAGGGCCACGGTCCGGGTCGTGATCCGCTCGCCCTCGGCCGTCTCGACCCGGTAGCCGTCCCCGTGGGGCCGGACCGCGACGACGGTCCGCTCCTCCACCGGTGGCGCGGCGCGCCCGGCGAACCAGCAGCCGTAGTCCGTGAACACCTCGATGGGCAGCGGGTTTCCGTGTTCGGCGACCAGCCCCCTGGTGGCGCAGTAGGCGGCAAGGGTGTGCGCGCCCGCCGGGTCCGAGAGGTCGGACGACCAGGGCTCCGACTTGAGGTACATGCCCTGCGGCATGTGATCGCGCCAGGACGCCATCGGCGTACCGAGCACGCGCGGTTGCAGCCCCGCCGCGGCCGCGTGCGCGGCGATGGACAGTCCGTAGGGGCCTGCGCCCACCACTACCAGATCGTGCATGGCTGCCTCTCGTTTCTTCTTCTCGGTTCACGGTGCGGGCCGTGCGGGTGCGCCGGGGTTCCGGGGACGGTCCCGGGGGCCCGCGCCCGGGGCGCCGGACGGTGTCCCTGCGGGGGCGTCCGCGGATCGCGGCGCCTGCCCGGGGACGCCCCCGCAGGACTGCGCCGGACCGGTGCGGGCCGAGGGCCGCTCCTCCGGCTGCGTGCGCCGCCAGGGCCGCAGCAGCTGGCCGGCCCTGGCCACCGCACGGCCGAGCGAGACCGCCGCCATCCCGAGGAACGGCACGGGATCGTCGGAGGCGAACCACGCGCGTTCCCGGGATGCTTGGGGCCGGGGGCCCGCCGCGGACCGCCGGCTGCGCCGCCGCCCGCCGTCGGCGGGGACCGCCGCACCGGGCGGCGGGGCCGGTTCCGTCTTCCGGCGAAGGACTCCGGCCAGTCCGGCCAGGAGCGCGTAGTTCTCCACTCGCAGTTCCCGGCCCGGGACGTCCGGCTGGTGGGGTACCGGACGACCCGTCAGGTCGAGGTGCAGGGCCCGCACCACGTCGAGGCCGGCGGCGCCGGTGAACAGCCGGAACTGCGCGCCGGGGCGGGGGTTGAAGTCGAGCAGGTGGTAGCGGCCCGTGGTCGGCTCGAAGCGGAAGTCCAGATCCACGATCCCGCGGTAGCCAAGCGCTTCCGCGAGCCGGTGGGCCAGCCGGGAGACCTCGGCGTTGGGCTGCCAGCTGCCGACGGCGGTCAGCCCGGCGCCCGGGGGCCAGGAACGTTCCTTGCGTCCGGTCGCCCCGAGCAGGCAGCTTCCGTCACTGCCGAAGCAGCCGTGGAAGAACCAGTCGGCCCCGGGGGCACCGGGCAGCAGCCGCTGGAGCAGCAGGCCGCTGCCCGAATCCCGACCGCGGGCGAACAACCGCCCCGCCTCCTCAGCCCGGTGCAGCACACTGGTGCTCCGCAGGCCGCTGCCCTGGGGCAGCAACCAGGGGCGGCTCCACTTGGCGATCACCGGCAGACCGAGCGCACGGCAGGCCTCGGCCGCGGCCCCCGGGCTGTCCGGCAACCGGCTGTCCGGATGCGGTACGCCGATCTCCGCGCAGAGCGAGGCGAGTTCGGACTTGTCCGCGACCCGCTCCGCGAGCCCGACGGGCTGACGGGGCAGCAGATAGCGGTCACCGAGTTGCCCGGCCAGCCGGCCGGCGGCGATCGCGCCGAGATCGTCCAGTGGCAGCAGGACGGCCGGCCGCCCGATGACGTCGGCGATCTGACGCAGGGTCCGTAGCAGCGGTGCGCCGGCCCCCCGGGTGGCGGGTTGCGGGTGCGCGCGGTGCAGGTACCGGGATCGGCAGACCGGACCGCCGGCGGCCTCGACCATCGCGTGCACCTCGATTCCCGCTCGTCCGAGCGATCTGACGGCACCAAGAGTCCCGTGGTGCAGGGGATTCCGATCCAGCCGGAACACGAGCACGGGCACCCCGGTGTCGAACGACGGAACACCTGCCCGGTCTTCGGCCAACTGGGCCGACCGGGCGACTGATTTCGCGAATGGACCATCAATATGCATTCGGGCAGCCCATTAAGGAGATCTCCTGATTACTGTCAAGTGGTGAACGCACCGATCCAGGAGCGTCCCGGAAGGAGTCACCATGTCCCACCGCAATCGCTGGCTGGCGGGAACCTGTGTCGGAGCGGTCACGGCCGGCGTGCTCGTCGCCAGCGTCGCAACGCCCGATCAGGACGACGGCCGCGACCGCTCCGACGGCCGCAACGCAGCGGCCGCTCCCTCCCCTCCTCCGCGGCTCCCGGACCCGCCGGCCGCTCCCGACCGGGCCGAGCCGCCGGAGAAGCCCGGGCAGCCGAAGCCGCCGGCCACCGGAGCATTCCTCGACTCCGGGCCGGAGGGAGTGCGGCGGATCAACGAACTGGAAGCCTGGCTGGGCGGCAGCACCCAGCGCGTGGGGCACACCTACCTCCCTGGTGACCTGTGGTCGAACATCGAGGGCAGGCCCTCGTTCCTCCAACCCTGGGCGAAGTGGAAGCGCGCGTCGGACGACCGGATGTTCGTGCTCAACGTGCCGATGCTGGAGCGCAACGAGGAGGGCGTGCCGGACACCGAGGTGCGGCAGCTGCTGCGGGCGGGGGCGGAGGGGCGCTTCGACCGGCACTTCCGCATCCTGGCCGAGCGGATGGTGCGCATGGGCATCCCCGACACGATCGTGGTACTGGGCTGGGAGATGAACGGCACCACCTACACACACCGCTGCGGGCCCGACCCCGAGGCGTGGAAGACCTACTGGAACCGCATCGTCACCACCATGCGCGCGGTTCCGGGCCAGGAATTCCAGTTCGATTTCGCACCCAACCGCGGTGAGGACGCGATCGGCTGGACGAAGTGCTACCCCGGTGACGACGTGGTGGACATCATCGGAATGGACTCGTACGACCAGCCGCCCGGAAGTTCTTTCGACGACCAGATCACGCAGCCGTACGGACTCCAGCACCAGGTGGATTTCGCCGAGGCGCGCAACAAGCCCATTTCCTACCCGGAATGGGGCCTCTTCCGCAACGGGGACAACGCCGAGTACATGCGGCGCATGCTGGAGTGGATGGACGAGCACAAGCCGCTCTACCAGACCATTACCGACTACTGCCCGCACGGGGTGTGGCAGTGCGAGGAGAACCCGAAGTCCTCCGCGGTCTTCCGCAAGGCGATGTCGCAGCGGCCGGAGGCCACCCCGACGCCGACACCGAGCGAGCCCGGCTCCACACCCGCACCGAGTGAGACCGCGCCCCCCGGTTCCCCCTCGTGCACGCCGCTCGACCTGGGCGACTGGGTGGAGCGCTGGCTCGGCGGCCGACAGCTGTGCATGCGGCTGGACTGGTACCGGGACGGGGCGTCCCGGTAGCGGAACGCCCCGCTCGGTCGGACGGCGCGCGGAACAGGTCACTTCCGTGCGCCGTCCGACCGCAGGCTGTTCAGCCGGGACCGCCAGCGCAGCACGTACGGCATCCGGGTCCGGACCGCCGCCGCGGCCCGGGCCCGGGCGGACTGCCGCGCTGCGTGCAGCCGCAGCAGCGGCTCCAGCGACCGGCCGGCGAGCAGGAACCGCTGGTTGACGAGGGTCTCCGGCCGCCAGTGCTGCTTGTACGGCTCGGTGCCGCGCAGCATGCTGAGCACGCTGCAGCCGGTCTCGGTAACCTGGCGGGCGTCGTGCCGCAGCAGCATGGTGGTGATGTCCACCTTTCGCGCGCGCAGTTCGGGATGGGCGCCGTAGAGGTAGCCGCCGGCCAGGTCCGCCGACATCAGCGTCACGTCGGTGGCCATCACCTCTCCGTCGAGCCGGTACTCGGTGACCACCGCGTCCCCGGTGCCCACCATCTGGCGGGTGGCCCGGACCAGGTGCTCGGCGAACCGCGGGCGCAGGTGTTCCGGCGTGACGCCGCGCCCTCGCCACTGCAACCCGTGCAGCCGGAGCATGGTCGCCACCGCGCCGGGAACCTCCTCCGCCGGCACCACGCGTTCCTCGACGCCCAGTGCCTCCAGCTTGCGCACCTTCGCCCGGAACCGCCGCGCGTGCCGGGTCGGCAGCCGTTCGAGCAGTTCGGGCAGTGGCGCGGCGGGCAGTTCCAGGCAGACCGAGTCGTCCAGCCGGCGGCGCGCCCCCGGCCAGTTTCGGTAGAGCTGCTCGGCCGCGCCACCCGGCCGGACCTCGCGGAGGTCGACGACCGCTCCGCGGGCGGCGCGCAGCAGGCCGTCGGTGAGCGCGCCGCGCGCGCCGGCGCACGAGTCGTCCAGCAGCACGTCGGAGAAGTCCGAGATCTCGCCGCCGAGCGGGACCAGCAGCGGAAGCGGCCGGTGGACGAGCATCAGCGGGGCCGCGGCGACGAGCCGGTCGCACTGCTTCACCAGGACCAGCCGGAGCCGTCCGCGCCGGCCGTAGGACATCCACCAGGAGTAGAGCCAGGGGTGGCTCTGGAACGGGGTCGCGCCGCGGCTGCGCCGGTAGAGGTCGTGCCAGGCCGGGCCGAGGGCCGCGAAGGCGGCCGGGGCGCGGCACAGGGAGATCGTCAGGTCGGGGGCCGTGGTCATCGTCTTCATCGCACCGTCTCCTTCGTGGCGTGCCCCTTGGCTCCGGCGGACGCGCCGGCCTGCGCGCGTTCCTGCCGGGTGATGCTGCTCCGGGCGGCGGGTCCGGACGTCACGTGCGCCCCCGCCGGAGCGGTGCCCGAGCCCGGGGCGGCCTCCTCGGCGGCGCCTTGTTCGTCCGATCGGCCGGGGCGCGGCCGCACGAGGACCAGCAGGCCGCCGAGCAGGCCGCCGGCGCATCCGCCGACGCCCACGGAGAGCGGGGGGGACGGCGAGGCCGGCGCGGGCGGTGCGAGCGCCTCGGCGAAGAGCACCAGGCGGACTCCGGTGCTCTTCGCCGAGGCGTTGCCGGACTCGGTGAGGGCCTCGGCCACCGCGTTGGCAAGTTCGGCCGACCGGGCCGCTCCGGTCGCGGTCGCGGTGATCTCGATCATCGGCGCGTCCGGCGAGGTGGCGGACTCGACGCGCTTGCGCAGGGTGCTCAGAGGCGCGCCGGCGTCCGCGCGGGCCTCGCGCAGCACTCCCCCGCTGGTGGCCACCCGGCCGTAGGCCTGCGCGAAGCCGAGTGCGGTGGACGGGTCGGTGCCCCCGTCCGGCACGACGACCACGTACCCGGTGGCCGAGTACTGCTCGGTGGCGAGCAGACCGTGCGCCGCACCGCCCACCACCCCCAGGACGGTGCACAGTGCCGCGGGCCACCAGCGGGGCAACCGGGCGTGGCGCGCCCGCAGCACGGACCGGAGCAGGACGTGCAGGCTGCGACGCACTCCGGAGCGGAGGCCGGACGGGTCGGTGGGCCCGGTGGGCCCGGTGGGCCGCGGGTCGGGCGTCGGGGCGGGCTCAGCCGGCAATGTCTCGCTCATGGGAGGGCTCATCTCGGTGGGATCGACGGTTCGGGAGGGCGACGCGCCGGTAGACGCCCATCAGGCGTTCGGCGCTGCGGGCGATGTCGTAGCGGTCGACTGCCGCCGGGACCGGCAGTCGGGCGGCGCCCGCCTGCCGGAGGCGGACCAGCTCGGCGGTGAGTTCCGCCGGGTCGTCCGCCACCCGGCGCGCGCCGGGGGCGTCCGCGGCGGGGAGTTCCTCGACCGCAGGGCAGGCGGTGTGCCGGACGGGCAGACCGGCGGCCAGCGCTTCCAGCACGGCGAGCCCGAAGGCCTCCTCGGCCGAGGGGGAGACGAACACGTCCATCGCCGAGAGGAGCGCCGGCAGCGGCAGCGCCTCCTGCCCGACGCCGGCGTCGGGCCCGTCCGCGGTGCCCCGCTCCCCGCACAGCAGCACCCGGTCGGTGACGCCGAGCACAGCGGCGAGCCGCTCCAGCGCGGGGCGCTCCGGCCCGTCACCCACGAGCAGCAGCCACGTCCCCGGCGCCGCCGCGACCGCGCGCAGCAGCAGGTCGAAGCGCTTGCCGGGGACGAGCCGGCCGACTCCGCCGACCACGAAGGCGCCGGACGGGAGTCCCGCCGCGGAGCGGGCGTCGACGCGGGCCCGCGGGTCGTAGCGGAAACGACTCGCCTCGATGCCGTTGGGGATCGTCTCGATGCGCGGACCGGGCACGCCCCAGTCCCGCAGCCGTCCGGCGACCGTCTCCGAGACGGCGACCGTGGTGCTGCCCAGCCGTTCGCTGGCCAGGTAGAGCCCGCGCGCCGAGCGGGTCAGCGGCCGGCCCTCGATCTGCGCGTCGCCCAGCGAGTGCTCGGTGGCGACGACGGCCCGCACGCCCGCGGCCCGGGCGGCGAGCCGGCCGTAGACACAGGCCCGGTAGAGGTGGGTGTGCACCAGGTCGTAGCGGCCGCGCCGGATGAGGGAGACCAGCCGCGGCAGTGCGCCCAGGTCGCGGTTCCCGGCCATCCCGAGATGGACCACGGTGCGGCCGTCGGCCTCGATGCCGTCGGCCACCGGACCCGGGTTGGTCAGGGTCACCACGTCGCAGTCGGCGGGCAGCCGGCGCAGCAGCATGCGGAGCTGGAGCTCCGCGCCGCCGACGCCGAGGCCGGTGATGACGTGCAGCGCTCTCATCGGCCGCTCCCGGTAGCGTGCTCCTCTGCCGGGAGCGGGCTGCGGCGCAGCGGGTGCAGCGCGCGCTTGAGGCGCATCCGCAGCGCGGTGTCCCGGTCGCCCACGTGGGCCCGGGGCAGGGCGTGGCGGCCGGTGAGCGGACCGGGGTCGATGGCGCAGGCATAGTCGTAGCCCGCGTCCCGCACGGCGGCCGCGACCCGGGCATTCACCGCGCCGTAGGCATAGCAGTACCCCGCGGGCGCGGTCCCGGTGATCTCCTCCAGCACCTCGCGGCTGCGGACGGTCTCCTGCCGCAGGACGGTGTCGTCCGCCTCCGGCAGGTTCTCGTGGCGCATCCCGTGCGAGCCGACCTCCATGCCGGCCGCGGCGACGGTGCGGATGCCGTCCGCGGTGAGCAGGGGCTTGCGCGGCCCCTCCGGGTCCCAGGCATTGTCGCCGCCGAGCCGTCCGGGCAGGACGAAGACGGTGGCGGTGAAGCCGTGCCGCCGCAGCAGCGGCACGGCGTGGTCGAGGAAGTCGGCGTACCCGTCGTCGAAGGTGAGGCCGACGAGTCCGGCGTCACGGCCGGCCTCCCTGGCCGCCAGGAGTTCGGCGATGCCGACTCCGGTCAGGCCGCGGCGGGCGAGCCAGCCCAACTGGCGCCCGAGGTTCTCCGGGGTGACCGTCACCCGGTAGGGGTCTGCGGTGTACTCGGTGACCGAGTGGTACATCAGCAGCCACGGCGGAGCGTGGCGCCGCCCGGAGGAGGGCTGCGGGACGGTGGTTGCGGGAGCCTGGTCAGCGGTCATGGCGGATCTTCCCTTGGACGGCGGTGAGTCTTCCCTTGACGGCGTCGAGCAGTTGCGGCACCTCCGGTGCCCGGACGAGCAGGGCGGCCAGGAGGAAGACGGCGGGCACCAGCAGGCCGCCGACCGCGGCGGCGAGCAGGGCGTGCGGGATCAGCGGGGCGACGGCCCAGCCGGCGGCCGTGGCGGCCGCAGCCGCCACCGCCAGCCGGCCGAGGT
This sequence comes from Streptomyces sp. TAA040, assembly GCF_000424845.1. Classification (NCBI taxonomy): domain Bacteria; kingdom Bacillati; phylum Actinomycetota; class Actinomycetes; order Kitasatosporales; family Streptomycetaceae; genus Streptomyces; species Streptomyces sp. TAA040. Next base: position 22,358 of record NZ_KE384254.1, on the reverse strand, counting down.
CCCGTGCGACCCGGGCCACGTCGATGCCGATGACGCGGCTGCCGAGGCCGTGCAGGAGCAGCAGCGCGGCGGCGCTGATGCCGACGGCATTCGCGGCGGCGATGCCGTGCACCCCCCAGTGCGGTGCGCTCAGGGCGCCGGCGACCACGGTGATCAGCAGTCCGACGGCCATCGCGCCGGCCGGGTACCAGGTGGGGCGGGCGGCCGAGAAGAACGGCCGGACCAGCGCCCCGACCAGGCTGTGCCCGAGCAGGCCGAGCGCGTACACCCGCATCACCGAGGCGGTCGTCGCGGTGTCCTGCTGCTCGAACGCCCCTCGCTGGAAGAGGAGTTCGATGATCTGGGGTGCGTAGGCGGCGACGTACGCACCGCCGACCAGGACGACGAGCGCCGCCAGCGTGAGGTCCCGCTCCACCCGGCGGCGGGCCCGGTCCGCCTCGCCGTCGGCGATCGCCCGGGCGACGACCGGGAAGGTGACGGTGCAGATCATCAGCGACAGGATCATCGGCATCTGGGCGACCTTCTGCGCGTAGTTGAGATGCGAGATGGCGCCCGAGGGGAGGGTGGAACCCAGGAACCGCTCGGCCAGGACCTGGGACTGGCGGCTCAGCGCGAAGAGCACGACCGGGGCGAGCAGTCCGAAGCTGAGCAGGGCGGCCCTGCCCTCGGCCGGCGGCAGGGCCGCCGTCTCCGCCCGGAGGGCGGGGCCGGGCTCCCGACGCGCGACGCGTACCGGCATTCTGCGCAGGAACGCGGGCAGTTGCACGAGCACCATCAGCATGCCGCCGACCGCGACCCCGGCCGCTGCGGCGCGCACCCCCCACAGCGCGTGCAGACCGACCATCGTGGCGATGATGCCGATGTTGTAGGCCGCGTAGATCGCCGCCGGCGGGACGAAACTGCGGTGCGCACGCAGTGCGGCGCTGAAGTACCCGGCGACCCCGAAGGTGAGCACGGTCAGCGCGGTCAGCCGGGTGCAGTCCACCGCCAGGCCGGGGTCAGCGAGGCCGGGGGCGAGGGCCCCGACCAGCAGCGGTGCCGCCGCCGCGAGCAGACCGGCCGCCAGTACGAGGACCGCCAGCAGCCGGGGCAGGGTCCCTGCGAGCAGGTCGCGGACCGGGTCGCGTCCTGCCCGGCTCCGGCGCAGCGCAGCCCGGCGGGAGAGGGCGAGACTGAAGGCGGGGACCAGGACGAGCGCCATCGCGTCCTCGATGAGCAGGGTGGAGGCGACCTCCGGCAGCGTCCAGGCGACGAGGAAGGCGTCGGTCTCGCTGCCGGCGCCGAAGAGGTGGGCAATGGTCTGGTCCCGGACCAGACCGAGCAGCGCGCCGGCCGCCGTCAGCAGTGCGGTGAACGCCGCCGCCCTGGCGAGGAACCGTCCGAGCGGCGAGGGCGGCGGTTCCGCCGCCCCGCCGGGCTCCTCGCCGGCGGGGCGCCCTCGGGGCGGGGGCGGGGACGGCGGAGCCCCCGGCGGCGGGGCTCCCGGGACGCCTTCCCGTGGCGGGCCCGCAGTGGTCGTGTCTCTCATCGGACGCCCCCCGGCGACTCGGTCCGTGGCTGTGCTTCGGCGCCCTGCCGCGGATGCGGCGGGCGCGGTTGCCCGGCGGGCCGCGACCGTGGGTCAAGCGCCCACCGGACGGCCAGTCCGAGCATCACGGCGGTGAGCACCGTGGACGGTCCGCCGATGTCGGCGTAGGTGAAGTCGACCAGCTGCCAGACCAGCAGGCCGACGGCCGCCGCCCCGCAGTCGACCGGCCGGCCGGCGACGCGGTCGCGACGCAGCCGGCGGACGCCGAGGGCAAGCAGCGCCAGCCACCCCCCGGCCAACGCGGTCACCCCGACCAGCCCCTGCTCGCTCAACACCAGCAGGTACATGTTGTGCGGGGAGAGCAGGGGTTCGCGTGTGAACTCCCGGCCCGCTCCGGCCGTGTCGCTGCCGGAGGACAGGGCCACCGAGGCGTTGCCGTCGCGGTGGGCCGGAAAGCCCTTGAGACCGACGCCGGTCACCGGGTCGGAGCGCCAGATGCGGGTGGCCGCCTCCCACATGGTGTACCGGTCGGTGACGGACTGGTCGGGCGCCGCGGTGACCCGGGTGATGCTGCCGAGGCGTTCGCCGACGAGTTCACCCCCCACGCCGGCGCCGCCGACCAGCACCACCGCGGCCGCCGCCAGGACGGCCAGCGTGCGCAGGGCGAGCCGGAGCCCGGCCAGCAGGAGCACCGCGGCGACGGCCGCAGCGGTGGCGATCCACGCGCCCCGGCTGAAGGAGACCGCGAGCGGCACCAACAGGGCGGCGGCGCAGCCGAGTGCGGCCGGCCGGGTCCAGCGCGGAGCGCCGACGGGCGGGCGCAGTCCGACCGCGAGGGCGATCACCAGCGCGTAGGAGACCACCGTGGACATGCCCATGATGTCCAGCGGGCCGAAGGTGCCGACCGCTCTGATGTCCTGGCCCTGGTATGAGGCGCCGGTGCCGGTGAGGTACTGCTGGACCCCGATCGCCCCCTGGACCACCCCGATGAGCAGCACCGTGCCGAGGACGACCCGGAAGTCCGCGCGGTCGCGCAGCAGCAGGGCGACCGCGGCGGGGACGAGGACGAAGACCTGCACGTAGCGGACGAAGCCCGGGAGGCTCCCCGCGGGGTCGAAGGAGGTGGCCGTGGCGAGCGCGAAGGCGAGCGCGGGCGCGGCCAGCAGTAGCGCCGCCGTCCGGCTGAGGGGTCTGGCACCGCTACGGAGCAGCCGCACGGCGCAGAACAGCACGAGCACGCCGGAGGCGGCGTCGGCCGGCGAGGCGCGCGCGCCGTCGCCGCCGTCGCCGGTGGGGGCGCACAGCAGCAGGACCACGGCCGCGGTCGGCAGCACCGGAGCGAAGCGGCGGAGCAGCGCGGCCGCCCGGGACCGGTGGTGAGGCGGACGGCGGGGCATACGGGGAGCCGGGATCGCGCCGCCTTCGGGCGCCCGGACCGGCGGAGTGCCGGTGGGCGGAGTGCCGGTGGGCGGAGTGCCGTGCGCCGGCGCGGGTCCGCTCCCGCGTGACCGGGCCTCCCCGGGGCCGGGCATGTCAGCTCCCCCCGAGCCGGAAGACCGAGCCGGCGGTCCGCAGCAGGATCCGGACGTCCTGCCACACCGACCAGCTGTCGATGTAGTGGTTGTCGAAGCGGGCGCGGTCCTCGATGGAGGTGTCCCCGCGCAGTCCGTTGACCTGGGCGAGCCCGGTGATGCCGACGGGCATCCGGTGGCGGTGCGCGTAGCCCTCATGGCTCTGGCTGAACTGGTTGACGAAGTAAGGGCGTTCGGGACGCGGGCCGACGAGGCTCATGTCCCCGCGGAGCACGTTCCACAACTGCGGCAGCTCGTCGAGCGAGGTGCGGCGCAGGAACCGGCCCGCCGCACTCATCCGGCGGTCGTGCGCGACGTTCCACAGCGTCGCCGACTCGTACGCGTCGACCGGGCGCAGGGTGCGGAACTTGAGCAGCACGAAGGGGCGTCCGTCCCGGCCGATCCGCTCCTGGCGGAAGAGCACGCCCGGCCCGTCGGCGCAGCGCACGGCGAGGGCGCAGCCCAGCAGCAGCGGCGCCAGCAGCAGCAGTCCGGTGCCGGCGCCGACCAGGTCGAGCAGCCGTTTGGCCGGGTGGCCGCGCCCCTGCCGGGGCGGCTCCACCCGGCGGCAGCCGAAGCCCCACAGGTCACCGGCGGGCACACCCGGCCCGGTGGCGAAGGCGCCCGGTTCGGTGCCGAGCTGCCAGACCGTGCAGCCCTGCGCGGTGAGCAGGGACACCAACTCGGCTGAGCGCGGGTCGTGTTCGGTAAAGGAGGTGAACACCGCGTCCTGGACGGCGTTCTGGATGACCGCCCGGGTGATGTCCTCGGAGGAGGTGAGCCGGGGCAACGGCGGTTCGTCGGGCTGGGTCTCCTGGCCCGGACCGCACGGCACCAGACCGATAGGCCGCAGACCGTACTCGGGGTGGTCGTAGAGGGTCCTGGCCACCTTCTGCGGCGCCGGTCCCGAGCCGACGACGAGGGTGGAGCGGGGGCGCCGGCGGGCCGCCGCGCGTCCCGCGGTGTGCACCGCGCCGCGCGCCAGGGAGGCCGTCGCCGTGTGCAGGAGGACGAGGGCGGCGAGCGCCGCCCATCCGAGTGCCTCCCGCGGCAGGACGGCCGCGAGCACCGCGGCGGCGGTGCACCAGGCGAGGGCGGCGCTGCCGAGCAGGCCGGGCAGGTCGGTGAAGGCTGAGGCGGACATCACCGGCCGGTAGCGTCCGGCGTGGGCGTTCAGCAGCAGCGCCAGCAGCAGCCCGGGGACGAGCAGCAGCAGTGTCGCCGCGGTGTCGGTCAGCACGCCGACCGCCGCGGCCGAACCGGCCGCGGCCAGGCAGTCGGCCGTCAGCAGCAGCCCGCCGACCGGGGCGGGGCCGGGCGCGGGCCGACCCGCCGGGGCCGTTGGGCGGTCGGCGGATCTCGGCGGTGGGAAGGCGGGTGCCGCCGGTTCGGTGGTGCCCGCACGGGCCAGTACGCGGCCTCGGTCGGGCGCTCCTGCGCTCTCCGTCGTCATTGCCTGATGCGCTCCCTGCACTCGGGGTGCGGCAGGCCGAGCAGTTCGCGGTAGAGATCCGAAACCGCTGCCGCCGTGCGCCGCACGTCGTATGTCGTCCGAACGTGGTGCCGGGCACGGTCGCCCAGCGTGTCGCGGAGTTCTGCGTCGAGCAGCAGGCCGGTCAACGCCCGTGCGAGTGTGTGCGGGTCCTCCGGCGGTACCAGGCAGTGCCGCTCCTCCTGCGGGGGCAGGGACTCCCGGGCGCCGCCGACGTCGGTCAGAAGCACCGGGCAGCCACCGGCCATCGCCTCCAGCGGAGCCAGGGCCATGCCCTCCCACCGCGAGGGCTGCACCGCGAGGTCAGCGGCCCGGTACCAGGGGACGGGGTCGTCGGCGGCGCCGGCGAAGACAACGCCGGGGGGCGCCGAGCGGTGCAGCGCCGCTGCGTCCGGTCCGTCGCCGACGAGGGCGAGCCGGGCTCCGGGGACCTCCGCCACCACCCGCTGCCAGGCCTCCATCAGCAGGTCCTGGCCCTTCTGCCGGCACAGCCTGCCCACGCAGACGACGAGCGGTTCCCCGGCCGGGAGGCCCCACCGCTCGGCGAGGCGGGCGCGCGCCCGGGCCCGGTCGCCGGGTCCGTCGGCCGCGAACCGCCGGAGGTCCACGCCGTTGCGGACGACGGCCCAGTCGGCCCTGACGCCCGCCTCCGCGCCGAGGCGGCGCTCGTCCTCGCTCACGCACAGCAGCCGGGAGGTCCATCGGGTGGCGAACCGCTCCCACTCCAGGGCCAGTCGGGCCGTGCGTCCTTCCACGGCGTGGAAGGACCAGGCGTGCGGCTGGTGGACGGTGGGGAGTGCGCCGCGTACCGCCAGCCGTCCGGCGAGTCCGGCCTTGGCGCTGTGGGTGTGGACGAGGTCCGGCCGGACGCGTCGGACCAGCGCCGCCGCGGACCGCGTCTCGGCCGGCAGCGCCCGGCCCGGTTGCCGTCCCGCCTGCCAGCGGAGCACGGTGGCACCGGCGGAAGCCGCGGCGTCCGCCAGCGTGCCGTTCTCGGGGCATGCGACGGCCACCCGCACTCCGGCGTGCGCCTGGGCGCGAGCGAGATCGGCGACCACCCGTGCGACACCGCCCTCGACGGGCTGCGCGAGGTGCAGCACCGTGAGCACATCGTCGGATCGTGTGTGCGGTGACACGTGCCGTTCTCTCCCCTCGTACGTGGTGCGGGTTTCCTGTCGGACGACCCCGGCCGAACGGCGCCGGAGGCTGCCGAAATTCGGGCCCTGTTCGCGTCGGACGCGAGGTGCGCGCGTCGGCATCGCGTGGGTCTCTTCGTTTTCGCGTCGGATTCGGTTCTCTTCGCGCTCCGGCGGGCGGAAGGCGCCGAGGCGGCCGATCATCGCGGGAGGTGCGCCGTCCGGGGGCGTCGGGCAACCGTGCCGAAGGGCTCGGTGCCTGCCCGCGGGCCGGATGGGTGTGTCAGTCCGTTGCCTCCGCCTGAAGGAAGAGAACGCCTGTCTGATAACCCTCGGAGCGGGTGGAGAATCGGAAATTCATTCGTTCGGCACCTCGTTCGAGGGCGGGCTTGATGTCGAACACGTCCGAGTCGTATCCGAGCGTGTTCGCATAGGCCGGACTGCGCGCACCTGTGTGCTTGCCATGCGCGGAGATCGTGGAATTCAGCAGGTCGTCCGAGGGGTTCGCCGCGTCCCGCACCCGGTGCGCGGGGCCCGCGTCGGCCTGCACGGTGAGCGAGTCCCCGGTGCTCCCGCGGTCCCCGTTGTAGCCCACCAGGCCGAGGCTGCCCTCGGCCCCGGGGCGGACATCCAGGCCGTCCATGGAGACCCCGAGCGAGCGGCGGCCGGCGTGCAGTGCCTCGAAGCCGTCCCAGACTGCCAGCGTGCGCAGCGGCTCCCGTTCGTCCTCGTACGCGGCGACCAGGGTCCAGCCGCCCCACGCGCCCGCCGCGGAGTGTCCCCTCGCGACGTTCACCTGGGCCACCGTCCAGGAGCCCGAACCACTGCCCCGCACCAGGTCGGTGACGTCGGCGGACGCCTGGAAGGCGTCGGTGCTGCCGGTCGTGCGGTGCCCGACGACGGAGTCCGCGAGCACCTCCCTGTACCGGCCGCCCGGCTCGGCGACCAGCACCCGGCCGTTGTCCGCCGGCGGCTTCTGCTCGCCGACCCGCAGGTTCCCGCCCCAGTACAGCCGCGCCCAGCTCACCTCGGCCCCCTCGGGCATCCGGAGGTCCGCCCGGCTGGAGTTGTAGGTGTTCGAGTCGTCGTCGACATCGACGTAGAACATGTCGAAGTCGCCGTTGACCCCGGCCGACCGGCGCGCGCTTGGGCAGGAGCCCGCGCCGCGCGCGACGGGTTCGCGGCAGGTGATCGAGGAATTTGCCGCACGGACGATTCCGCCGTGTTGGACCGAATGATAACGCTCGCCGAAAACGATGCGTTCCGCTTCGGAGACCGTCGGAGCGGCGGCCGCCGACGGCGCGGTGACGGCCGCCGCCACAGAAACCAGCGTTACCAGGACACTTCGCCCGGCAGATCCCGTTGCCATTCTCATTACTCGCTCTCCGTATTCTTTCGGCCCAGGCAGGGGAGCACCTTGACAGAAAGCCAGTTGGAGATCACGCGAGACGCGCTGGACACACCGAATGATGGCACTGAACGTGCCTGATCCCGCCCCGAGTCGTTCTCCCCGCGGCAATCGTATTCGCCCGCCCGTGTCACCGGGGCGGCCATGAGCCCATCGAGTGACAGGGCGTATCCCTGAACCAATCCGCTCGTTGAGCGTCATGATTCATTCACCCACTGATAAGGAGATTGATGATGAAGCGCATCATCAAGGCCACCACCGTGGCCGCCGCCGGCTGTGCCGTCATGATCGGCGGCGCCGGGTCCGCGCTGGCTACCTCCAGCGGCTCGCACGCGGACGGCATCGCGGCACACTCCCCCGGCGTGCTGAGCGGCAACCTGATCCAGGTCCCGGTCTCGGTGCCGGTCAACCTCTGCGGCAACACCGTGAACGTGGTGGGCCTGCTGAACCCGACCTTCGGCAACACCTGCATCAACAGGTGAGCTGAACGGCGGGGGGTGCGGCCGGTACGCGACCCGGCAGCACCCCCCGCCGTACAGGGCCCGGCCCGCGGCTCAGCCGGGGCGCCTGGCCCGGCTGGGCTGCACCCGGGCGGGCTCGCCGGCCGTCTTGGGATGGTCCGGCGGGTAGGGCAGGTCCTCCAGCCCGTGGTCCCTCGCGTCACGTTCGGCGAGCTCCAGTACCGTGTCCAGCCGGAAGGCGTGCTCCGTCAGGTCGGCGTGCACATCCCCGGCGGCCGCCCAGCGCGCGGGCATGGTGGCGAGATCGAAGTCCTCGGGCCGGGCATCAGCCACCTCGTCCCAGCGAAGCGGGGCGGAGACCTGGGCGCGTGGTCCGGGTCGCACCGAGTAGGCGGAAGCGACCGTCCGGTCGCGCGCGGTCTGGTTGTAGTCCACGAAGATCCGCTCGCCCCGCTCCTCCTTCCACCAGGCCGTGGTCACCCGGTCCGGCGCACGCCGCTCCAGTTCCCGGCCGAGAGCGATCGCCGCCCGCCGCACGTCGACGAACGCCCGCTCCGCGACCAGCGGCACCAGGACGTGCACCCCGCGGCCGCCCGAGGTCTTGGGCCAGCCGCGCAACCCCAGTTCGGCGAGAAGATCGCGCAGTTCGGCGGCCACCCGGGCGGCGTCCGCGTAGTCCGTGCCGGGCTGCGGATCGAGGTCGATGCGCAACTCGTCCGGGTGGTCCAGGGCCCCCGACCGCACCGGCCACGGGTGGAAGGTCAGGCAGCCCAGGTTGGCGGCCCAGACCACCGCCGCGAGTTCGCGCGGGCAGATCTCGTCGGCGTGCCGCCCGCTCGGGAAGGTGATCCGTGCGGTGCCGATCCACTCCGGCAGGTTCCGCGGCGCCCGCTTCTGGTAGAAGGACTCCCCCGTGACGCCGTCCGGGTGGCGCTGCAACGTGGTGGGACGGTCCCACAGCGCGCGCACGATCCCGTCCCCCACGGTCAGGTAGTGGCGGGCCACATCCAGCTTTGTGAAGCCCCGCTCGGGGAAGTACACCTTGTCCGGGTGGGACAGGCGTACCGTCCGCTCCCCGACTGTCAGCTCCAGCGCGTCGGCCATGCCCTCACGGTAGGACGGTCGGCGGCCGCCCGCCGCCCGGCGCGCTCCCGGCAGGCGCGAGCGCGCCCGCCGACGGAGAATCGGGCCATGCAGCTTCCGCTGATGCCGCCCGTCAGACCGATGCTCGCCAAGGCGGCACCGGCCATCCCGCCCGGAATGCACTACGAGGCCAAGTGGGACGGCTTCCGAGCGCTGGTCTTCCGGGACGGCGACGAGGTCGAGCTCGGCAGCCGCTCCGCCAAACCGCTCACCCGCTACTTCCCGGAGCTGGTTCCGGCGCTCCGCTCCGCCCTGCCGCCGCGCTGCGTGGTGGACGGGGAGATCGTGGTCGCGGTCGACGGGCGGCTGGACTTCGACGCGCTCCAGGCGCGGGTGCACCCCGCGGACTCCCGGGTGCGGTCGCTCGCCGACCGCACCCCGGCCGGTTTCGTCGCGTTCGACCTCCTGGCGCTGGAGGACACCGTCCTGCTGGACGTGCCCTTCCGGCAGCGCCGCGAGCTGCTGGCCACCGCGCTCCGGTACGCGCCTCCCCCGGTGCACCTGGCGCCCGCGACCACCGACCGGGAGCTCGCCGAACGCTGGTTCGCGCAGTTCGAGGGGGCGGGACTGGACGGGGTGGTCGCCAAGGGACTCGACCTCCCCTACCGTCCCGATCAGCGCCTGATGACCAAGGTCAAGCACGAGCGCACCGCGGACTGCGTGGTGGCGGGCATCCGTCCGCACAAGAGCGGACCGGTCATCGGCTCGCTGCTGCTGGGCCTGCACGACGAAGCAGGACGGCTCCAGTACGTCGGGGCGTGCTCCTCGTTCACCCAGCGACGGCGCCGGGAGCTGATGGACGAGCTGGCACCGCTGCGCATCGATCCCGGCGCCCCGCAGGGGGCGGCCCACCCCTGGGCCGACTGGCGCAGCGAGGACGCCCACGCGAGTGACCGGCTGCCGGGTGCGCCGAGCCGCTGGTCCGGGACGAAGGACATGGCGTGGCTCGCGCTGCGCCCCGAGCGGGTGTGCGAGGTCGCCTACGACCACATGCAGGGCGACAGGTTCCGGCACACCACCCGCTTCCGCCGGTGGCGCACCGACCGCGCCCCGGGCTCCTGCACCTACGCCCAGCTCGCCGAACCGGTCGGTTACGACCTCGCGGAGGTGCTGGGCACCGGCTCGGCACCGTGAACGCGCAGGACCGCACCCGCGGGGGACACGAGCGGGCCGGTCAGCCGACGGCTTCGGCGGCGGCCCGTCCGGCGGTGCGGCCGGAGAAGATGCAGCCGCCGAGGAAGGTGCCCTCCAGCGAGCGGTAGCCGTGCACCCCGCCACCGCCGAAACCGGCCGCCTCGCCTGCCGCGTAGACGCCGGGCAGCGGATCGCCGCCTGCGGACAGCACGCGCGAGGAGAGGTCCGTCTCCAGGCCGCCGAGCGACTTGCGGGTGAGGATGTTGAGCCGGACGGCCACCAGCGGCCCGGCGGCGGGGTCCAGGATCCGGTGCGGCGGTGCCACCCGCATCAGCTTGTCACCGAGGAACCTGCGGGCCCCGCGTACTGCGGTGACCTGGAGGTCCTTGGTGAACGGGTGGGCGATCTCCCGGTCCCGTGAGGCGATCTCCCGCCGCAGTTCGGCGGCGTCCACGAGCCGGTCGCCGGTCAGTTCGTTCATCCGGCGGGCCAGCGCGGCCACGTCGCGCTCGACGACGAAGTCCGCTCCGCGCTCCATGAAGGCGCGGACCGGCCCCGGCGGACCGGGCCGGACACGCCCCAGCACCTGCTTGACGCTCCGGCCGGTGAGATCCGGGTTCTGCTCCGATCCGGAGAGGGCGAACTCCTTCTCGATGATCCGCTGGTTGAGGACGAACCAGGTGTAGTCGTAGCCGGTCTGCAGGATGTACTCCAGGGTGCCCAGCGCGTCGAAGCCGGGGAAGAGCGGCACCGGCAGCCGCTTGCCGGTGGCGTCGAGCCAGAGCGGGGAGGGCCCGGAGAGGATGCGGATGGCGTGCCCCGGCCAGACCGGGTCCCAGTTCGCCACGCCTTCCGGGTAGTGCCACATCCGGTCCTTGTTGATGTGCCGGGCGCCGGCCTTCTCGGCGATGCCCAGCATCGCCCCGTCCACGTGGGCCGGCACGCCGGTCAGCAGCCGGGCGGGCGGGCTGCCCATCCGCTCCGGCCAGTTGGCCCGGACGAGGTCGTGGTTGCCGCCGATGCCGCCGGTGGTGATCACCAGCGCCTGGGCGCGCAGCGAGAAGCGTCCGGCCACCTCGCGGCTGCTGGGGACGCCGCGCGGGACGTCGCTGGGGGCGAGGACCTCGCCGGTGACGGTGTCCACCGCGCCCGCGGTGCGGCCGAGCCCGGTCACCCGGTGCCGGAAGCGCAGTTCGACCAGGCCTCGGTCGACCGCGGCGGCGACCCGTCGGGCGAAGGGTTCGACCACACCGGGGCCGGTGCCCCAGGTGAGGTGGAATCGGGGCACCGAGTTTCCGTGCCCGGTGGCGTCGTAGCCGCCGCGCTCCGCCCAGCCGACCACCGGGAACAGCCGGAGCCCCTGTTGGTGCAGCCAGGGTCGCTTCTCCCCCGCGGCGAAGTCCACGAACGCCTCCGCCCACCGACGAGGCCAGTGGTCGTCGGCCCGGTCGAATCCCGCGGCGCCCTGCCAGTCCTGCCAGGCCAGATCGAAACTGTCGCGGATGCGCAGCCTCCGCTGCTCGGGCGAGTCGACGAAGAAGAGGCCGCCGAAGGACCAGTGCGCCTGGCCGCCGAGCGACTGCGCGGGTTCCTGATCGAGCAGGACCACCGTGCGCCCGGCGTCGGCCAGCTCGGCCGTGGCGACCAGTCCCGCCAGACCGGCACCGATCACGATGACATCTGCGTCATAGACCATGCCGGAAGGCATACCGGTCGGTAGTCGGGGCGTCAACCGTGCGGACACCGCAGGTGCATCGGGACGGCGTACGGCCCGGCAGGCCGTGGGCGGGTGCGCGGAAGCGGCGGGACGCGGGCGAGGGGCGGGCGAGCGCCGTCCGCCGGCACTCGCTAGGCTCTGATCATGATCGGACGTCTCATCGAGGCGGTACGTCTGTGGTTCGCGCCGCAGCGGGTGAGAGCGGAGGGCAGCACCCCGGACTACCGGTTCTCCCTCGCCAACGAGCGCACCTTCCTCGCCTGGATCCGCACTGCGCTGGCCCTGGTCGCCGGCGGGCTCGCGGTCGACCAGTTCCTCACGGGTCTCGACCGGGCCCCGCGGACGGCCGTCGCCGTCGCGCTGCTGCTCGGCGGCGCGGTGTGCGCGGTGCGCGCGGTGAACCACTGGGTGCGCTGCGAGCGGGCGATGCGGCGGGGCGAGGACCTGCCCGAGTCCCGCTTCCCCGCCCTGCTCGCCGCGGGGACGAGCCTCGCCGCGCTGCTGGTCGCCGCGGCGGTACTGGTCGGCCGAGTCTCCGGGTGAGCGCCGTCAGGGATCCGGGGGTCCAGCCGGAGCGGACCCGGCTCGCCTGGCGCCGTACCACCTTGGCCGCCACGGTGGCGGCGCTGCTGGCCGCCCGGCAGCTGGTGCTCTCTGGCCTGGGCCCGGCGGGTGCCGCGGTCGGGGCGGTGCCCGCTCTCGCCCTGCTGGCGCTGCTGCTCACCGCGCGCCGACGCAGCCGGTCGCTGGGGGTGCGCCGCCCGGCGACGCTGTCCACGACCTCCGCGGCGGTGACCGCCGGCTGCACCCTGCTGCTGGTGGCGGTCGGCCTGGCGCTGCTGGTCCTGGGCCGCTGAGCACGGGCGCCTGTCGCCGACCACCGGCCCTTCCTCGTCGACCTGCTCGTCGACGCGGACGTCCAGGTCTCCCGGGGAGCCCTCGCCACCCCGCCGGGGAACTGGCACAGCTCAGGGCCGTCCCACCACCCCGCTGAGCGAGGCCGCGGCCCAGGCACTGCCGCACTGACCGCGCCCGGTCGCCTCCGGCCCGGACGGGAACCGCACGATCGAGGGGACACTGCCCCTGGACGTCATACCGACTAGTCGGCATGATCGGTGACGGTCCCGTCCGTTCCGGCTGGAGGAACACGATGAGCAACGACAATCCGCCCGGTCTCGATCCGGAACGGCTGCGCGCGCACCTCGACCGGGAGCGGCCCGGGCTCGTCGCGGGGCCCCTGCGCGCGACCCTGATCGAGGGCGGGCGGTCGAACCTCACCTACCGGGTGGAGGACGGCTCCTCCGCGTGGGTGGTGCGCCGCCCGCCCCTGGGCCACGTACTCGCCACCGCGCACGACATGGCCCGCGAGCACCGGGTGATCAGTGCCCTGGGACCGACGGACGTCCCGGTGCCCGGCACCGTGCTGCTGTGCGAGGACCCCGAGGTGCTCGGCGCGCCGTTCTACGTCATGGAGCTGATGCCCGGAACCCCGTACCGCACCGCGGAGCAGTTGGCAGCCCTCGGCCCGGTGCGCACCCGGGACGTGGTGCTGGCCCTGCCGGACGTGCTGGTGGCGCTGCACGCCGTCGACCCGGCCGCCGTGGGGCTCGGCGACTTCGGACGGCCGGAGGGCTTCCTGGAACGTCAGATGCGCCGCTGGGGCAAGCAGCTCGCGGCCTCGCGCAGCCGGGAGCTGCCCGGCATGGACGAGTTGCAGGCCGCCCTGCTCGCGGGGGTGCCGCAGTCCCCGCCGCCGACCGTGGTGCACGGCGACTTCCGGCTGGACAACGTGCTCGTCACCGGGGACGGCCGGATCTCCGCAGTCCTGGACTGGGAGATGTCCACCCTGGGCGACCCGCTGACGGACCTCGGCCTGCTGGCCATGTACAGCCGTCAGCGGGACGTGCCGGGCACACCGATCAGCTCCACCCGGGACGCCCCCGGACACCCGGCGACCGAGGAGCTGATCGAGCACTACGCCGCGGGTTCCGGACGGGACGTCTCCCGGATCGCCTGGTACACCGCGTTCGCCTACTTCAAGCTCGCGGTGATCTGCGAGGGGATCCACTACCGCTTCACCCTCGGACGGACCGTCGGCGCCGGCTTCGACCGGATCGGCGCCCTGGTGCCGGTGCTCACCGACCAAGGCCTCACCACTCTGCAGAAGGGCTGATACCGCGATGGACTTCGCACGGGACGACCGCACCGAGGAACTCCGCACGCGCCTGCTGGCCTTCATGGAGGAGCACGTGCACCCGGCCGAGCGGGTCGCCGGGGAGCAGCGCGCCGCTCAGGAGTCGCCCTGGCTGACGCCGGCGGTGGTCACCGGTCTGAAGACGGAGGCCAGGCGGCAGGGGCTGTGGAACCTGTTCCTGCCGGACCGCACCTACGGTGCCGGACTCACCAACCTCCAGTACGCCCCGCTCGCCGAGATCACCGGCCGAAGTCCGCAGTTGGCCCCCACCGCACTGAACTGCGCGGCACCGGACACCGGGAACATGGAGCTGCTGACCGAGTTCGGCGATCCGGAGCAGCGCCGGCACTGGCTGGAGCCGCTGCTGACCGGCGAGATCCGCTCCGCCTTCGCGATGACCGAACCCGAGGTGGCGTCCTCCGACGCGCGCAACATCGAGACGCGCATCACCCGCGACGGCGACGAACTCGTGATCGACGGGCTGAAGTGGTACATCTCCGGGGCGATGAACCCGGATTGCCGGATCTTCATCGTGATGGGCAAGACCTCGCCGGACGAGCCCGATCCGCGACGCCAGCAGTCCATGGTGCTGGTGCCCAGGGACAGCCCGGGCGTGCGGGTGACACGGGCGATGCGGGTGTACGGCTACGAGGACCACCAGCACGGCGGGCACGCGGAGGTCCGCTTCGACGGCGTCCGGGTGCCGGCGGCGAACCTGATCGGCGAGGAGGGCAGCGGATTCGCCATCGCCCAGGCCCGGTTGGGCCCCGGACGGATTCACCACTGCATGCGCCTGATCGGGATGGCGGAGCGCGCCGTGGAACTGATGTGCCGCCGGGCGCTGGACCGGTCCGCCTTCGGCAAGCCGCTCGCCCGGCAGGGCGTGGTGCAGGAGTGGATCGCCGACGCACGCGTCGCGATCGAGCAGTTGCGCCTGCTGGTGCTCAAGACGGCCTGGTTGATGGACACCGTGGGCAACCGCGGTGCACACACCGAGATCCAGGCGATCAAGATCGCGGTGCCGCGGACGGTGGTGGGCATCCTGGACCGGGCCGTGCAGCTGCACGGCGCGGGCGGGGTGAGCCAGGACTACCCGCTGGCGGAGCTGTGGGCCTCGGCCCGCACCCTCCAGCTCGCGGACGGGCCGGACGAGGTGCACCAGCGGTCGCTGGCCCGCCGCGAGCTGAGGAAGTACGAGGGGCCCGCTTCCTGACGGGTCCGGAGCCGGCCCCGGGGGCCGCCGCACCACGTGGCGCGGCGGCCCCCGGCCCGTTCCGCGGGTCGGCCGGTCAGCCTGCGGCCGACCCGCCCTCCACGTCACCCGTACCACCGGGGAGCACGACGACCCGCCCGGTGGTGACGCCGTCGTAGACCCGCTGCACGGCCGAGGCGGCCTCGTCGAGGCTCACTCGCTCGCTGATCAGCGGCTTGATCGCGCCGCTCGCGGCGAGCGCCGTCAGCTCCGTGTGGCAGTCGCGCACCGCCTGCGGGTCCTTGCGCTGGTAGAGGCCCCAGTGGAGCCCGAGTATCGAGTAGTTCTTCACCAGCACGTGGTTGAGCCCCGGGGTGGGAACGGCGCCACTCGCGAAGCCGACCACCACGATGCGCCCCTCGAAGGCCACGCACTTGACCGACTTGGCGTAGGCGTCGCCACCGACCGGGTCGTAGACCACGTCGGCGCCCCGGCCGTCGGTCGCGTCCTTGACGGCCGCCACGAGGTCGTCCGTGCGGCGATCGACCACCAGGTCGCAGCCGAGCTTCCGCGCGGCCTCCGCCTTGGCCTCGCCGCCGACCACACCGATGACCCTCGCGCCCGCGGCCTTGCCGAGCTGAACGGCCGCGCTGCCCACGCCGCCCGCTGCGGCGTGCACGAGCAGGGTCTCCCCCGCCCGGATCCGCGCCCTGCGGTGCAGCCCGAACCAACCGGTCTGGTAGCCGATGTACAGCGCCGCGGCCTCCGCGTCGTCCAGCGACTCGGGAGCCGGCAGGGCGGTGTCCGCGGTGACCACCGTCCGTTCCGCGAAGGCGCCGCTCGGCAGCACAGGTTGCGCCACCACCCGCGTCCCGGCCTCGGCACCCTCACCGGCCAGCACCACGCCGCACAGCTCCACCCCCGGGGTGAAGGGCAGCGGCGGCCGCACCTGGTAACGGCCCAGGCACAGCAGGGCGTCGGGGAAGTTGATGTTCGCGGCCCGCACCTCGACCAGCAGTTCGCCGGGCCCCGGTTCGGGCTCGGGGACGTCCTGGAGCCGCATCACCTTGCCGGGCTCGCCGGTCTCGTGAACTCGCCATGCCTTCATAGGTTCCTCACCCGGTCTCGCTCGTCGCTCTGCCTTTCCGGCCGGAACGCCGGACTGCCGGACTCCCGTACCGCCCGCTGCCTCCGTGCCGGCCCACCACCCTCTCTCACGGCCGCAGCGCGCGCAGCAGCAGATCCGCGAGTTGGTCCGCGAGTTCCCGTGCGCCGAGTGGGCCGTCGGGGCGGTACCAGGTGCCGAGGTGGTGGACCGAACCGAAGTGGTAGTCCACCACGAGGTCGGCGGACGGCACGGAGCTGAACACGCCGGACTGCTGCCCTTCCTCCACCAGGGCGCGGAACCGCTCGTGGTAGCGCCGACGCTGGGCCCGTACCTGCTGCTGCTTCTCCGGCCCGAGGTGGTGCATCGAACGGAAGAAGATCACCGCGTCGTCGAGGTTCTCCACCGAGGTGACGATCACGTCGGCGGCGGCGGCGCGCAACCGCTCCTCGACGGGCCCGCCGGAGTCGGCGCACGCGTCCAGCCGCTCCTGCTGGAGGCGCAGCAGGCGCGAGTAGACCTCGTACAGCAGGTCGTCCTTGGAGCCGAAGTAGTGGTAGAGCGCGCCCTTGGTCACGCCGGCCGCCTCCACGATCTCCTGGACGGAGGTGCGGTCGAAGCCGCGGTCCGCGAAGAGCCGGGTGGCGGTGGCGAGGAGCCGCTGCGGAACCGGCAGCGGCCCGGCGGGCGCGCTGCCGCCGTCCGCACCGGCGTCGCCTGTCTTCTCCACGCTGTGGACCCTTCTCCTCGCGAACTGCCCGGGAAGCGCAGACTAACCGGTCGGTATGTGTCGGGGAAAGGCGGTGACGAGAGTGGATCCGATTCGGCCCCGGCTACGTCACATCGACGATGAGACGAGGTTCGCCCCATCGGAGGTGCATCACCTTGGCCGGTTTCAGAGCACTCGCCGCGCAGGTGCGCGACGTCGACCGCACGCCGTCCCAGCGGCGCCAGGCCCTGCGCAAGTGCCTCGAGCGCTTTGCTCCCTATGGGCACCGCGCGACCTGGCACCACCTGTGCGAGCGGGCGGGCATCGCCCCGGAGGACCGGGCGCCCGATCCGGCGCTGCTGGTCGCCGCGCTGGAGGAGTTGGAGGAGGCCCGCGACGTCTGGCTCGACTACGAGCGGGAGTTCGCGCGCCGCCGGCGGCGGCAGAAGTGCGTGGGAATCCGGCAGCCCACGGCCCTGGACGACTGGCACCGCCGCACCTGGGGCGGCCGGGCACTGCTGCCCACCGAGAACCCGTCCGACCCGCCGCCCGGGCCGCTCGCCCTGGTGCTGCGACGGCTGATCTCGGCGATGGACGCGGCCGACGGCGAGGGCATGCGCGCGGTGGTGGCAGTGCGCTGAGCAGCGCGCCGGGCGGCCGAGCACCGCGCACCGGGAGGCGGCGGGCCCCCGCCCGCGCGCACGGGCTCCCGAAACGGGTGGCGCGTCGGCGGGTCCGGCGCGTTGACAGCCGGCGGCGCACCCCCCAGCATGCCGAGCAAGCGCTTGTTCTGTTCGAATGGGAGGCAGTGGCGATGACGGAACCCCGGGTGTTCTCCTCGGTGGACGAACTGCGGACGGCGGTGGGCGAGGAACTGGGCCCCGGCGACTGGCTGGAGGTCGACCAGCGGCGGATCGACCTGTTCGCGGAGGCGACCGGCGACCACCAGTGGATTCACGTCGACCCGCAGCGCGCCGAGCAGGGCCCGTTCGGCACGACCATCGCCCACGGATACCTCACCCTTTCGCTGCTGCCCGTCCTCGTGCCGCAGGTCCTCCAGGTGCGGGGGGTGGCCATGGGCGTCAACTACGGCACCAACAAGGTGCGGTTTCCCGCCCCGGTACCGGTCGGCTCCCGGGTGCGGGCCCGCGTACGGGTCGCCGAGGTCGCCGAGGTCGACGGCGACGGCGTGCAGCTCACCCTCCGGGTGACGGTGGAGCGGGAGGGCGGCGACAAGCCGGTCTGCGTCGCGGAGAGCGTCAGCCGCTACTACCGATGAGCTCCTCCGGCGGCTGCGCGCCGACCATGCGCAGGGCGAGACCGGCGTAGAAGGCCCCGATCTCGTCGGGCGTGCGGCGGCCCTCCGGGCTGAACCACCGGGCGACGTCGATGCAGAGCGAAAGCAGGGCGAGCGCGGTGGCGCGCACGTCCGAGACGGTGAACTCGCCGGAGGCGACCCCGCCCGCGAGCACCTCGCGCATGATCTCCTCGCTGCGGCGGCGCAGCACGGCGATCTCCGCGTAGTGCTCCTCGGCCAGCGCGCTGAGTTCGTACTGCACCACCCGTGCCGTGGTGTGCTGCTCGGCGTGCCAGCGGACGAAGGTGCGCACCGCGGCGGCCAGCCGTTCCGCCGCGGTGCCCCCGCGACCTGCGGCCTCCCCGAGGATGCGGACCGAACGCTCGTGGCCGACCCGGCTGATCTGGTGGAGCAGGTCCTCCTTGGTCCGGTAGTGGATGTAGAGGGCGGCCGGGCTCATCCCCGCCCGCCCGGCGATGTCCCGGGTGGTGGTGGCGTGGAACCCGCGCTCGGCGAAGGCGGCGACCGCCGCGAGGAGCAACCGCCTCGCGGCCTCCGGGGCCACGCCCCGGAAGGAGTCGTCCCCCTCGCGCACGGGGTCGTCCCCGGTGTCCGTCTCGGCTGCTTCCGCCGCCATGGTGCTCGCCCCGCTTCCGTCGGCCGGGCGAACACCATACAACGAGCTCTGAGCAGCCGCTTAGGCCCGTTTCGCCCGCGTGGCACGGGTGCGCCGACCCCGACCCGGCAACGGACAGGCCCGGAAACCTGCCGACCACTGCACCTCTCTGCCGCTCCCCACCGCTGACAGGATGCCGACATGACGGTGGAACGCGGGCCGGCCTGCCGCCCCAGGGTGGCGACGCACGCAGGAAACCGCCACGGAGCCGGGCAAGCCCAAGGCCCACGATCGTCAGGTCGGCTGCCTCAGCGCACCGACTCCCCGGCCGCCCAGGTCGTTGAGCGCCACGCGTCGTCCCATCATTGCGAGAAGCAGTGAAAGCGCAGGTCCGGTCACTTCCAGACCATCGCCAATCGACACATCGGCATCGGTCGCCGTGAGGCGGAGAGGGGCCACGAGTTCCTTAGCGCCGCCGAAAGACGCCGGGATGCGAGCCTGCAAGCGAAGCGCCCCGACGACGGCATCCCGGGGGTAGCGGCGGGTGAGTCCCAACGGGCGGCGGATGTCCTCACCGTGGACGACCTCCTCGACGATCCGGCTGTCGAGGGGCGCCGGAGGGGTCGACTTCCGCGAGGCCACCTGACGAAGCCGCGCCAACGTCTCCAGCGGTGAGGCACCGTGCTCGCGCGCCACACCGTGAGCGTTCTGGCGGTGGAAGTCGAACCGTGCCCGGGCGAGGCCGACCACGAAACCGAGACGCGTCGTGCGAGCTGAGTCGACCAGGTGGGCAGCGACGTCATGGACCGTCCACTCCTCGCAAAGTGACGGCTGCTCCCACTGCTTGTCACTGAGACTCTCAAGGTCGTGGATCAGCGCCGCACGCTCCGCGTGCACGAGCGGCCAGACATCCCTGGCACGCTCCGGATTTCCCATGGCCATCGTCTCTCCTCGATGATCGGCTTGTTGCCCTCGAAGAGACACAGACTCACGGTCGCCGCAGAACTCATCGCGAAGAGCACTCCTCCACCTGCGCCACCGTGTCCCTCGCCGCCTCCCGCCTGATCTCCACAGGATCGTGCCACGGCGGCCGACACGCACCTCAGCCGTCAGAACCGTCGGTCGAAACGGGCGCTCAGAAGGCCGAGACGCCGGTCAGCGAGCGGCCGATGAGCAGCCGCTGGATCTGGCTGGTGCCCTCGTACAGGGTCATCACCCGTGCGTCCCGCAGCAGTTTGCCGACCGGGAACTCGTCCGTGTACCCGTAGCCGCCGAAGACCTGGACGGCGCGGTCGGCGGAGCGCACGGCAGCCTCGGAGGCGAACAGCTTCGCGACCGACGACTCGGTGGTGAACGGGATTCCGCGGTCGACGTGGTCGGCGACCTGCCAGGTGAGCAGGCGGGCCGCGGACACGTCCACCGCGATGTCGGAGAGGAGTTCCTGCACCGACTGGTCGCGGGCGATGGGCCCTCCGAACTGCTCCCGCTGGCCCGCGTACCCCACGGCGGCGTCCAGGGCGGCCTGGGCGAGTCCGACGCAGCCGGCGGCCACCGACATCCGGCCCTTGGCCAGGGCCGACATGGCCACCGAGAAGCCCTTGCCCTCCGGGCCGAGGCGGGCCGCGTCCGGCACCCGCACCCCGTCGAGCAGCAGTTCGGCGGTGGCCTGGCCGCGCAGTCCGAGCTTGCCGTGGATCTCCCGCCGCTCCAGCACCGGGGAGTCGGTGGGCACCAGGAAGGCGGAGACGCCCCGGTGGCCGGACTCCTCGCCGCTGCGGGCGAAGAGCAGCACCACATCGGCCCAGGTGCCGTTGGTGATGAACGTCTTCGAGCCGTCGAGGACCCAGTCGTCCCCGTCGCGGCGTGCCCTGGTGGTCAGGTTCGCCGCGTCGGACCCGGTGCCGGGCTCGGTGAGCCCGAAGCATCCCAGCGCCTCGCCGGAGCAGAGCGCGGGCAGCCAGCGCCGGCGCTGCTCCGGGCTGCCCCAGGCGGCGATGCTCTTGGCCACCAGCCCCAGCGAGACGGACAGCATGCCACACCCCGCCGAGTCGCCCCGGCCGAGCTCCTCGGTGACCAGGCAGCACGTCAGGTGGTCGCCGCCCGAGCCGCCCTCCTCCTCCGGCACGGTGAGCCCGAGGAAGCCGAGGTCTCCGAGCCGGCCGACGATCTTCCGGTCGACCGCGGTGGAACCGGTGAAGGAGACCATGTCGACGCCCTCGTGCGCCGCGAGCGCGGCACCGGCCTCCGCGCCGAGACCGGTCACCAGGTCGAACACCCCGGCGGGGAAGCCGGCTTCGTGCACCGCCTCGGCGAACAACTGCGCCACCAGCGGGGTGTCCTCGGCGGGCTTGAGCACCACGGTGCAACCGGCGGCGAGGGCCGCCGCGACCTTGGCGACGATCTGGTGCAGCGGGTAGTTCCACGGTGTGACGGCCCCGACCACGCCGACCGGCTCGTGGAGCACCCGGGAGTTACCGATGCGCTCCTCGAACGCGTGGTCGGCCGCGAGTGCGGCGTACGAACCGGCCACCGCGATCGGCACGTCCGTGTGCACCGCCCGGGCGATCCGCAGCGGCGCACCGAGCTCGGAGCAGACCGTGTCGGCGATCTCCTCCCGCCTGCGGGTCAGGCCGTCACGGAGCGCGGCGAGCCGGGCGGCGCGGTCCGCCGGGGCGGTCGCGGCCCAGCCGGGCAGCGCCGTCCGGGCGGCCCGGACGGCGGCGTCCACGTCCTGCGCGGTACCGGCCGGGACCCGGCCGATCACCTGCTCGTCGGCCGGGTTGCGGACCTCGATGGTCGCGGTGCCGGCTGCCGGGCGCCAGTCACCGCCGATGTACACAGCCTCATGTCCCTGCATCCACCCGAACTAGCGCCGCTAGACGAGTCTTTCCGAATACGGTCAGTGGTCGTAGGCGGTCAGTGAGCGGCTGACCGCCTGGCCGGTCTGGAAGTTGTGCCAGACCGCGGCGGCCAGGGCCAGCACGCGCTGAGCGACGCGGACAGCGACGCCCTCGACGGTGCGTCCGCCGTGTTGTTCCAGGTCGAGCTGGCCCTTGAGGGTGTCGTTCACGGACTCGATCAGCTGACGGACCTTCTTGAGCATCGGCTCCCCAGGCCGCAGGATCTCCTTCTTCCGTGACGGCCGCAGCAGCGTGATGCCGTGTTCGGACAGTGACCGCTCGAAGGGTTTCGAGGCGAAGCCCTTGTCGCTGATCAGCAGCAGGCCCTGCCGCTCGCGCACCACTTCGGCATCGGCCTCCAGCATCGCGGCCAGCACCTCGCGCTCGCCGAGCTTGGGGTCGGCCAGCGCCCACAGGATCGGCATCCCGGCCGGGGTACACACCAGGTACAGCCGCAGCCCCCAGAAGAACCGCGAATGCGACGCGCAGTAGCCGTAGTTCGCCCAGCCTGCCAGTTCCGAGCGCTTGACCGTGGGGCGGGACATCCCGCACGGCACCGGGGTCGAGTCCGTGATCCACACCGTGTCGTGCCAGAAGTCGGTATCCCTGGCGAGCACCCGTATCACGCGTTTGATCTGCGGAAGTGCGGCACGCAGCCGCTTGTTGTAGCCGGCGTCCTGCGGGACGAAGGGAAACATGTCCTGCAGGTGTGCGCGCACGTACCGCAGCCAGCGGGCTTCGCAGTGATGGCCGAG